>JAKAJS010000050.1 GCA_021813685.1 Deltaproteobacteria bacterium | reverse complement strand
TCGCGGAAGGCGAGGTTGTCGGCGATGGTCTGGAGGGGCAGGCGCTTCGGCATGCAGGGGACCGACGGATAGAGCGCACCAAGGGGGCCAAAGGCAAATGAGCGGAGGGGGGGCGGAAGGGCGGCGCGGATCTTTGATTCCAGCATGTGGGGCAAATAGCGGAAATCGTAACCGCCAAAGCTTTCGTCGCCTCCGTCGCCCGAAAGGGCTACGGTCACATTTTCTCTCGCCATTTTGCAGACGTACCAGGTAGGTACGGCGCTCGAGTCGGCGAAGGGCTCATCGAAATGGAATGCGATTTTTTTGAGGACTTCGGCCGCATCGGTCCGGACGAAGAACTCGCGGTGATCGGTGCGAAGATGCTCGGCTACCGCTTTTGCCGCCGGCAGTTCGTTGAGAGTATCGTCTTCGAAGCCGATGGAGTTTGTCGAAACGCTTCCGGCCCGGGCCATGGAAGAGACTACGAGCGGGGAATCGATGCCCCCGGAAAGGAAAGCGCCGAGGGGCACTTCGCTCATGAGCCTCGATTTTACGGCGTCGTCGAGGAGGGATTCGAACTCGTCTGCGGCATCTTCCAGGGAGCGGGAGACCGGGGAAGAAAAGCTCAGGTCCCAGTAGCGGTTTTCGCGGACGCCGTTTTCCGAGACCAGGAGCGTGTGAGCGGGACGAAGCTTCCGGACTTTTTGCCAGATCGTTTTCGGGCTCGGGATGTAGCCGAAGCTGAAGTAGCAGTCGAGGGCTTCGGGGTCGATTCCGCCGAGAGAAAAGGCTCCGGCCTGGAGGGCCTTGAGTTCGGAGGCAAAGGCGAAGAGCGGACCGTCGGAAATATAGTAGAGGGGCTTTTTGCCTACCCTGTCCCTGGCAAGGAGCATGGTGTTTGTGCGGGCATCCCAGAGAGCGAAGGCGAACATGCCGTGGAGTCTGGAGACAAAGGAGTCGCCCCATTCCAGGTAGGAGTGGAGGATCACTTCCGTGTCGCTTCGGGTCGTGAAGGTGTGGCCTTTGGCTTCCAGTTCTGCGCGGATTACCAGGAAATTGTAGATTTCTCCGTTAAAGACAAGCTGCAACTTGCCCGAAAGGGCGGGCATCGGCTGTTTGCCGGATGCGAGATCGATAATGCTGAGACGCCGGTGGCCGAGGGCGGCGTAATGGTCTGCGAAGAAGCCTTCTTCGTCCGGGCCGCGGTGGACGAGGGCGTCCGTCATGCGCTTTAGGGCGGAGCGGGCGGCGTCCGGGTCATGGCCGGAGAAGTTTATGAATCCTGCGATACCGCACATGGGAACTCACCACTGAGGTGGGTGGGGTAAAAAGAAAAAAAGCAAAAGGCGAAAGGCGGCTCACCACAGAGTCACAGAGGGCACAGAGAAAGATAGAGTTCTCTGTGACTCTGTGGTGAAATCGTATTTAAAGCATTTCGGCGTAGATCCTGCGGTAGCTTTCGAGCATTTTGTCGAGCGTGAATTTTTCTTCGAACCGGCGGCGGCCGGCTTCGGCCAACTGCCGGGTCTTCCCGGGAATAGAGGCCGCTTCCAGGATGGCCTTTTCTAGATCGGAAGCCGAATCGGAGGGTACGACCCAGCCGGTGCGGCCGCCGAGGACCACTTCGGGGTTTCCGCCAACGGCCGTGACGGCGACGGGGACCTGCGCGGCCATGGCTTCGATAAGGGCCATGGATGTGCCTTCGCTAAAGCTCGAGAGTACAAAAAGGTCCATGCAGCCGATCAGCCGGCGGGCATCATCCCTGTGGCCGGGCATCGCGACGAGAGGGGCGAGCCCAAGGTCATCGCGAAACTGACGGGTCTGAGAATAGTAGGGGCCGTTTCCGACTAGAAGGCCGCGAATGGAATCCTTTGCGCCGCGCGCTGAGGCGATGCTCTTTAAAAGCATAGGAAAGTTTTTGATCGGATCGAGCCGGCCTGCGGTGCCGACCAGGAAATCGCCCGGGCTCGCCCCGAAGGAGCGGCGCAGCCGGTCGCGTTCTTCAGGGGCGAGCGGCGAATCGGGGGAGACACCGTTGTAGACGACTTCTATCCGACTGGGGTCAAGGCCTTCGAACTCCACCAGGCGATTTTTCACATCCTCCGAGACGGCGATAAACCTGTGGGTGAGAGTGGCGATGAGACGCCTGTTGACGAAGGCTCGTCTGGGATTCGGAACTTCGGGATAAAACCGGCCGTGCTCTTCCAGGAGAAGGCGCGGACGGCCGTAAATCAGGCGCGAGAGCGCGGCATAAAACCAGGGCGTACACTGGTGAGCATGGATTATGTCCACCCGGTGTTTGCGGCAGTATTGCGCGAGCTTCCAGGCGATACTTACGTCCAGGCCCGGCTGGCGGTAGAGGCAGTGGACGGGGACGCCGCGACTGCGGAGTTGCTGCGCCCACAGTCCCGTATCGTCGAGGCAGACGACCGAAACGTCGAACTCGCGGGCGAAAGCGAGGCTCATCTGAACGGCCAGGCGCTCGGCGCCTCCGGGGTTTAGCGAAGATACGACGTTCAGAAGCCTGGGCATCAGGGGCGTTCACCACAGAGAGGAATAGGAATCAAAAAACAAAGACTTTTCACCACAGAGGCACAGAGGACACAGAGATCAGTGGGGGAAAATGAAAAGCAGAAAAGCGGCGTGACAGATCGATCCCCCTGAAAACAAAATTCATTTCTTCAGCCATCGATTTCTCTGTGCTCTCTGTGACTCTGTGGTGAATGGGTTTTAGAATTTGCTTCTTACAGCCCGGCGAAGCAGCTTCGCGCACACTTTGGCCCTGGCGGCGACGGTTGCCTTGAGCCGCGCCTTCTGGGGCAGAAACTCCTCCGGCAGGCCGAAGTCGTAGGCGTGGGCGGGCGCATCGCACGTGCGGACCTCGTTTTGAAAGTAGGCGTGGACGAAACCGCAGACCGTCAGGATCACAAGGGGGCGCGTGAGACAGGCCGTATCGAAAGAGAGGAGGTCCTTCAGGCAGCGATCGAAAAAGAAGGCGGCGCGTTCGGAATAGTGCTGGCGGTCGGCGGAGGGGCCGTATTTAGCGGCAAGGTGCATGACAGAGCACTTGCGAATGTCCTGTGCCGGCCAGGTTTCGGTGGGGATATCCACCTTGTGGAGAACGTCTTTATAGGGGACTTCGTTTTCGACCATCCAGCGGGCGTAATGGAGAAGGCTCTCGCGTGCGTAGTGAAAGCAGTAGTCGATTTCTCCGAGTTCGATTTTGTAGTCCAGATATTTCCCGAGGACCTGAAAGAAGACCAGGTAGGACCAGCGGCGCTCGGGATCGTCGAGGCTGCGGGCATTGAGATCGTCTTTCGGGTGAACGCAGCGTTGGATCAATTCTTCGGCTTTGGAAAAATAGCCGCGGGCGCCTGTGAGGCGGTAGGCATCCAGGAGCGCGTTTATGGAGTTTCCGGCCCCCCTCCCCGGCCCGTGGTAGTTGGGGTCGGCGGTCGAACTGGCAAGGCCCGTCGGGCCGCTATCAATGAGACCGTAGAGGGTGTTTGCCCCGTCGTCGGTGGAGAGGACCCAGCCGGCTAGTTCGAGCACGGCGTCGCGGGCTTCCGGATCGCCCGTCAGATAGTAGTATTGGAGCAGCCCCGAGGTGTAGTTGTGTTCGTTGCACGGGCCTCCGCCATAGCTTGCGGCAGAAACGGAGGCGAGAGTCTTTTTGGTGAAGGTGCGGTGCGTGCACGTGCCGGCGTCGCGGTAGTGGTCTGTGTGCCAGAAAAGGCCGTGGCTGTATGCCGCCTTGTCTTCATCGGTGTGATAGATGTCGATGTCGATCGTGTGGAGGGCGGCTTCGCGCATGAGTTTAGACCAGCGAGCGTCTCCGGTTCTCAGGAAGTGGACGGCCGCGCCGTAGATGAAATCGTACTGATTGTTGTAGTGCGAGATGAATTTCTCGGGGCCGATGTGATTTACCGCTTCGTGGTCGGCGTAGATGTCGCCGAAATTTCGCCAGCCGTACTCATCGATTTGCTCGCGCTTTTCGAAAAAGGAGTTCGAGCCTTCGATCACATTTTGGATGTAGGCGAGGTAGCGCGCGTTCCGGTCGTCCCTTTGGGGAACAAAATGGGAGACGGCTTCCGATTTGCCGATCCATTGGGGATCGATGAAGGCGTGGAGCGGATGCTGGAGGTTGGAGACGTCCGAACGGCGATCTTCGCGCCCGAAATCGAAAAAGAGGGTGTGGCGCTTTTTTTCGCCCGCCTGCAATTCGAAGCCGAATGGGTTCTCAACAGGGAAAAGGCCGATGCTCAGTTCCCCGTTTCTTACGCGGAGCGCTTTGGGGAAATTCTGCCAGAAATCCGGGATGGCTGTGGCTATCCAGGCTGAAGAAGTTGCGAGCTTTAGGGTGGGTTCGGCCCGTTCGCCTGTTTCGAGGGTTTTTTCCACGCGAAGACACGAAGGCGCGAAGGCTGGAGGAGCCTGTGTGGCGTCCAAAACTTCTTCCAAAATTTTATAGCCTTTGAAAGAGACGGCGACCCGGCCGTTGCGATCGACGTGATTGGGCGAGTTCCAGTTGACGCCGCCACTGGAATCCTGCCACAGCACCGCGTTTTCGGAGCACCGGAGCCGCTCGACGGCGTTGGAAGACCAGACTACCTCACGGTACTGTCCGACCGGGCGAAAGACGAGGGAAAGGTCGTTAAAGTGTATGGAGCCGGGATCTCCCAAGTCCCACAGGCCGCCCGGGTGCAGGGCCGCTCGGGGGTTGTGTATGGCGAATTCCAAAGCGACATGGGAAAGGCCGGCAAAAAAGGCGAGGCGGGCGCGAAGGTTACAAAATTCCCGATTCCCCGACCGAACGAATTTCCCGTCCAGCCTTACGGCGGAACGAAGGGGACCGGATTCCTCGACACAAACAGAATCTATTCTCGCGGCAAGCACGTTCTTCGCATCGTCCTCGAGACGGAGCTGCAGTCCGGGGTCGGCGAGAATTCCAATTCCGTCTATCAGGACAGAATCGAGGATTTCCGGTTTGCTCCGGGGGATGGTGAAAAGCGCTGCGCCGGTATCGACCACGAAGGCCTGCGACGTTTCGGAGATGGATATCGGGGTTGCAGGCTGGGAAGCGGGAGTGGTTTTCTCCGCATCGCAGGTGAGCGTATAGAGAGCCTCGGCGTTGGGATCAACGGAGGCGAAAAAGTCGAGAAGGACCCATTTAATGGATTTATCGGGCCACAGACCGAGAGGGCGGGCCTGCAGAGGCCAGTTGCTCCCGCTGCCGGCAATTCTCAAGCGAGCTGGATCGTAGAGGACACCCTTCGGGAAGGGCACGCCGATCCGAACGGGCTCGCTCACCCTCGCGATTCCGGCATGTTCCTGGACGACTATGGGAACGGAGAACTCTTTCAACTACACACCTGCGTTAAAGATCCCATCCAGCAGCGCAAGACTCTTCTGCCACGAAAAATGGCGTTCGATGAAGGCCCGGGCTCGCGCGCCCATTTCCTTCG
Organism: Deltaproteobacteria bacterium; assembly: GCA_021813685.1. Taxonomy (GTDB): domain Bacteria; phylum Desulfobacterota; class Syntrophobacteria; order Syntrophobacterales; family Syntrophobacteraceae; genus SbD1. The sequence continues at coordinate 2,351 of JAKAJS010000050.1, read as the reverse complement.
CGCGATTTGGGTCTTCGAGAAGCCCGATCACAGCGTCGGCAAAAGTGCCTGCATCGGCTGCCGTCAAGACTTCTTTTCCGGGTTCAGCACTGATGCCTTCGACGGCCTGCGGAGTGCACACCAAGGGTTTCCCCATAGCCATTGCTTCGAGCACCTTGTTTTGGATTCCCCTGGCAATGTGAAGCGGAACCACACAGACATCCGCCTTCGCAAGGTAGGTTCGAACGTCCTCCACGTAGCCTGTAACTTCGACCCCGGGACAGTTCTGAGCGAGGCGCTTTACCGCTGCGGAGGGTCTGCTGCCAACGATGTAGAACATCACTTTCGGATAAACCTGCCGGATCCGGGAGTAGACATATTGGACGAACCAGCTCACACCGTCCGCGTTCGGATAGTAGTCCATGGCTCCCACGAAAGTAAGGACGGGACCGTTTGCTGAAACTCCCGGAGCGGGTGCATTCGAAAAGTAGCGGGAATCGACTCCGTTCGCCATCGCCCGGGTGTTAGTCGCACGGCTTCGTTTTAGAAAAAGAGCCCGCTCGGCCTCGGTGGTGAGAATCACGTGGGTGAATTCCCCGGCGATCCGTTCTTCATAGGCCCGCAGGTATTTGGCTTCGAGTCCGTAGATCTTTTTCATGACTCCGGAGGAGCGATCGGCGTATTGTTCCCACTTGTAAGAATCCACATCAATGAGGTCGATCACCCTGGGCAGGCGCCTTAACCCTGCGCCATAATGCCGCGAGCGGAAGAGATACTCGGCTGTGGGCGAAGAAGAGCACATAATTGCATCGACCCCCGGCCCATCGAGAAGATCGTCAACCCATTTTTGAATTTTCCGCGAGTAGAAGAATGAGGCGGAAATGGGCTTGGACCGCAAGAGGGCGGCGCTGCTGAGAAACTTCCGCGGAAGGGGATGGACGGAATCAAAGCAAAGGCTTTTCACCGTGGACGACAAGGCCTCCAGGGAGCGGCTGTTCTTTTTTTCATCGACGATGAACGCCAGGTGCACCTCGTGCCTTTGCACCATATACTTCAGGATATTGTAGGACCTTATCTTGTCGCCTTTGTCAGGCGGATAAGGCATGCGATGGCAGATGAAAAGGATTCTCATGGGAAAGGCCGGTTTAAAGACCTATGTATTTTCTGACCGAAGGCCCAAGGAGCTGTGTCAGGCGAACGGGCATCTTCTGCCACACCCGGATGGCGAGGTCGAATTTGGATTTGTCGTCCTGTGCGCCGGGGTTCGGTGCGGGCGCCCGGCCGGGCGCGGGTGCATTGAGATGGATGTAATACCAGTAGAGCTGTTTTGGCTTTGCGCCCCACTGCTCCTTGAATTTGTAGGTACTCTCCTCAATGGACGATCTGCCAAAATCGAAGCGCCTGTAGCCGCTGTCGCACGCATACTGCAGCATGGTCCAGTAGAGCAGCATGTTCGGGCTGAGCCTGCTATATTCTTTGAGCGAGGAAGCCCAGGGGTTGTAGACCATGCCGTCACAACCGATGAGGATACCTGCGGCAAGGGGCGTGTCATTTTTAAAAACCACGCAGATGCGGGCCTTGTCCGGAAATTCTTCGAGCACGCGCCGGATGAAAAGCTTTGAGTGCACCGGCGACCCCAGGTCACGCATATTGATGCAGAAGACTTTGTAGAAACTCTCCAGAAATTCCAGCCCACCGACCTTTGCAACGAGACCTTCTTTGATCGGCTTTTTGACCTGGCTCCGGAGCTTCGATTTAAAACCGGCCATGAGGGCTTCGGAAGATCCGGGTAGCTCCAGGATCATGCGCGCCTTGTCGAGCCTTTTGGCAAAGGTGCAGCCTTCGGCTGCTGCGGCGAGAGAAGGGCTCGATATTTCCGAACCGGGCTCGCCATCGACGAGGAGGGGCTCGGCCTGGCGGAGCTGGATGCTTTTGGCCTTGAGGCTGCGGCCGAGCCTCACGGCTTCTCTCAGGAGCGATTTTTCGGTCTCGGGATCCTCTGCCGCGATTCCCCCGGAATCGAAAAAGGGCATGGAAATGAGATCATTTCCGAATAGAAGGCTTTTCAGATGGGTGAGCGGCAGGACGCCGGAAATCTTTTGGTCGATTCGAGCGCCGTTTGGCCTCGTGTCTGCGACGCAAGTCTTGACGCCGTCTTTAGCAGCGGTCAGGCAATAGGTCTTGTGCCCGTACGCGCTCCCGATGACCCGCGGCCAGGCGGGAAGATGGTACAAACCCATGGGGAAACCAGTTAAACTAATTAAGAATTACGAATTAGTGTCCATCCGGAAACCCCGGGTTTTCAGGTTCAAGCCTGAGGCAAAATCTACGTCTGAAGGAAAATTCGCCTCAATTTGGTAAAAAAACGAACC
>JAKAJS010000048.1 GCA_021813685.1 Deltaproteobacteria bacterium | reverse complement strand
GGTCGCTTGCGTATACGACGTCCCGGGCCGTGGACTCTCCCGGAGTCAGCAGGGCTACGGCTCGCAGGATGATCTCGGAGTCGAAAAAATTCATCACCGAAGCATGCCAGAAAGTCATCCACAACGCGATGCAGGTCGTGGGCGGCATCGGCTACACAAATATTCTACCCCTGGAGCGCTTCTATCGCGACGTGCGGCTTGCCTCCATCTGGACCGGAACCAGTGAGGTCATGTCCATGATCATCGCCCATGAATGGTATCAGGAATTTCAGAAAAGAAAGGAACTCCCCGTACGTGATTACGAAGCTGATGCCGCCGAGGCCGGAGCCGAGGAAGAAATTGTGTATGAATGAAAAGGGCGCGGTGACCGCCGGCCAAAAGAAGCATGAGCTTTAGAGACGCGGGGAGCCGTGCCCCCCGCGCCCCCGCGGGATCCGGATCGCGGGCTTGCCGCCCGCGATCCGCGACTATATGCCTTTTCCAGAATAGCTGCCGATGTGTAAGTGGAGAGTATGTGTAGGAAAACAGATAGTGCAGTTTGAGCCAGTCACGGGCCGGCGGGCGACCCGGCAGGGGCGGCTCGCCGCCTATTTCATTTTGAAATCCTTTCAAACTGCCCATCTTTCATTTTGAAGCTCATCCATCTCCCCGATCTATGGTCTGTCGGCCCACCCGGTTGAAATAACTGAACCTGTCGTTATGGTTGCTGTTGGCATGCGAATTGCCGTTACATCTCCATGGGCGTGAGAGCCGAACCGAGGCCGGCAGTTTTCGGGCCGGGAAGAATGAGGTGTGGATGAATAACTCCGGCGGGAATATGGAAAAGGTGCTGGTTTGCGTGGGGCCAGGCAAGTCCACGGCAGGCGTTATCAGGGCGGCAGGCAAAAAAGCCGAGGCACTGCGTGCAAAGCTGTTCGCCGTGTACGTCGAGACCCCCAGAAGCTCGATTCTTTCGGAGGCCGGGCGGGAAGAACTGTTGTCCAACCTGAGGCTGGCGGAAAAAATCGATGCGGAGACAATCACCCTGACCGGCCGAAACATCGCGAAAACCATCGTGGATTTTGCCCGCGAGCGCGGAGTCTCGAAGATCTACGCGGGAAAACCCAAACCCGCACTTCCCTTTCTTGGCTGGAGTCCGGTCGACCAATTGATCCGAATCAGCGGGAACATCGAAGTTGAGATTATCCCGGGAGAAACGAGCGAAGCCTTAGAGTCCCACTATGTCTTAAGAGGCTCGGAAATCTCCCTGTCCGACTACGGAACCGCCTTCCTTTTCCTGGTTGTGGCAACGGCTGCGGGTTTTCTCATGTTCCCGAAGTTCCATCTCAGCAACATCATCATGGTGTACCTTCTGGCCGTCATGCTTTCGGCGATCGAATGCGGCAGAGGCCCTTCGATAATGGTCTCCATTCTGGGTGTGCTGGCATTTGACTTCTGTTTTGTGCCTCCCAGGTTTACTCTTACGGTAAATGACGCCCAGTATGTTGTGACTTTCATCGTCATGTTCCTGGTCTCGTTGACGATCAGCCACATGGCCCATCTCATGCGCAGGCAGACCGAGGCTGCCCGCCTCCAGGAAAGGCAGGCGACGGCAATGCATGGGCTGAGCGCGAAACTCGCAGCGTCAAGGAGTGTGGAAAACACCCTGCAGACCGGATTGGAATATGTTCGGCAGATCTTCGACTCCCACGCCGTGATCTTGCTGGCGAAAGAATCGGGCAAACTCGATATTGCGGCGGGAGAACCGTCCCGGGTTTTCGAAAAAGATTTTACAAAGGAAATGCAACTCGCCCGGTTGGCTTTTCAAGAAGGAGAGACGACCGGATGGGGCACCCGTGCTGTGAGCGAGAATCATCTTTTATTTCTGCCGTTAAGAATTTCCGATGCTTCTCTTGGCGTCTTCGTGCTGCGTCCCGAAAATCCGGAAAGGCTGTTGCTGCCCGACCAGAGACATCTTCTGGAATCTTTGATAAAGCAAATCGCTCTTTCGCTGGAAGTAGAACTGCTTTCAGGGGGCGATTCCGGGAGCTCGGCTTGAGTGTGAGTACCTGTCTTCATCCCCGGGCAGCCTTCGGGAAAATGAAATGGGTATAGATTCGCCTCTTCCACCGCCACTGTACTCACCTTACCATTAATTTTGAAATCCACTTATCGGGCCGGTTTTTTCGGCACACAAAACCTTCGAAGCGATGGGAAGCCGGAGTGCGCGCCACGATCTGTTGAGGAGAGTCACAGGATGCAAAATTTGACCCCGGAAAACATTACGGTGTTTTTTCTCTCGCTGGGAATCCTGCTGGCAATGGCGCGCATCTTTGGCGAGCTGGCGCAAAAGTTCCATCAGCCCTCGGTATTGGGAGAACTGTTTGCCGGAATTCTCCTTGGCCCGACCGTCTTTGGGACGCTCGCGCCCCGGGTGAGCGCCTTCATATTTCCGACAAGCGGTCCCAATGCTGTAGCCCTTGGGGCGATCACAAACCTGGCGGCCATGTTGTTCATGGTGGTGGCGGGTATGGAGGTGGACCTCTCCACCATCTGGAAACAGGGCAAAACCGCTGTCAGCGTAAGCATATCGGGGATAGTGTTCCCCTTCCTGCTGGGTCTGGCGGCAGCCCTGGTCGCCCCTCAGGCTCTCGGTCGGCAGGCGGGCGCCGACTCGCTGGTCTTTACGCTCTTTTTCGCCACGGCTCTCTCCATCTCAGCGCTTCCCGTCATTGCCAAAACGCTCATGGACATGGGCCTCTATCGCAGCGATCTGGGGATGATCGTCCTGGGGGCGGCAATTTTCAACGACCTCATCGGCTGGATCGCATTCGCAATTATTTTGGGACTGGCAGGAGGCTCGGAAGGCAGCACCCATAGCGTGGGGTTCACTATAGCCCTTACGGTGATTTTTGCCGGCCTCATGCTCACGCTGGGCCGTTGGTTGATTCATCGCGTGTTTCCGTTCCTGCAGGCCTATACGAAATGGCCGGCGGGTGTGCTCGGTTTTGCGCTGACCCTGTCGCTTCTGGGAGCCGCATTTACGGAGTGGATCGGCATTCATGCCATTTTTGGAGGCTTCCTTGTGGGCGTTGCTGTTGGTGATTCGTCGCATCTGCGGGAGCGCACACGTGTGACCATCGATCATTTCATTTCGTTTATTTTTGCTCCTGTGTTTTTCGCAGGCATCGGCCTGCAGATAAACCTGCTGACTCATTTTAACCTTCGCCTTGTGGTAACGGTTTTCCTCATCGCCTGTTTGGGCAAACTTGCCGGTGGAATGATTGGAGCCTGGTGGGGTGGGATGCCCCGCCGGGAGGCGGTGGCGGCGGCCTTCGCCATGAATTCGCGCGGAGCGATAGAGATTATACTGGGTTTATTGGCTCTGCAGGCGGGCATAATTCGTGAGCCGCTTTTCGAGGCACTCATGATAATGGCAATGATCACCTCACTGATAAGCGGACCTGCATTGAAAATCGTACTGCGGCCGGAAAAGAAAAGGCAACTGCGCGATGTTGTTTCCCAAAGGCTTTTCCTGCCAAGATTACAGGCGGTGACTCGCAGGGATGCGATACGCGAAATGGCGACTGCGGCCGGCGAGGCTGCCGGCCTTGATCCTCGGGTGGTGGAAACCGCTGTGTGGAAGCGGGAAGATACCCTGAGCACTGGGGTCGGGAACAGCGTGGCACTTCCCACTGCCCGTGTGACGGGGTTGAGCGAACCACTGATCGTGGTCGGTGTTTCAGAGTCGGGCATAGACTTTGATGCTCCTGACGATAAACCCGCCCAACTGATCTTTCTTGTGCTTACCTCCGAAGACGATCCAGGTGCCAGACTGGATATCCGCTGCGAACTGGCGGGACTTTTCCGCGATGAACTCACCGTTCAGCGTGCCTTGCGCAGCGAGAGCTTCACCGCTTTTTTGGCCTTACTCCAGGCTCCCATGGAAGCATACCAACCCCAAAAGTGCGACCTTTAGACCCCGGCATGGCCAACCTGTCTTTCAACCTCGCATCTTTGGTATTAACTTCAGTTCGAGTAAAGGTGAATTCTGTCGGAAGGTCGGAGAGGAAGTATCGAGGAGAAAGCAAGAGCTATGAACGAAAGATCCAAAGAGCTGGCTGATCGTTTGAACTCATTTAATGAAATAGTGATGACGTTTGTCCGGAGCTGCACGGAGGACGACTGGGGTAAAATGGGTTCGGAGGAATGGCCGGTGGGGGTAACGGCCCGCCATATCGGAGCAAGCCACTATTCGGTTATTCCTGCGGCAAGGATGATCCTGAAAGGCGAGAAGTTTCCAGAAATGACCAGGGAGCAAATTACGGAAAATGCCAACCGGCACGCGAGAGAGCACGCTGACTGCACGAAGTCGGAGGTGCTGGACATCTTGCAGGATAGTGGCCAAAAAATCGTCGAATTCACACGGAATCTTGAGGATTCGGATCTCGATAAAACCGGTTTCCTGCCGGCTTTAGGCAGTCACATATCGTTGGAGCAATTCCTCGAAAACGTGATTTTGAAGTCTGCAGAAGCCCATTTTCGGAGCATGCAGGAGGCCACGGGCAGAAAATGAAAGGTTCGCGCGGCGCGCGCGGTTTTTCCCGCTTCAAATTTCTTCGATAGGCCGCAGGAGTTTTCGAACGGCACCGGTTTCCACCGCCTCCAGGAACTCTTCGCCAAGGCGCCTTCCCGCCCCCACGACCGCGTTCCAGTACGAGATGCGCTCTTCATCCCGTCCCCGAAACAAAGGAAAATCCTCCCTGTCGGGAATCTTCTTATAGGGCAGGTTTTCGATAAACTGCTTCGAAGGGGAAACCATGAGCATGCGCGCAAGGTTTTCTTCCCGGGGTTTTCGCCACGGCAACCGCTTATCGAACCACCCCGGCACGATGCGGTTTGCGTAGTGCGGAAAAAGTATCAGGCCGTCCGCCGCATCCCCATCTTGCAGGACAGGCAGGTCGAAATGGTAGTCCAGAATCCCGCCGTCGCGATACATCCCGGGCGGGGCGCCGGCGATATCCCGTATCCCCGACATGACCAGGGGAACGGCCCCGGAAGCGAGCAGCGCTTCTTTCAGGTTCTTTTCCGAAAGAGACGCCCGGATCGTTTCGAAATCGGAGATTTCCCCGAGCGGCGGGTTGGTCCTGGCGTCGAAGAAAAGCGTTCTTTCGAAAAAAAACCTCAACCCGCCCCTGGACACGGCGTTGTATACGGCCGCATCCATAAGACCCAGGCTCAGCAAAACCTTGTTGTCGCTTTTCACCGGCCATTTGCAGCGAACCGTCAGGATACCCAGCCTCAGAAACGGGTGATCGAGTATCTCTGCGACTCCGCTCCCGCCCAGGAGCGCATCGAGCATTCGAACGCATTCCGAACTGATTTCCTCCCGCCCGGGATAGGGCGAATAGCTCTGCCCCAGATAGAGGGAAAGAAACCGGTCGAGCCCTTCGGAAGAGTCGCCCAGCGAAGCCGCCGCAAAGCGCCACGCGCCGATGGAGGCGCCCAAAAGGAAAAGCTGCTCGGTCCTGCCCCGGAACCAGGAACCGAAGATGGCTCGGTCGAGTCCGTAGAGAACCAGCCACTTCGGTCCGCCGGCAGCGCCCAGAACCGCCTTGACCATCGACGGGCGAAGCCCCTCCCGCTCGATGACTTCCATCGCTTTTTCCCCGGCATGAAAAACAAGATTACCTGCCATATCGGAAGCCTCCCCGGCCTTCATATCAAAAATTCGTCCCATTCTCGCTCAAAAAATTTCGGCCCGGCTTTCCTCTACGGCCTACCCCTCCAGAATTGCCATGGCAAGTGCACAAGCCTCTTCAATTACCGAACCCGATGCTTTTCCCTTTACCTCGAGGTTTCGAGCTTTCCAGTCAAGGCTTTTCATCTGATCTACCAGCACCACCCCGTTGCACCGTTCTCCCGGCGGAATCAGTACTTCGAAAGGATATCCCTTAACCCTGGTTGTGATCGGCGCAACCCACGCAAAACCTGTAATGCTATTGAAATCAACAGGGGAGAGGACGAGACCGAAGCGAGCCCCGGATTGTTCATGGCCTGCTTGCGGATCAAAATCAACATGAACATAATCGCCCTTTTCCGGGACTTTCTTCATAGAAGTTCGTTTCCTTTCGCGCCCCCCCAATCGACTGAGTCATGCCTGTTTTCCGGCGTGACCCGGCTTAGAAGCTCTTTAAGAACATATCTCTTTCGGGCCTTTTTCACTATGAAGCCGTCTTGAGAAGCGTCAATTTCAACGGGATCATCGGCTTTGAGTCCGGCCGACTCAACAATTCCCTTCGGAATGCGAAATCCAAGGCTGTTTCCCCAACGTTTCAAAAGAACCTGCATGGCACCCTCCATAGCCGGTCGTTAGGATAATTATGTATAATTTTAGTGCGGCAGGACCAAGATGTCAACAGGAAGATCAGCGGCGCAAAAAACTGGTCAACTCAATAAGGAGTTCGTATAGTATGGAGCGGAAAATATGGAGACAGCGATGGAATGGCGCGAAGTGATCGAGCATCCAAGCCTTCGGGATCTGCCCTTCAAGATCGAGACGAACGAGTGGGGTGAAATTGTGATGACGCCGGCGACCGTGAGGCATGGGGAGTATCAGGCGCGAATAACAATATTATTCGAACGTCTCGGTGAAGGTGAAAGAGTGCTATCCGAATGCGGCATAGAGACTTCCGAAGGGGTTAAGGTCGCTGACATCGCATGGGGAAGCTCTGAGTTCCATGAAAGAAACAAAGAAGACGTTGCCTCTTTTTCGAGAGCACCTGAAATAGTCGTTGAAGTCAAATCCCCGTCCGACTCCGTAGCCCAGATGGAAAGGAAAAAGAGACTATACCTCGAAGCGGGAGCAAAAGAGGTTTGGTTCTGTGACAAAGAAGGGAACATGCGGTTCTTTAATTCTGATGGAGAATTGGAAAGAAGCGGGTTTTTCAGGGAATTTCCGGGGCATATCGATACTATTTGAGGAATTTTACGGCTATGAGCAAGTTGTTCGAACGGTTTACAATCAGACAGATCGAGTTTAGAAACCGCATCTTTGTCTCCCCCATGTGCCAGTATTCGAGCGAAAACGGCATGCCTTCGGACTGGCATCTGGTGCATCTTGGCAGCCGCGCGGTGGGCGGGGCCGGCCTGGTGATGGTGGAAGCGACTGCCGTATCGCCTGAGGGGCGGATCTCGCCCTTTGACTCCGGGATGTGGTCGCGCGACCACGGCCGGGCGTTTCAGCGCATCGCAGCCTTTATAAGAGGGCAGGGGGCGGCCCCGGGTATTCAGCTCGCCCACGCCGGACGAAAAGCGGCTACCGATGTTCCGTGGCGCGGGGGAAAACCGCTCTCGAAGGCCGAGGGCGGCTGGAAACCTCTTGCTCCCAGCCCCGTTGCCTTTGACGAAGAGTCGCAGACGCCCCGCGAAATCACCCGCGAAGAGATCGAGGAGCTTTCTTCACAGTTTCTGAATGCGGCCCGCTACAGCCTGGAGGCGGGTTTCGAGGTTCTCGAAATCCACATGGCCCACGGGTATCTGCTCCACGAATTCCTCTCGCCTCTTTCCAACCGCAGAACCGATGAATTCGGGGGCTCGCTGGAAAATCGGATGAGATTCCCCCTGCAGATAGCCGGAATTCTGAGACAGGCCTGGCCCGAACATTTGCCGGTCTTTGTGCGCCTCTCCTGCACCGACTGGATCGAGGGCGGGTGGGATCTGGCGCAATCGGTCGAGTTCTGCCGCCGGCTCAAAACGCTGGGCATAGATCTCATAGATTGTTCGAGCGGAGCGCTTTCGCCCGAGGCCAAAATTCCCGCCGGCCCGGGGTTCCAGGTTCCCTTCGCCGCGGCCGTACGAAAGGAGGCGC
>JAKAJS010000080.1 GCA_021813685.1 Deltaproteobacteria bacterium | reverse complement strand
GGAAGCGGGAAGCGGGAAGCGGGAAGCGGGAAGCGGGAAGCGGGAAGCGGGAAGCGGGAAGCGGGAAGCGGGAAGAAAAACATCGGGAAGAACATTTTTTACCCGCTTCCCGCTCCCGCTCGCAATCGTTTCCATGGTAGTATCCCTATTCCCCGGCAAAGGAGAAGAGGCGAGATGGCCCACCCGACATTGGTATACAGGTGCCAGCAGTGCGGTTACACCAGCCCCAAATGGATGGGCAGGTGCCCCGAATGCCAGGTCTGGCACAGTTTCTCCGAAGAGGTTTCCTCTTCGGGGGCCGGCAAGGCGTCAAAACTCGCAAAGCTTTCCTCGGCCCGCCCGGTCAGCCTCGAAGAAATCCGCTCAGAGGGGGACGTGCGTTTCCATACGGGCATGGGGGAATGGGACAGGGTGCTCGGCGGGGGGCTCACAAAGGGCTCTTTGGTCCTTTTGGCGGGAGACCCCGGCATCGGCAAATCGACCCTTCTTCTCCAGGCCCTTTCCAGGATGACGGGACAGGGCGGTGTTCTCTACGTTTCGGCCGAGGAGAGCCCTCAGCAGCTCAAATCCCGCGCGCAGAGGCTGGGGATTTGCTCGCCGGACCTTTTCATCTATTCCGAAACCTCGCTCGAGGCGGTCCTGGAGGAAATGCAGAAAAAACCTCCGCTGGTCGTGGCCGTCGACTCGATCCAGACGATGTATACGAGAGCGCTCGACGTAGCCCCCGGGTCGATCAGCCAGGTGCGCGAATGCGCCCTCCGGCTCATGCGTGCGGGCAAGGAGGCCGGAATCTCCATCTTCATCATCGGCCACGTCACCAAGGAGGGCGCCATAGCCGGCCCTCGCACCCTCGAGCATTTGGTCGATACGGTCCTCTACCTCGAAGGCGACAGGACGCACACCTTCCGACTGCTGCGGGCGGTTAAGAACCGCTATGGATCGACCAACGAGGTCGGAGTCTTCGAGATGAAAGAAAGCGGCCTGGAAGAGGTGCCAAACCCTTCCGGCGCCCTTTTGGCCGAACGGCCGCGCGGGGTATCCGGTTCGGTCGTCGCCTGTTCGGTGGAAGGTACGCGGCCCATACTCGTGGAGCTGCAGGCGCTCGTAAGCGCTACCGGCTGGGCGCAGCCGCGCAGGACCTGCATCGGGTTCGATACGAACCGGCTCTCGCTTCTCCTTGCCGTGCTCGAAAAAAAGCTGGGGTTCAATTTCGCGCAGCAGGACGTCTTTGTCAACGTGGCCGGGGGGGTGCGACTGGTGGAACCGGCGGCCGATCTGGCCCTTACCGCGGCACTGATCAGTAGCTATCTCGACAAGCCCCTGGCGCAGGACCTCGTGGTCTGGGGCGAGGTGGGGCTTGCCGGCGAGGTGCGGGGCGTCGGCCACAGCGCGCTCCGGGCACAGGAGGCCTCCAAGCTCGGCTTTAACGCCTGGCTCATGCCCGCGAGCAACTCCGAGCGGCTCTCGCAGGCGGAGGACCGGGATGAGCGCTCCATAGGCGTGCGCTCCCTCCAGGAGGTTCTCCGGATGGTCTTTGAGACCGAGCCGCAGGCGTAGATGCGGAAGCGGGAAGCAAGAAGCGGGGAGCGGGAAGAAAGGCGAAAAAGCGGAAGAGGGGAGCGGAATGGAGTGTAAATTCTGCCGGATCGTTTCAAAAGAGCTGGCTGCGGCGGTCGTGCTCGAAGATGAATTCTGCATGGCCTTCCTCGACATCCGCCCGCTGTTTCACGGCCATTGCCTGCTCGTCCCGCGGACCCACCACGAGACCCTGGAGGATCTGCCCGCATCGCTTATCGCGCCTTTTTTCTCCGACGCAAAGCTTTTGTGCCGCGCCGTACGGGAAGCCACCGCCTCCGAAGGAACCTTTGTGGCCATCAACAACACGATCAGCCAGAGTGTTCCGCACCTGCACGTACACGTGGTTCCGAGGAAAAGAAAGGACGGCCTCAAAGGTTTTTTCTGGCCGAGAACCCCCTACGCGGACGATCGCCAGATGCGCGAGACGGCCGAAAGTATCCGAGCCGCGGTGGAAAGGATAAAGATACAGGGAGTAGTGACAGGAGAAAAACCTGGATAGCCACCAGTTAACTGGTGTCCATCCGGAAACCCTGAAACGCGTCGGGTGATTCGAGCCCAAGTCCCCCTTTGAAAAAGGGGGATTTAGGGGGATTTTGCTACCAGACTCACTGTTGGCCACCCTTCGATCTCGGTCACTCGCTCTATGGAAAACCCGGGGGTGACGAAGGCTTTTACCGCTTCGAGCATGCCCGGCAAAAATCCGGCGAGCACAATTCGCCGCGCGCGTTTCCACTGCCCCGAGAAAAGAATTTTCTCCTGCACGGGCCACTCTACGTTCATTACGAGCAAATCGGGGCGCAGCCCCACGCATTCGAGCCCTTCGGCCTGCACAAAGCCGATTTTGCCCTCGACCCCGTTTGCGCGCCCGTTTTTTTTCCCGTTTTCGATCGCCATGGGATTTCGGTCTATGGCCAGGGCGAACCGGGCTCCGGCAAGCGCGCACGCTATTGCAAGAATTCCCGTTCCGGCGCCGAAATCAACCACGGTGCGGACGGCAGTAGAAGCGAATATCTCCGAAAGGGCTAGAAGGCACCCCTGCGTAGTGGGATGCAGCCCGGAGCCGAACACGACCCCCGGGTCGACAAGGAGCCTTATCCTTCCCGGCTTTTCGAGCGAGGAGGCCGACATTCCAACATCGAAGGCCCCAAGGCTTAGCTGCCTGTGGGAAATATCCTGCCATTTTTCATAGGGCAGCTCGTAGCGGCCGGTCATTCGAAAATCGGGGTGTGATTCCAGCCAGTTCGCGACGGCCTCCGGGGCTTCCTTCCTGTAGAAAAGATAATAGAAGGGCGGCTCGGGCCAAACCCCCTCGAGCCCTCCTGCTGGCGCGTCCACCGGCCGGCTCTCCCCCGTGATCTCGTACACTTTTAGCATTTGATCCTCTCCGATGAGCAATGCCACCCCTTTTTACGATTTTTTTCAATTTTGACCGATATCGGACTTGAACGCAACCGGGCCGTGAGTTTTCTCCTCCATATTTATCGAAAAAGCCCTGATTTCGGCTTGACATATTTCATGGCGCCAAGCTAGGTAGTGTGTCAATTCCGTTAAAAATTCATTGCGAATTGGAGACGAAAAGAGAAGGCGCCGCTCCTTTTAGGACGGCATATTGGTTAAGCAGGCCTTTTCGAAAGGTTTGGCGTGGTTAGGGGCAATCGCGCCGCCGATTGAATTGGCTGTGATCCCGCCTGCACAAATTCCGGGAAGGGGCTCCCGGGGCGGGAGAGGCGAAAGGAGGGAAAAAGAGCAAAGCGTTTCAGAGGGATTTGATTGTAATAAAAAAATGCACGATTTTTTTTTTGGAGGAAAGAGTGATGAGAAAATATCTGGCACCGGTCATGGCCCTGGTGTTCATGGCCTCGTTTGCGTGGACAGTCCGCGCTGTCGCCGACCAGCAGACGCTGGCCGAAAAACTTCTGATTATTTTGAAACAAAACCACCAGATCACCCAGGAGCAGTACAACGAGCTTCTGCAGGAGGCCCGGAAGGAAAAGGCCCAGCAGAAAACCGCCGTACAAAAGCAGGTCAAGGCCGAAACGGCCCAGGCCGCCAAGCAGTACAAGGCGACCCATCCATTGGGGGTGAAAGCTTCCTGGAAGCACGACGAACTCTTTTTCGAAACCAATAACGGCAACTTCACGATGCATGTGGGCGGCTACGCGCAGCTCGATTTTGGCGGCGCAGACATGAACGACCGCATGCGGCAGGCTTTTACCGGCTCAAAAAACGACCTTAACGGCTACGGCGCCGAGGTGAGGCGTCTGCGGCTCAGCCTGCAGGGCACCATGTACCGCGATTTCGACTACAATGTCGGGGTCGAACTGGGCGGCGGTAATGTTGTCCTGAAGGACGCCTACATTTCGTACTACGGCTTCCCCTGCGTCGCCAATATCCGGGTCGGCCACATGAAAGAGCCTTTCTCCCTGGAAGAACTCACCAGCTCCAACTGGTTCGAGTTTACCGAGCGAAGCCTCGATAACGCCTTCGTAACATCAAATGGCCAGCAAGATAGAAACATGGGAGTCATGCTGTTCAATACCGAATTCGATCAACGCATGACCTGGGCCGCCGGCGGATACATTCAGCAGTACAATCCATCGGGAACCTCCTATCAGGCGGGCGGCTTTAACAACGCGAATGTCTCCGGCCGGCTGACCTTTCTGCCCTGGTATGCCGACAAGGGCTGCGAACTGGTTCACCTCGGCATTGGCTATCGCCACTTGTTTCGGTCCGACAACACAGACGATTGGCTGTCTTCGTCCAAGGCAACATCAGCGGCCTATGCGTTCGATTTCCTGAGCTTGCCGGAATTTCACCTGGCCAATGTGAAAACTGTCAATACCGGAGGATTGACCGCGGAGTCGGGCGACCAGATAAATCCCGAACTGGCCGTTGTCTACGGGCCGTTTTCGGTGCAGGGTGAATTTTTCGATACTTTCCTGAATGACTACACCACCAACGACAAGACGTTCACCAACCCGAATCTTTCTGGCTATTATGTGATGGCGTCCTGGTTCCTGACTGGAGAGCATCGCAATTACGACAGGAAATACGGGGTTTTCGGCCGGCCGAAGCTTTGCTGCAACTTCGACCCGAACGCCGGGACCTGGGGAGCGTGGGAAGTCGCCGCGCGCTATTCCTCTATCGATCTCACCGACAAGGGCGTAACCGGCGGGAGCGAGCAGGACTGGAATGGAAGCCTGATCTGGTACCTCAACCCGAACCTCAGGTGGATGTTCGACTACATCCATGCACATGTGGACGGAATGCAGCATACAACGAGCACATTCGTGCACAATGGCGACGCAAACATCATCGATACGCGCTTCCAGATCGTCTACTAGTCCGAGACGCTGGATGCGCAAAGCGGATAGTGTTTTGCGTACCTGAATTTCCGTAGAACCTTATTGACCGCCCTGGGCCCGGATGCTTTTAATCCGGGTTCGGGAGGACGGTTTCGAATGGCGCTTTCTCCTCGTGAGAAAGCGCCATTTTTTTGTGCGTGGAGCACGCCATCCTCGAGCGAAGTAATTACCATTCAACAATAAACAAATTGTCAGCGAAACGCGAAAACCATGAAAAAAGCGATCATGACTGCGTTCCTGTTTTTCGCGCTGCTCGGGTTTCTCGCACCCGCCGGCGCGCGTGCTGCCAACGCAAACTGCAACTGCTGCGCAAACAGCTATCCGTCCTACTGCCATGGAATCAGCGGCGGGTACTGCGGCGGTTAAATAGAATCAGAGCCTACCCGGAAGCCCTGCAACTCGCCGGGTGATTCGAACCCAAGTCCCCCTTTGAAAAAGGGGGATTTAGGGGGATTTCCTTAGAATATCAGCCTGATACTCCCAGAAATCCCCCCTTCCCCCCTTTGCAAAGGGGGGATACTGTCCAATCCGTGCTTTAGTTCGGGTTTCACCCCGGCAGAACTCCGAGGACCATCCGTCCCGAGAACTCTTCCCTCGTAAAGCCCCTCATCCATGGCATAGAGCAAGAGCCGCCCTCTCGAAACTTCACAGTTACAGTAGATGTCACCTGAAATATGCAAACACGACAAATATATCGCCCCCTTTTTTTCGTCCTTTCCTTTGCTGATCGCGGTGGACGAACAGCAAACAAAGCGGAACGGACTTTGCACCAATTGTAACACAGGAAAGGGGGTGAATAGGAGAGTATCCGGGGAATCGCTCCAGTTGGCGAATGAAGAGCCAAAAGCCCGCTACGGAAGAAAAAGAAAATCACAGTTCAATTATCTCCTGAATGTTTCCAGCTTCGAGTTGTTTGAGATTCCAAATGAATGCGACTGTTCAACTGTGAAGGAGATGATCGTATGAAAGGCACAGGGGAAAGAGTTGGCTGCTGCAGAATTGCATCGTTCGCATTAGTGCTGGTATTCATGCTTTCACTGTCCCGGGCGCCGGGGGCGTGCGCTCAGGACCATCAGACGCTTGCCGAAAAGCTTTTGATTATCTTGAAGCAAAATCATCAGATCACTCAAGAACAGTACGACGAGCTTTTAAAGGAGGCGCAGAAGGAAAAATCTGCGCAGCAGGCCGCCGTGCAAAAGCAGGTCAAGGAGGAAACCGTCCGGGCGGCCAAGGAGAAAAAGGAAAAGAGCCCTCTGGGCGTTACCGCCTCCTGGAAACACAACCAGGTCTATTTCGAATCGAATAACGGCCGGTTCACGATGCACGTCGGCGGAAACGCCCAGTTCGATTTCGGCGGCGCGACCATAAACGACAGCCTCCGAAGTGCGCTCGGGGCAAAGGCCGGGTCCCTTGCGGGCTACGGCGCCGAGGCCAGGCGCATAAAGCCCATTCTCGAAGGCACCCTCTTCGGCGATTTCGACTACAAACTGCAGATGGACTTCGGAGGGGGAAGCACCGTAGTCCAGGACGCCTACATGTCTTATTACGGCTTTCCCTGTTTTGCGAACATCCGGGTCGGCCACATGAAGGAGCCCTTTTCCCTGGAAGAGTTGACCAGCGACGCCTGGTTTGAATTTACAGAACGTTCGGTAGACAACGCCTTTGTCACCACCAATCAGTACAGCGATCGAAACCTCGGGATCATGCTGTTCAACACCGAATTCCAGGAACGTATGACCTGGGCGGTCGGGGGGTATATGCAGCAGGACAACTCGTCGGGAACCTCTTTTCAGCCCTACGATAACGTGAATCTTGCGGCAAGGGTGACCGCCGCACCGTGGTACGTCGATAAGGGTGCGGAACTGGTACACCTGGGCTTTGGGTTTCGGCATCTGTTTCGCACGGATAATCCGGGCAGCGTAAATGCCAGTGGCCATACGGAACTGGAGTATCTGAGCAGGCCCGAATGGCACCTGAGCGGCATTAATACGGTCAACACCGGTCCCCTGGCGGCGCAGGGCGTTAACGAAATCAACCCCGAGTTCGCCTTGAGCTACGGGCCTTTTTCGGTCCAGGGCGAATACTTCCAGGCATTGCTAAATGATGCCCGCATGTACTATTACAGCGGCACCCCGTCCACGCTCCACGCCACATCGGCTTCCAGTCCGACTCTTGACGGCTACTATGTCATGGCTACCTGGTTCCTTACCGGAGAACACCGCATCTACGATCCTCGCTACGGGGTCTTCGCCCGGCCGGTCCCCAAGTGCAACTTCAATCCCGCAAGCGGCGGATGGGGAGCCTGGGAGCTTGCCGGTCGCTACGACAGCATCGATCTAAACGACGGAACGATACGTGGCGGAACCGAGCAGGACTGGACCGGAAGCCTGATCTGGTATCTCAATCCAAATGTCCGATGGATGTTCGACTACGTCCACGCCCATATCGACGGCACACCGCAGACGAGCGCATCGGGCGGATCCGTATTCAATATCCACAATGGAGATGCAAATATCTTCGATTCTCGGTTCCAGGTGGATTTCTGATCCGGAGTCAACTGTCGAGGTACGCAAAAGCGCGGGGGCTTTCGCCCCCGCCCCCCCACGCCGCTATGCGGCTCCTTTTCATTCCTTTTCAATAATTATAGAACTGTTGCCACGCCAAGGCACGTGACTGGTGTTGGAGCTCCCAGCTATTGCACCCGCCGTTGCAGACCGGCGCCTGCCACACGCAGGAAGCGCACGGAGCGACCGCGCATTGGGCGTTCGCATTCGTGCTGAAAGCGCTCCCGCCCGCAAGGGCAAGCGAAAACGCCAGCACAAAGACAAAAAACATCCTGCTGAATATCGTCATTGTGTTCCCCCGTTCAGATATTTGAGCGCATAAAGCGAATCATTCCCTGATTTTTTTTAACCATCCGATATCGTGGTGTAAAGGGAACTAAAATCGAGCCCCGCTTCCGCAGGCGGTCATCGAATATCCACGCGTTCGTCATGTATATGTAACAATTCGTCATAGCCACGTAACATTTTCGGGTCATTCTACGCAGCACCAATCCTCTCATCAATTTTACCCATTCTGTGAAATTGGTTCTCACGCGGAGGCGCCGAGAGGAACGGAGTTTAGGGCGAATTCACGCTGTCCGCATTTTGCGGGGGCGGGAGGCAGGGATGAAAAAGGAGGTGATGGAGGGGCTAAAAACCAGGGGGCTGCGGTAACGTGAAAAGATGAAAATAACGTGAATACTGAGGAGGAAACAAAAGTAATGCGAAAATATCTTTTAATCATGCTGGCGCTTCTATTTTCCGTATCCTGGTCGGTTATGGCGGTTGCGCAGGACCAGACCCTGGCGGAAAAACTTTTGATTATCCTGAAACAAAATCACCAGATCACCCCGGAGCAGTACGAACAGCTTCTGCAGCAGGCGCAGCAGGAAAAGAGCAAGCAGAAGGCTGCGGTTGCCAAACAAGTGAAGGCGCAGACAGCCGCAGAAGCCAAAGAATATAAAGAGAAGCACCCCCTGGCGGCCCAGGCCGAGTTTAAAAACGGCGAACTCCATCTCAAGAGCAATGACGGCAATTTCTCGATGCATGTGGGCGGCCGTTTGCAGGTGGATTTTGGCGGCGCCACGATAAACGACCGGATGAAGGAGGCGTTTCCCACTGGTTTTGACGGCTACGGCGACGAGGTCAGGCGTGCGCGGATCACGATCCAGGGACAGGTCTACAGGGACTGGGACTACATGGCCGAGTTCGATTTCGCCGGCGGCACAGTTAACATCACCGATCTGTGGCTGCAGTACGTAGGGATGCCCTGCTGGGCGAATATCCGGGTCGGCCACATGAAAGAGCCTTTCTCCCTGGAAGAACTCACCAGTGACAACTGGTATGACTTCACCGAACGCAGTGTCGCAAACGCCTTCGTCACGCAGCAGGGCCACGATTACGACACGGGCGCGATGCTCTTCAATACCGAACTCGACAAGCACATGACCTGGGCAGTCGGCGGGTACATGCAGCAGCAGAACGCCTCGGGAAACGCATTCAACAATAACGGCTACAACGACGTAAACATTGCCGGCAGGCTCACCTACCTTCCCTGGTATGCAGACGGAGGCTGCGAATTGCTGCACCTGGGCTTCGGCTACCGTCATCTCTTCCGTTCCGACTCGACCTCCTCTTGGCCCATGCAGTGGGAAAGCCATCCGGACTGGCATCTCGGTCCGAATACGCTCAATACCGGAAGTCTGTATGGACAGGGCGCCGATATCATAAACCCGGAAGTGGCCTTCGTATACGGCCCCTTTTCGGTGCAGGGCGAATACTTCACCGCCTTCGTAAACAACGTCAACGACAGAAACGGAACGTTCAGCAGCCCGACCTTCGACGGCTACTATGTCATGGCGAGCTATTTTCTCACCGGGGAACATCGCAACTACGACATGGGGTCCGGGACTTTCGGCAGGCCAAAGCTCAACTGCAATTTCGATCCCGCCGCCGGGACCTGGGGCGCGTTGGAACTGGCCCTGCGGTATGACTCTGCAAACTTTATCGACAACGCCATGCCTCTCACCGTAACCACGGGAGGACAGGGCGGACAGGAACAGGATTGGACCGGCGGCCTTGTCTGGTATCTGAATCCGAACGTCCGGATACTGTTCGACTACACCCATGCGCACGTAGACGGCCCCGATTATGGCGCTACCGGGAAATTCGTCAGTAACGGAGATGCCAACATCTTCGATTCCAGGTTCCAGGTCGCCTGGTAAACCCGAAATCAGCTTCCGAGCCATAAGCGGTTTGAAGCAAAATGCCGTCCAAGGCAGAACAGCGGGACTACAATTAAACCCGGGCGGATAACCTTTCCGCCCGGGTTTTTTAACGGGAAAAAGAGTTTTGGACCATGAGCCATGGCGCGCAGGTTCACGTCGCCATCGATAAACGTATCAGTCTCAAATGCCGGCGCCTCCGAAGAACCATTGCAGGGCGCCCTCTTTTATTTTTTTCGATGCCGCTTCGCACTCGCTGATCTCCATCCCGCAGTTTTTCGCCATCCCCTTTTTATTACATTCGACTGACGCCAGGTTTTGAGCATCGAGCATCATTTTCGCCCCTTTTGATGCCATCTTTTGCGCTTCTTCCTTGTTGGTCGCCATCGTTTCTTTGGCTTTTTCCATCATGTTATAGCCGTTGCTCATCATCTTATAGGCGGACTCCATCTGTGGGTCCTTCATTCCCATCTTCCCAATTTTATTCATTATCGCTTCATTCCCATTCATCATCTGCTTTCCGCCGGACATCATTTTCTGCAACGCTGCCTGCGGATTGCTTTCTTGAGCCTGGGAAAGGCCCGCAAAGGCAAAGATACCAATTAAGGTGATTTTCAAAAAAACAGATACCAGCAAGTGACGCCTGGCCGGGAACGTGGAAAATCAGGCTGGACAAAGAGGCAACGATTTGATAAGTCAACATGGGACAACTCTAACGAACGGAGCGCCCCATGAATGACATAAGCATACGAAACCCCTTTTCGAGCGACTTGACCGAGAAGGAACGCGAATGTGTCGAATCGATATCATCTATCCACACAACAGGCGACAGGCCCACTGGCTCACAGGTCGAAGACCTTCGCCTGGCGGCTGCAAAAATGCGTGAAGTGGATCGCAGATCGTTTCAGGCTGAGATAGCGCTCAAGTACTGCGGCGGCAGCGCCCGTCTGGCTGAAACCATCTTCGGTTGGAAAAGGGAAAGCGTGGAGAAGGGTTTGGGAGAAAAGCGCACAGGCATCCTATGTCTGGGGGCGAGGTCGGCTTTTTCCGGAAACAAACGGTGGGAGGAAAAGCAACCCGAAGCGGCCGAAGTGTTGCGAAAGCTGGCCGAGTCCCACGCGCAGCAAGATCCCACCTTCCATTCCACAATGGCCTATACGCGACTGACGGCCGCCGAGGCTTTGAAGCAATTGCGCGCGCAAGGGTTCGAGGAAGAACAGTTGCCATGTCCGAGTTGCATGTCGCTCATACTGAACCGCATGGGATACCGCCTTCGAAAGGTGGTCAAGGCTAAGCCTCAAAAAAAATTCCCGAAACCGACGCCATCTTCGAAAACATCAAGAAAGCGGAGCAACTGATCGAATCTGCGTCCGTCAACGTCAAGCGAGTGAGCATGGACTGCAAGGCCACGGTCAATATCGGCGACTACTCGAGGGGAGGAAAGACCCGGGGCGACAACAAGGCCTGCGACCACGACATGGGATGTAAGGAAAAATATGTTCCCTTCGGAATCGTGGACGAGGACACCGGGCAATTGAAGATAACCTTCGGCAGTTCCCGCAAAACCAGCGATTTTATAGTCGATTCGCTCCATGCGTGGTGGACGGGGCTCCCTCCCGGGGAACGGGAACAAACAGAACTCATCCGAATCAAAGCCGACAACGGTCCGGAGAGCGGCGGCGCGCGCACCCAATTTCTGAAACGGATGGTGGAATTCGTCGACTCCGTCGGCATAGCCGTCCAGTTGATCTATTATCCACCCTATCACAGCAAGTACAATCCCATCGAGAGGTGCTGGGGAATGCTGGAATGCCATTGGAACGGGGCCAGGCTGACGAGTGCCGAAACCATGCTCGCATGGGCCGGGACGATGACATGGAAGGGGCTCCATCCAATCATTGAACTGAGTAAAAAGGTTTATCGCAAGGGGGTTTCTCTTACCAGAAAAGCAATGAAAGAGGTTGAGGCTCGGTTGGATCGCAATCCGGTACTGCCAAAATACGACATTTCAATTTTGCCGCATTGAGAGGTACTTTTAATTATAGAAAGCACCTAAGAACTCGGGCGGGGGGCTCAAACAAGGAATGCCAGAAACGAGAGCAGCGACCCCTCGAAGGCCTTTTCCACGACAGCCCCGAGGAGTACCCTTCCCAAGGTCGCGCCAATCCTGGAGGTTATGGATTCCATGGAATGATCGGGCTCTTGCGATGTCCTGTAATACCCGTTCTCTTTCAAAACACTCAGAATCGATTCGGAATCGGCCGCCGAGCCGTCGTGGTGGACCGTAACGCTTCCCGTCACACCATTTACGGAGACGGTTTGCACCCCGGGAAGGGCGCGGAGCAATTCGCGCACTCTCTCGGATTCGCCTGCGTTCTGCCTGATAATCGGCGTTTTAATCCTGAGTCTTCCCGGCGTGATATGACAATAGCAGCTCATTATTCCCTCCGCTTACGCCTATTTCGATTGACGCAACATCCTGCATAGATTTCTCGGTGATAATAGAGTTCATACGTTACGAAGAGGTTACGGAAACCTTACAGTTTGTAGTCCTTCACTGAAAAGCTTCAGGCGCGCTGCTCTCTTCCTGCTTCCTCGCTTCCCGCTTCTTTCCGACAGAGCCATCGGTCCAGGGCTGCCTTGATTTGCGCCATTGTGAAAGGTTTTGAAATATAGTCGTCCATGCCGGCGGCGAGGCATTTTTCACGCGTCCCTTTCAGGGCGTGAGCGGTAAGGGCCACTATTGGTGTTCGGGAAGCGGCTCTCGTTTCGATCTCGATTTGCCTGAGCCTTTTTGCCGCATCGTAACCGTCCATTTCCGGCATCCGGCAGTCCATAAAAACGAGGCCGTAGTTTGCGCGTAGAAGGGCTTCGAGGGCCTCCCTGCCGTTTGAGACGATGTCGAGTTTCCTGCAGCCCAGCTTTTCGAGCATTTCCGAGCACACTCCCTGGTTGGTGAGATTGTCTTCGGCGAGCAGAACAGGCGTAAAGAAGGGTTGGGTAGAAGGCGGGACGGCGCAAAACGAGCTCTTTTCGAGGCGGCATTCCCGCACCGAATCCATAAGCGCAGCATAGAGCCGGGCGGGGCTCACAGGTTTTAAGAGGCAGGCCGAAACACCAGTGGGGGAGGATGCCGCGATGTCCCCGCTCACCATTATCAGGGCCATTGATGCGAGCGAAGGATCCTGCTTAATTTTTTTCGCAAGCTCTACCCCATCCATGCCGTCCATCCACCTGTCGAGTACGGCGGCCTGAAAGGGCATTTCACATTTGGCCGCATCGCGCAGAATTTCCAGTGCCTTTTCTCCGCTTTCCGCCGCTTCGTTCCTTATTTTCCAAGAATCGAGCATAGCCTGAAAAAGGTCCCGATTCGTGAGATTATCGTCTACGACCAGGACACGCAGGCAATCCGGATCGGGAGCGGTCCATGCTCCAGCGTTTTTTTGAGGGCGCTGTTTTGTAAGGCTGACCGTAAACAGGAAAGTGCTCCCTTTCCCGGGGATGCTTTCTACTTCGATGCTACCCCCCATCATTTCGCAAAGCTGTCTGGATATGGAAAGCCCGAGACCGGTGCCGCCAAACCTTCCGCTCACTCCAAGATCGGGCTGCACGAAAGGTTCGAAGATCCTTGCCCGTGCCTCGCGCGAGATTCCGATGCCCGTATCGCGTACCTCGAAGGCGACAAGCACCTCCTCCCGGGTTTGGCTTCGAAGGGATATTCGCACGCGAATTTCCCCCCGGTCCGTGAATTTCACCGCGTTTCCGACCAAGTTGCCCAGCACCTGGCTCAGTCGGCCGGGATCTCCGTTAACATCGGCAGGTACATCGTTTCCCATCTCGCAGGTAAATTCGAGCCCCTTTGCCTGCGCATTTACGGCAAACAGTTCGGTGAGTTTGCCGACGTGATCGCGCAGATCGAAATCGATATGCTCGATCTCCAGCCTGCCTGCTTCGATCTTGGAAAAATCAAGGATATCGTTCAATATCCTCAGCAGGGATTCGCCGGAGCGGAAAACGGTTTCGGCGAGCTTGCGCTGCTTTGCGTCCAGGTCGGTGCCCAAAAGCAGTTCGGCCATACCGAGCACGCCATTCATGGGGGTTCGGATCTCGTGGCTCATATTGGCCAGAAATTCGGATTTTGCGCGATTTTCCGCAACGGCCCTGGCCGCCGTCATCTTTTCGGTAACCTCCAGGTGCGTTCCCAGAATGCCGATAAGATTGCCCCTGGAATCGCACATGGGGATTCGCCTGATTTCGAAGAATAGATTTTCGGTGCCCCGTTTGACGGTCCGTACGACGGGCGAAAGGGTCCTCATCGCCTCTTCGTCACATTCGCGGAAAAGGCGAGCCTCCTCATCGTTCCACCTCAACTGCTCGTCGGTTTTGCCGACGATCTCGGAAGCGGCTCGAGCTCCCGCTTCCACGGCGAAGTTTCGATTGCAGCCCCGGTAGAGCATGTCCGGGTTTTTCCAGAAAAGCGAATGCGGAAGGCTTTCGATCACTCTCTTAAGCATTTCGCGCGACCGTTGAAGCGCTTCCGCAGCCTTTTGCCGATCGCCGATTTCCTCCTCCAGCCTGAGGGTAAGCCTGGTCAATTCTTCGCGCCGCCTCTGCTCAAGCGAGGCCAGGGTTTCGAGCATCTTGGGAACGGCCGCCACGCCGATCACCAGTCCCTCCCTGGTGACGATGACGTGATCGAATACCCGGGAGCTTTCGCGCTGCATTGCGAGGCGGGCGCCAACCTCCAGGGACACGCCGGCATCGACGATTAGCGGGTTGTCGTCCATGATCGTCGGAATCGGTTTTCCGTAGAAAAGGGCCACTCCATACTGCCTGCTGAGCATTCTCTCCAGGTGGAGACTGCTCACCAGGCCAAGGGGCCTCTCTCCCTCAGCTACTACAAGCGCGTTTATGGGTTCGTCACCCCGGAGCCTCTCGATGGCATCCCGAACCGTGGCCTCCGGCCCGATGCATACCGCAGGTTCGAGCAGCGTTTCCATATCGATCGGGCGTCCCTTCGATACCATCCTTTGGATCTTTTCCGGCGCCTTGAAAACCAAAGGTTTGTTTCTTCCGAAATCAAGTTCCGTGCTTTCGGCGAATGCGGATCTCATGAGCTTCTCCAGCCGTATGTCCAATAATCACCCACGAATGGGCAAAGCGCAGCGTAGATAATCGCAAGAATCCGTCGCTTCTTGATTGCACCCGGGTTACGTTCCCGTGACTTTCGGCCTCCCGCCGCCAGGTAATAACATCTTCCCGTTCTGCGACACTTTTTGTAGGCAATGGAATGAAAAATTGCGAAACTCTTATTGACACGCGCCCTGCGACCTCCTACTTGTAAGCCTTGCAGGTATCGTTACACACCAGGAGAAAAAGAAGATGGCGCTTTTTGACAACGGATTGAAAATCAGTTCCCCGATTATCATCGGGATCGGGGCGATTCTTCTTGCCCCGGTGATTCTTCCCGCCGCAGGAAATGTCATGAGGCCTTTGATCAAAGCAACGGTAAAGACCGGGTTGCTTGCCGCGCAAAAGGGGAGGGAACTCCTCTCGGAGGCCATGGAATCGCTCGAAGACATCACGGCGGAAGTGAAGGCCGAACTGATAGCCGAAGGGCAGGGAGCCCACCCCGGCCCCCAACCCGAAGAGGCCTAGCTCCATGCATGCCCGGGACGCTGCCTCCCGGCAGTCCATTCTCGCCGACCAGTTCTTCTACTTTTTCCTCCGCCTTCGCAAAGACCGGGTGCGAAAGGTGGTGGAGGCGGTGAATGGCCGCTACCCGCAGGAGAGCGCGGAGCAAAAAGCGCGAAGGCTCATCTCGGCCCAGACGTCCCTTTCCTTTCTCGGCGGCGCTCTCATGCACCTGCCGAGCCTGGTCCCGGGGCTTGGCTACGCATTCGAGTTCCTGGGTGTTGTCGGGGGAACTTCCGTTCTTAGCCGCATGCATCTCTATCTCATCCTCGAAATAGCCCTCCTGTACGGAAAGGATATAGACGACGAGGCGCGCGTTCCGGAAATGGTTGCCGTTGTCGCCGCCACCGGCCTGGCTGCAGGTGTTTCACTCCTTTCCGGAGCCCTCGACCTTCACGCCCTCCTGCCTTTGCCTGTCGGGGGAATAACCGCGGCAGCAGCCGTCGGCCTGATCGGCGAAGAAGCTATCCGCCTCTATTCCACCCCAGCCGTAGAACTCCCCGCTACTGAATCGGTTGTGTAGGGATGTAATGAATTAAGAACGTGACAAAGCAGCCGAAGACTTTATGTTAGAAGGGCTGAGCACCGTTCGAAGCATAAAAGAGCGGGGGCTATCGCCCCCTGCCCCCCCTCGCCGCTACGCGGCTCTTCGGGTGAGGTGCGGGGAATTTTCCCCCGTTGTTCGCAAGAAGCAAGGGACGCATCAATGGTGAAAGAAGCGGAATCTTCTCTGATTCTCCTTATGGCCATATCCTGCAATCTCGATAATGTTGGAATCGGGATAGCCTATGGTGCAAGAGGGATATCGATTCCTCTCGGTTCGAATCTGCTGATTGCCGCGATTACGACACTGGGGACCTTTCTTTCGACCGCTTTCGGCAGAAGCCTGTTTCTGTTTTTAAAGCCTGAGACTGCAAATCACCTCGGATCGGCGATATTGATAGGCGCAGGGGTGTGGGTTGCGGTCTACGATTCTGTGGCGTCGGCGTCTCAAGTCTTGCACGCAAGCGAGAATGCGGCGGTGATGAGTGCAGCGCCCCGGTCTTTTTTCCGAAGGGTCCTGGCGATTCTAAACAACCCGTGCAGTGCGGATACGGATCATTCCAGCCATATCGATCTGAAAGAGGGGTCGGTACTTGGGTTGGCCCTGACCCTGAACAATATCGCCAACGGGGTCGGGGCCGGATTGATTGGCCTGAACATAGTATGGCTTGCGGTCTCCGTGTTCCTTTTCAGCATCGCGACCATCGTTGCGGGCTTAATGATCGGCGGCCGCTACGGGAACCGGGTCTTCGGGAGGTATTCAGGGCTTGCCGCGGGTCTGCTCCTGATTTGCATCGGCATCTTCGAGCTTCTCTGACCGGCGTATGAGGCAAAACCAGTGTCCAGCCGGAAACCCTGGAACGCATCGGGTGATGCGAATCCAAGTCCCCCTTTGAAAAAGGGGGATTTAGGGGGATTTTGCAAATAAATCAGCTGTATACTCCTTATGACCCTAAGCTAAGCTGCGAACCTGCGCTGAATGCTTTCCATCGCCTCCTGGCAGCGTATGCAAAGCATGGCGGTGGGGCGGGCCTGCAGCCGACCAAGCCCTATGGAATCGGAGCAAAGGGAGCAGACCCCGAATTCTCCGTCGTCAATGCGCTGTAGGGCGGACCTGATTTCCTGCACAAGCTTGTGATTGCGGTAATGAATCGTGTGGCCCAGAACCTGATCGCATTGATGAGAGGCCATATCCGCCACATCCATGGGGTCGTTGGGACCGTGATCTTTAAGCTTCGCGTAGGGTGCCTGGCCGCCCTCAAGAAGTCCTCTCATGTTTTTTTCCAACATTTTCCTGAAATCTTTCAAAGTATGTTCGTCCATCTCCAGTCCTTTCCTGCTTTGGAAGATTTGTGGTGCGCATCTGCTTTTCCCAGCATGCCCAACTCTTGTTACATCCGTATGTCAGGAAAGTAGCTGTTTCATTTCTTTACGAATAATTCCTTACTGCTGTGTTCTTGGAGAAGTCTTTGAAACTCATCGGCGGGAACCGGCCGGCTGAAAAAATAGCCCTGCATCAGGTTGCACCCCTTGTCGCTCAGAAACTGCAGATGCTCCCGTGTTTCGACTCCTTCGGCGATTACTTCCAGGCCAAGACTTTGGGCCAGCGCGATGATCGCTGTGGTTATGGAGGCGTCCTGCCTGTTTTTCGTAATGTCACGGATGAAAGATTGATCGATTTTGAGGACGTTTAGCGGAAATCTTTTAAGATAGCTCAAAGAAGAGTATCCGGTCCCGAAATCGTCGATTGCGATCCGAATTTGCATCTGCCGTAAGGCTTTGAGCATGAGAACGGCCCCTTCGGTATCCTGCATTATGGCGCTTTCGGTTATTTCCAGCTCGAGGTGGGCGGGTTGGAGTCCGGAGGTTTCGAGACTTTCTCCAATGACATCGATGAGATCTTTTTGTCTGAACTGATAGCTGGAAAGGTTTACACTCACTCGAAGGCCGGAGGGCAGGGCCGAATTCCACGCTTTGGCCTGCCTGCACGCCTGGAACAGGACCCATTTGCCCAGAGGCACAATGAGACCGGTTTCTTCTGCGAGCGGAATGAACTGCTGGGGAGATATAAATCCCATTTCCGGGTGCGGCCACCGCAGGAGAGCCTCGCAACCCACGATCTTCCCGCTCCTCAGATCGACCTGGGGCTGATAGTACACCGTGAATTCCCCGCGCTCCATGGCCTTTCGCATTTCGTTTTCGAGCGCGAGGCTCTCACGGGCCGCCGGATCGATCTCTCTACTATAAAACTGGACGTTGTTTTTCCCCTGATCTTTGGCATGATACATTGCGGCATCTGCGTTTTTCAGCAGCGTCTCCGCATCATCTCCGTCATGGGGATACACGCTGATGCCAATGCTTGCGGTTATGAAGATTTCTCTGCCCGCGATGAAAAATGGGTGAGAAATGGAGTCGAGTATTCTTCGGGCAACTTTTCCGGCGTCCCCGGTTTTTTCGATCTCGGGCAAAAGCGTCAGGAACTCATCGCCGCCAAGGCGGCCAACCGATATTGCCGAGCCGTGCGGGTTGGAGCGAGCGACCAGGTCTCCCTTGCGCACACACCTTAGAAGCCGGTCTGCGACGGCTTCCAGGAGTTGGTCCCCGGTGTTGTGGCCGAAGGTGTCGTTGATCCTTTTGAACCGATCAAGATCGAAAAGGATCACGGCGACGCAGCTTCCGCATCGTTTGGCTTCGGAAAGCGCCCGGTTCAGATGCTCCCTGAGCGAATTGCGGTTGAGAAGACCAGTCAGCGTGTCGTTATAGGCAAGATGGAGTATTTGCTCCTCGGCATTTTTCTTCTCCGTGATATCGCGAACGATGACTACGGCGCCCTCGTCCTGCCCGGCGACAATACGGGATTCGTAATAGGTTGTGGCGCGTCCCGACTTTTCCTGGTGCTCACAAACCTGCATTTCCCCGGTTTCGAGCGCTCTGGCTACACTTATCGAAATTTGCCGCGAATTCGATGGAAAGGCCTCGTCGATATTCTTCCCGTACAATTCGCCGTTCGCCCATGAGGTTTGCAGGGCCTTCGGCAGTTTATACTCCTGAATGGCGCCGTCTTTTTGCAGGTGGAACATGAGATCGGGGATCGCGTTTACCAGTGTTTTGTTTTTATTCTCGCTTCTCCGTAACTCCTCGCCGACCATTGCGGCGCGCCACATGTAGCGAACGCGATGACCGAAAATGACCCAGTTGATCGGTTTGGTTATAAAGTCGGTTGCTCCGGTTTCGTAGGCCCTGTTGATCGAGTCTGCATCTTCGAGTCCCGTGACCATGAGGATGGGCGCATGCGCAAACCTCGGGTTCGCCCGGAGCCCGCGGCAGACTTCGAACCCGTCTTTTTCCGGCATCATGACGTCCAGGACGAACAGCTCGGGTTCGACACTTTGGATCGTTTGCAAAGCCTGCGCCCCGTCCTCGGCTTCCACAACCGAAAAGCCCAATGCTTCCAGCCGCGCCCTGGCCATGACCCTGAGCATCATGTCGTCGTCGGCGATGAGGATGAGCGGCAGCTCGCGCGTTGTTTCGACACGGTTCAAGAGGCCCCTCCGGTGAGCTCTGCTTTGAGGGCGTCCAAAACGAGCGGATAAGTCTTCTCCATGCGGGCGAATATTTCCGGGGCGCCCTCGATGCTCCCCGAGCGCCCGAGTTGCTCCAATTCGCGGCACAAGGCGGACAGTTCCAGTGCCCCCATGTTGGCATTTGCCGATTTGAGAGAGTGAGCGGCGAACTCTACTGCCGAAGCGTTGCCGGTCGAAATCGCCTGCCGAAGGTTTTCCATGAGACCGGGTGATTTTTGCATGTATATATTGAGCACCTTTTGGAAGACATCGGGCATGCCCTCGGACTGGAGTGCCCGAATGGAGTTGAGGATGTTGGGGTCCAATAACTGGACGGGGGGAGGAGCCGGTTGCGGTGGAATTGGCACGCTGGGGGCTTTCGTACCGAGCCGGCGCGCGAGCGTTTCATGGAGCTGATCCAGAGTGAAGGGCTTTCCCAGGTAGTCGTCCATACCCGCGGCCAGGCATTGCTCCTGGATACCTGACATGGCATGGGCGGTAAGAGCTACAATCGTCAGGTGCCCGGCGCCCAACTCGCCCCGTTTTTCCTTTTCGCGGATGAGTCTGGTCGCCGTATAGCCGTCCATCACGGGCATTTGGCAATCCATCAGGATTAAATCGTATCTTCTTTCGGATATAGCCAGCAAAGCCTGTTCGCCGTTTTCAACCGTATCGAGTTCGCAGCCCAGTCTTTGAACCATCCCGCGGGTCACCTCCTGGTTGATGGGATTGTCTTCCGCCAGGAGCAGGCGGCCGGTCAGTTTCTCTTTTTCCCTGGATTTGCCCGGAGGCATGTCCCGGTTCGGCGGGATCATGCCGCTCAGGCCGAGCAGGCAGTTATAGAGCTTGGAGCGTCGAGCGGGCTTGGTCAGGGAGGCGTCTATGCCCGCCTGCCTTATTTTTTCAGGGCTTGCATAGTCGATGGAGGTGAGGACGAGAAGCTTCGTCTCACACAGCCGCGCATCGGCTTTTATCGCCCGGGCAAGTTCCATTCCGTCCATGCCGGGCATCATCATATCCAGAATGGCTATGTCAAAGGGCCTTCCTTCCCTGTGCGCCTTCCGCAGCATTTCCAGCGCCAGCGGGCCGTTTTCCGCGCTTTCGTTGCCGATTCCCCAGGAGTCGACCTGGTATTGCAGGACCGCCCGATTGTTTTCGTTGTCATCGACGATGAGTACCCGAAGGTTTTGCGGCTCCTTCAGCCGGCAGGAATCCTCTACGGATGTTTCACCACCTTGCTTATCGATGCGAATCGTGAAGCGAAAAGTAGTTCCTCCGCCGGGGCGGCTTTCGACGCCGATATCTCCGCCCATCATTCTGCAGAGCTGCCGGGAGATGGAAAGACCGAGCCCCGTGCCCCCGTACTTCCGGCTCATGGAGCAGTCCGACTGGGAGAAGGACTCAAAAATTCGCGTCTGCTCTTTAGTCGGGATTCCGATGCCCGTATCCTTCACCTCGAATCCCAGGGTAGCCGCCTCGCCGCTTTCTTCGACCAGAAAGGCCCGTACCAGGACTTCGCCGCTTTCGGTGAACTTGATTGCATTCCCGACCAGGTTGGTGAGAATTTGACGCAGCCGTCCCGGGTCTCCCACCAAAAGATCCGGGACCTCCCTTTCAATACGGCAGATAAACTCCAGCCCTTTTTTGTGGGCGTTGCCCGCCATGATCTCCATCATTTCTTCTATTTCATCGTGCAGTTGGAATGCGATGCATTCCAACTCGAGTTTGCCCGCCTCGATCTTGGAAAAATCCAGGATATCGTTGAGAACACGCAGGAGAGACTCCCCCGAGTGGAGAACCGTTTCGGCAAGGTGGCGCTGGCGCTGGTCAAGCCGGGTTCCCAGGAGCAATTCCGCCATGCCTAGCACCCCATTTAACGGGGTCCTGATTTCGTGGCTCATGTGTGCCAGAAATTGAGACTTCGCACGGTTGGACGCCACGGCCCGTGCCGCCTGCTCCTTTTCGGTGACATCCTCGTGAATATCCAAAATGCCCAGAAAAGTCTCGGCATGGAACATCGGGATCTTTTGGATTTCCAGGCAGGTGTTGTCCGATTCCACCATCTGCCGGATGGGAACTTGGGTCTGCATGACCTGCCGGTCCCATTGAGCCAAAAGGTCGGCCTGCTGTTCGGGCCAGATAAGCCGGCTGTCATCTTTGCCGATAATTTCCACCGGGGTTGAAAACCCCGTTTCCTGCGCAAAATTGCGGTTGCAACCCATGTAGCGTAGATGCGCATCCTTCCAGGAAATGGAGTGAGGCAGGCTTTCGATGACCGTTGTGAGCATCTCGCGGGAATTGCGAAGATCTTCTGTGAGGCGGGCGAGTGCCGACCTTCGCTCCGATTCGAGACGGGCAAGAGTCTCCAAAAGCCCGGGGACCGATACCACACCGAGAAGCCGATCGTTGCGCATCACGATGATGTGATCGAAGATATTGCCTCTTTCACGCTCCATCACACGGTCTGCCGCCTCTTCGATGGGCATGCCGTATGTGACGATCAGGGGATCGGGATCCATTAGCTTCGATATCGGCTTGGCATGGTAAAGGGCATGGCCGAATCGGCTGCCTAAGATTCTGTCCAGGTGCAGGCTCATCACCAGACCGACCGGCTGCTCGCTGCTCGTTACGACCAGGCCTGTGATCGGCTCTTCCCCGCAGAGCACCTGGCGCACTTTCTCCACCGGCATGTCAGGCGCCACACAGGTCGCCGGTTCGGCGAGCGCGCCGATGGGAATCGACTCTCCACAAGCCGCCATGCGGGAGGCCAGCCTCAGGATATTTTCCTGTCTGTGTTCAGCGGGCACTGAATCCAGGATGTGTCCGGTAAGGGGGTTCGTAAGCATTCTTTTGCTCTCCGGCAATAGGAATTCCAATAGATGCTCGTGTACAGTGCCTCTATCGGAGGGAGAGCCTCAAATCTTTATTACGGGGGGGTTACAACTTCGTGAAAATGCGTTTTTTTCTGCTCACTGTTCACCCAGAAGTGTCGCCCTGTCCGTTTTTTCCCAGGGAAGCTCGAGATCGGTGCGGCCCACGTGGCCGTAGACCGCAAGCCTTCTGTAGAAGTCTCCCTTCATCCGGGCGGGCAGGTTTCTCAGGTCGAATTCCTTAACGATCGCCGCCAGCCGGAAATCGAAGTGTTTCTTGACCAGGTCCGCAATTTCCGTATCGGGAAGCTTGCCGGTGTCGAAGGTATCCACCTGGACGCTGACCGGGTGGGAGGAGCCGATGGAGTAGGTGAGCTGGACTTCGCATTCGTCGGCAAGGTGGGCGGCCACAACATTTTTGGCCGCATACCGGGAGGCGTAGACTCCGACCCGGTCGATTCTCAACGGGTCTTTGCCGCTCAAGGCCGAACCGCTGTAGCGCGAGTACTCGCCGTAGGTGTCGACGGCGTTTTTCCTTCCGGTAAGGCCCGAGTGCACCGAGGGACCGCCCAGCATCGTGACCCCCTCGGGATTGATGAACAGCTTGGTTTGTTCGTCGGGCCGCACGGGTTCATCGCTGAAAACGGGTTCGATCACCGCCTGGCGTATGTCGTCGAAAAGCTTGCGGGACGGCCTGGTCGCCCCGGCAAGCTGGGTTACCGCGACCCCCACGGAGTAAATCCCCGCAGGCTTGCGGTCCCGGTACTCGACACCCACCTGCGTCTTTCCGTCCGGGGCCAGGTAAGGGAGAAGCTTCTGCTGCCGGACAAAATCGATCCTCATGGCGAGCTTGTGGGCGAGCATGATGGGCATGGGCATGAGGGAAGGGGTCTGGTTGCATGCGTAGCCGAAAAAGGTCCCCTGCTGCTTTACATGGATTCGGTCCATCTCTTCGTCAGAGAGGTTTCGTTCGTCGAAGCGCCGGGAGTCGTCAGGCGGGAGTTCCTTCAGGCTGGTCAGGATGCTGCATGTCGTGCTGTTGAAATCTTCATGCTCGTAGCCCGCTTGCCTGATGACCTTGCGGGCGACCTGAGCGACATCCACGGTCGCGGTGGACGAAAACCTGGCCGCCAGGAAGAGCACCGCGGTGGAAACGGCGCATTCGGCGCGAATCTTTGCCCGGGGGTCCTGGTCGAGAAATCGGTCTACGATGGCATCGCTTATCTGATCGCAGAGTTTGTCGGGATGTCCCCCGGTGGCCGATTCGGAGGCGAAGATGAAGTGCGTTTTCATCGATGGTCATTCCTTCTAGCCGAGTTCTGTCGCTTCGGCCGCCTGGTGAACTGCCTCGCACTTGGCAAACTGTTTTTTTTCGATCGGGCTCTTGGTTCCCTCGTTTATCAACAGCGGAAGAGCGGCTGTTCCCGCTATGACCGCGCCGTCCAGCGGGCCGATCGGGGTAAGGCCCAGAAGGTTTCTAAGGCCCGGCACGAGCACGGTGAGGAGTTGTAGCACCAGGGAGCCGCCCAGGGCCATCTGGAGGTAGCGGTTGGGCGGGAGTCTTTCTCCACGGAAGAGGCTGTGCGTTTCGGACCGGCAGCTAATCGAATGCAACAGCTGCCCCATGGTGAGGCTCTGAAAGGTAATGGTCCCAGCCTGCGCCCCGAGCCCGTAGCGAGCGATCCCGTAAGCGTAGGCGGCCATGGCGCCGGAGGTGAGCGTTCCGGCTTCGAGCGTGAGGCGCTTAAAGTCGGATCTCTTCACAATGGGCTCCTCCGGGGAGCGTGGCGGCCGGTCGAGAACATCGGGTTCCGGGGGTTCCATGGCCAGGGCGAGGCCCGGGAAGATATCCGAGATGAGATTGATCCAAAGAAGCTGCATCGCCCCCAGGGGGGCGGGAAGCCCGGCGGCCACCGTCACGAACATCACCATGATTTCGCTGAAATTGGTGGCGAGCAGAAATCGCAGGGCCTTTCGAATGTTGTTGTAGATGGTGCGGCCGTCGCGAACGGCGACGATCACCGTCTCCAGGTTGTCCTCTTCGAGGACCACGTCGGCGACCTCCCGGGCTATGTCCGTGCCTCCCTCTCCCATGGCGATGCCGATATCGGCTGCTTTGAGAGCCGGCCCGTCATTTATGCCGTCTCCGGTCATCGCGATCACCCTGCCTTTGCTCTGCAGCGCTTGAACGATCTCCAGCTTGAAGGCCGGACTGACGCGCGCAAATACATGCACCCTTTCCGAAACCGCCTGGAGCGCCCCGGAATCCATCCGGGCAAGCTCTGTGGAGTCGAGTATTTCGACTTGATTCCCGCAGGCGAGATCGAGTTCTTTTCCGACGGCATAGGCCGTAAGACTCTGGTCGCCCGTGATCATAACGGTATCGATCCCGGCGCGGTGAAACTCGCGGATCAGCCCCGAGACCCCGGGGCGCACCGGGTCGGCCATTCCGATAAGGCCCAGCCAGACAAAACCGGCCGACGTTCCGAACTGCTCCTCTTTTTCCACAACGGCACAGGCGACTCCCAGAACTCTCAGAGCATCGGCGGACATTCTATCGTTTTCGCGTTCGATCAGGAAGCGGTCCTCTTCGCTCAAAAGAAGTTCTTCCCCGTTTATAATATGCGAGCCGCACATTGCGAGGACTTCGACCGGGCTTCCCTTCATGGCGATGAGCAGTCGCCGGCGCCCCCTGTCTTCGAATTCGTGGAGGGTGCCCATAAAAAGGCGGCTTTCCGAACGATAGTTCACCTTGAGAAGCGGGTGGCTTTGCCTCAGGTCGCGCACATCCATGCCGGACTGGAGGCCGAGATTGATAAGTGCGATCTCCGTCGGGGAACCGTGCAGCACATACCGGCCCGCTTCTTCCCCGATTTCGGTTTCATTGCACAGAACCGACGTCTCTATAAGGTTCGTGATTTCTTTCGAGTCGAGTGGGGCAATGGCGCAATCCCCCGAGAGGAAACCGCCGTTTGCTACGCGCACCTCTTTCATGCCCGAGAAGAGGCGCACGACCGACATTCTGTTTTGTGTGATCGTACCGGTCTTATCAAAGCATATCGTCTGGATGCACCCCAGGGTCTCCACGGCGTTCAGGTGGCGAATGAGCACGCTGTGCTTTTTCATCTTTCTGAGGCCGAGCGCCAGGGTGGTCGTTGCGACGGCGGGCAGACCTTCGGGGACGGCGGCAACGGCGAGCGCAATCGATGTTTTGAGCATCGTGAAAAAGCCGTATCCGCGCAGAAGGCCAACGGCGAAAACCAGGCCGCAGGCGAGGCCCGAGATGAAAACGAGCTGGTTTCCCAGTCTAGTGAGCTGTTTTTCCATGGGCGTTGCCGGCGAGGAGGCCTCCCTCAGAAGCGCCTGGAGTTTTCCCACTTCGGTAAATCCGCCCGTGGCCACGGCCACCGCAAATCCCTGCCCCCCTGTCACCAGGGTCCCCATGTAGATCATGTTGAGCCTGTCGGCTAGGGGGATATCCACGTGCGCAAGGGGGGCGATCGTTTTTACCGCCGGCATGCTTTCGCCGGTAAGAACCGACTCGTCGATACTCAGGTGGCTCGCCTCGAGCAGCCTCGCGTCGGCGGCAACGTAGGAGCCCGGACGGAGCACGAGGATGTCGCCGGGTACGACCAGATCGGCGGAAACGGTCGCTACCGCGCCGTCCCGAAGGACATCCGCGGTTGGCTTCACCAGGTCTTTTAGCGAGTTTATGGTCTTTTCGGCCTCGCTCTCCGTTTTGAAGCCGACGGCCCCGTTGATTGCCACCACACCCAGAATTACGACCGCATCGGCCAGGCCGCCCGTAAGGAGGGAAATGGACGCCGCAACCCCGAGCAGGGCAACGGGAAGGGATTTGAACTGGTCGGCGAAGATGCTCCAGCCCGATCTGGCCGAAGGCCGGGAGAGGGCGTTCGGGCCATACCGGTCGAGACGTTCGGCTGCTTGCGTGCTGCTTAGACCCGTTTTCCCG
Source organism: Deltaproteobacteria bacterium (assembly GCA_021813685.1). GTDB lineage: Bacteria > Desulfobacterota > Syntrophobacteria > Syntrophobacterales > Syntrophobacteraceae > SbD1. The sequence continues at coordinate 12,977 of JAKAJS010000080.1, read as the reverse complement.
GAACTCTCGAGCGTGTTGAGAGCTCTTTCGGCAGGGAGAGTGTGCCAGGGCTCTTTAGGTTGGGTCCTGTGTTGCTGTCCGAACAGCGCGCTTTTTGCCCTGTCGAGCACCCCTGCGGATTTTCCCGCAACCGCGAAGGAGGGTTCCCCCTGCTGGGCCCCGGTGCGTTTCTCCGCCCCGGCAGGCTCCCCGCGGACTGTATCGGCCCTGTAATCCCTAAGCACGGATTCGATGATTTTGGCAATGGAGTTGGAATCGTTGCCGGAGTTGAACCGTATCAGAATATTTCCGGTCGTCGTGCTCGAAGAGACTTCAAGAATCGCCTCATGTCTCGACAGCCCGGCTTCAAGGTGTTCTTGCATGGCCTTTGAGCCGTAGAGTCCCTCGACCTTGAACCTGGCTCTTCCCTCGAGCACAGTGTGGACTGGCCGTACCATCCGTTTCCCCCGCATGGAAAAAACAAACCGATGATTTCAGAGACCACCGGTTTTCGTTCGCGCGTGATGCCCGGTTCAGGGCCGCTCGGTGGGTTTCGGGAAGGCTGCATTCAAAACGTCCTTTACACCCCCTACCGCTCCGACCAGAACGTTTCTGGATGCCCCGACGAGTCCCTCCGCCAAAGAGCCCGCCGTGTCGATAACGCCCCCCAGGGTGTCCTTCGAGGTTGCCGTGACATTGACGGCAATATCCCTGGTCGCGTCGATCCCTCCGTGGATCGCTCTTTTGGTTACCGAGGCAAGTTCCCCACCGAGGTCCGAGGCTCCCCGCATCGTCCCCGAGAGGGCTCCCTGGGCAATCGTGAGCACCTCGCCGCCCACATCGGACACCCCTCCCACAAGGCCTTTGGCCACGGTGACGGTACTTCCCACAATGTTCAGGCTGACTTCCTCGGCCGCCCCCACCGTTCCTTTGACCACCGCCTGTACCGTGTTCACCGCATCCACGGCGACGGCTCCCGTTGCCTTCAGCGTGTCGCCAATAGCGTTTCGCGCCGTACCTATGAATCGTGTGGCGAATTCTTCCGAGCCCTTTTTGGCGGCGGCAGCTTCCCGTATTCCTTCCGATTTGGTGGCAGAGCCCTCGCGAATTCCTTCCGATTTACGGCTTGGTTTTTCCTCTTCGTTTGCCATATTAGTCTCCTTCCCGGACAAATGCTCGACTGTCACAAAGAAATCATCGAAAAATCACTCAATTGTAACTTTATATCAATAAGCGCGCTCCTTTATGTTGTCAATCAAAGCAAACATTACCCTGCCTCCCGTACTGGAAGGTGGAACAGAATCGGTTTTATTCAGGAACGCGAAATTCAATGAAAATTATAGAGGAAAGAATCGATGAATATAAAGAAAGCGCTACGGGAGATACCGTCTTTTTGTATTTTTCGGGTAGAGTTTCCTCTCTTTCCCGCTTTTTAAGGGTATCCGTTTGGCTGATTTTCGCCTCAAATGTGACCAAACCAACTTTGACAAAATGAATACATCTTTACTAAGATCAACCATCAAAAACGTCGAGAAAAAATCGAATTGAGAAGCGAGCGCATCCGCAAGGGGCTGCGCTCCTGGATAGAAGTTGTCTGCGGAAACGGGAGGCAGGGCTGTGGAAACGAAGAAAACGATTGGCACGCTCGTCCTGAATCTGTTGGACGGAAGAGAAGCTTTTTTTCAGCTTCCACCCGACGAGGCTGTCGTGGCCGCTTTCGAGACTTTCGAAAACGGCGTTCATTTTTCCGAATTGCTGGTAAACCCTCCGGCGCATCCCAACTTCAGTGAATATCGGCTCGGCTACTCCTGCGGCGACTGGATCGCCTACAAGGAGAACCGGGTGTGAGACAGCCGTCCGGAACGGCGGTCTAAAATCCCCCCGAGTCCCCTTTGGCAAACGGGGACTCGGATTCGAGCCCACCCGACGCCTTTCGCGATTTTCCGGTCTCATTTCGGCCCGCCCCCAAATCGCACAGGCCGATAGATATCGATTCGAGTCCCGGAACAAATTCGTGTTCTTTGCCGCCTCGCCTGGTGTAGAATGTTTTCGATTCCGGAGGTGGCAAAAAAATGTTGGTTTTCTTAATTGGATTGGGCGCCGGGCTGTTTGGCGGGTTGGTCGGTCTTGGCGGCGGCGCGATCATGATACCGGCGATGGTGGGGATTTTGAAATTGAGTCAACACGAGGCGCACGGCACGAGCCTTGTCGCGCTCGTTTTTACAGGGCTTGCAGGGGCCGGGACGTATGCCCTGCACGGTTCTGTGGATGTTCTCGCCTCTTTGCTGCTCGCCTCTACGGCCATATTCACTTCGGGGGTCGGGGCGCGCTTTGCCAACACTCTTCCGGAATGGAAACTCAAAAGATCGTTTGGCTGGTTCCTGATGGGGATCTCTGCGTTCCTGCTGCTAAAACCTTTCCTGCCCCATGCTCACGGGATGGTGCACGGGTGGCCCCAAATAGTCGCCCTGTTGCTGACAGGCGCCTTTACCGGGTTTCTTTCGGGCATGATGGGCGTGGGAGGAGGAGGGATCATGGTGGCTTCCATGGTGCTCCTTCTCGGGTTTCCCCAGTATACTGCACAAGGGTGTTCTCTTCTGGCCATGATCCCTATCGGCGCGGCAGGCGCCCTTACTCACTGGCGGCTGGGGAATGTCCGGAAAAACGTCCTGCCGGCATTGCTCCCGGGCATTCTTCTGGGTTCCTTTTTGGGAGGCTCTCTTGCCCATGTCCTGCCCAAAATGGATTTGCGCATCGTGTTTGTCACGGCAATACTTTTCATGGGAGCGAAGTATCTGAGAACCTCCAAACCACGGGCCGAACCGGCGCAATGATGTCGTCCTGTGACCCCGTCGGATGGCGCCCGCATTCAGGGGCGGGTAGTTGATAGTAAATCCCAAGGAGTGGTGAATGAGACGAAAAGATAGAGGCATTGAACGCGCAGAAGTGGACAAGATTCTGTTTGAAGGAGAATTCGGGGTTTTGTCCCTGAACGGCGGGGAGGGCTATCCCTACGGGGTTCCCTTGAATTACGTCTACACCGGAGAAAGCATCCTCTTTCATGGTGCCTTGGAAGGAGAGAAGCTGGACCGCATCGGCAAGGACAGCAAGGTTTCCTTTTGCGTCGTGGGGAATGCGACTGTCTTGCCCGATAAATTCGCAACCGCCTATTCGAGCGCAATCGTTCGGGGCCGTGCCACCATCGTCGAAGGTGACGAAAAGATGGATGTCCTGCTTGCGCTTGTCGATAAATACTCCCCCGATTACAAAGAGCAGGGGAGGGCCTATGCGGAGAAAGAGATTTCCAAGACCGTGTGCATCAGGATCGACATCGACAACATAACCGGTAAGGCAAGAAAATAAATATCCGGGGAACCTCTTGGTGGGCAACGCTTACGCTTTTGCCCACCACCGGGGTTTTCGGATGGACACTATTCAGTCGATTTTTCCTAATTATAAAGACCCGACCTGCCGATAAGTAAAGAAACCCTGGAAAATATGGTATGCAATCAAGGTTAGTGCGTCCGGTCCCGGGTTGCAGCTTGCTGCAGCGCCGGTGGATCGAATGGGGCCCCTGTTTTCGGAACAGAAAAGGGATACTGTATGAGCGGCAGAATGAAGAGGATCATACTGTTTACAGCGCTGGCAGTAACAGGGCTAATCGCCGCTTCGGTGGCGCCTGTTTTGAGTGCGCACTCGAAGCTGATTGTGGTTGCCGCGCTGGCTTCCTGTGCTCTCATTTCAGAGACGATGTACGTACTTCGCCTCATTTTGATCCCGTTGAATTCGTCAGTGGAAATATTGAGAGACATGGTGGACGAGGTGGAAAAAACCTCCATTCAATATTACAGCATGTCCAACTCCCTGGCCGACGGCGCCTCCACTCAGGCGAGCAGCCTGGAACAAACTGCTGCAAGTCTCGAGGAGGTTACCGTCACAACCAGACACAATGCAGATAAAGCCGAGACAGGACGCGGTCTGATCGAAGAGGTACAGAAAATGGCGCATCGCGCCGCTTCCTCCATGACGCAAACGAGCCAGGCAATGGAGGAGATTTCCGAGGCAAGCCTTAAAATCAGCGAGATTATTAAGGAGATTGACGCCATCGCCTTTCAGACCAACCTGCTGGCCCTGAACGCGGCGGTCGAAGCGGCTCGGGCCGGGGAAAACGGGGCGGGGTTCGCCGTGGTAGCCGAAGAGGTGCGAAATCTCGCCAAACGTTCCGCCACAGCGGCAGGGTCTACACAGGAACTGATCCAAAACGCCATCAACAAGACCGGCGCAGGCGTCTCGCTTGTCAATCAAACCGAAAATGATTTCAAAAAGATGGTGCAATCCTTCGAACAGTCGGTAAACCTCATCCGCGAAATCGCCGAGGCCTCCGCCGAACAGCGCATCAGCCTTACGGAAATCTCAACGGCTATCAACCAGATCGACAGCGTTACGCAGGAAAACGCCGCCAAGGCCCACGAAAGCGCCGACAATTCCGAAAATATGGAGGCGCAGGTGGAACAGATGCGCGACGTCTCCTCCAGTCTGCTGCAGATCCTCACAGGCGAAAATAGAAGAAAAATGGCGGTGGAGCTGGTGAAAAAAGGGCTCGATATGGTAAGAAAAAGAGGACTGCAGGCGACTATCGCCGCCATTCAGGATAAGAACGGCCCCTTTTGTAGAGGGGAATGGTATCTCTTTATTAATACCATCGGGGGAAACATGACCACGCTGGCCCATCCTTTCGCGCCGCATCTTGTCGGAACTCCGGTCGGTACATTACAAGATATCAAGGGGAAAACGTTCAACCTGGACATGTCTGAATTGGCGGCCGCCAGCGGTTCCGGTTGGATGAACTACTGGTGGCCCAAGCCGGGGGCGAGCGCCCCTTCTCTTAAGAGCGCCTATGTCCGCGTGATTCCCGGGGAGAATGCCTATGTGGGTTGTGGAATTTATATATAGAGGCTGTAGGTGTGATCCGGCACGAGCCGGATAATTTTGGTTGTAGCCAGGTTTTTGAACATCTTGGTCTTCTCAAGCGCCGGAAGGGCAGTGCCGTTAAGCTGCTGCCCTTTCCTTGGACGCTATCCACCCTCATCTCGCCGCCATGGCTTCTAACGATTCCATGTCCCCTCCGGCGACGGCATTAAGGCCCGTGATGTCCCTCGTTTTGTTCCTCTAAGGGTTGATAAATCATTGGAGCTTGCCCCTGCTTGCCCCTGTATGTATACTTCCTATGATATGTATAGGAATAAAACTGACTTGGTTTTACTTCATGAAGGTTGCACCTCCCGCAAGTGTCCGTCAAGTTCCGGTGCGGGAGAGGAGAGTGGAGGAATCGGTGCAGTTGGTTGTCTTTCTGCTCGATGAGCAGCGCTACGGTCTGAAACTGCCGGTTGTCCAGAGGGTCATTCGATCCGCGGAAGTGACGGGCTTGCCTTCCGCGCCCGAAATTGTGATGGGGATTATAAACCTGGCCGGTAAGGTGGTTCCGGTTCTGAACATCCGAAGACGGTTCCATTTGCCGGAAAAAGAACTGGGGTTGGACGACCAGTTCATTATTGCGAAAACCGGCAGGCGAACGGTCGCCCTTCTGGTCGATTCCGTATCTTCTGTCGAGGTATCGTCCGACGGTCTTGTGCATGCATCGGACATCCTGCCTCGGATGGATTATATAGACGGCGTGGCAACGCTCGGGGATGGAATGATACTCATTCATGATCTCGACAAGTTTCTCTCCCTGGAAGAGGAAAGGACCCTTGATGAGGCCATGCCGCGGGTTTGAGTTTGACCTTTTTATCCTGCTCCGGTTAATTTTCTTCTCATTTTGCTCAGGCTTTTGAGGGGCCAATTGGTAAGGAAGTGGAAGTCAATGGGCAACATCCCTGAACGGCAGCTATCACGACTCAGCACTTACGTTGCTGCCAGAATGGGTTTGCATTTTCCCGAAGAACGCTGGCAGAACCTGGAGCAGGCAATCAACCTGGCAGCCGGCGAGCTTGACTGTGATGATGGTGAGTCCTGCATCGAATGGCTTCTTTCTTCATCGCCCACCTCCCATCAGATTGAAATTCTGGCCAGCCATCTTACAGTGGGTGAGACCTATTTTTTCAGGGACAAAGGGCTATTCAAGGCCCTCGAGCAACCCATACTCTCCGAGTTGATCCGGCATCGACGCAGCAATGGGAAATTCCTCAGGATTTGGAGTGCGGGCTGTTCTTCGGGCGAAGAGCCTTACTCGATCGCCATTCTTCTCAGTCAGATGATTCCGGATATCGAAGACTGGAATATTTCCATTCTGGCTACGGACTTCAATGCACGATCATTGCAAAAAGCTGTCCGCGGCGTTTATGGCCCATGGTCTTTTCGCGACGTAAAGCCTGAGATCAAGAAGGAATTTTTCAAACAAACGGGGGACGGCCGCTTTGAGCTCATTTCGCGAGTCAGGAAGATGGTGGATTTTTGCTCTCTGAACCTTGTCGAAGATTCGTATCCCTCGCTTGTCAATAAGACAAATGCTTTCGACATCATATTGTGTCGAAACGTGCTGATGTATTTTGTTGGGGAATCGGCGCAAAAAGTTGTGAAAAATCTTCACCGTTCCCTGCTTGAGGGTGGATTGCTGATTGTGAGTCCAATCGAGTCTTCCGTTCGCTTATTCTCGCAATTTTCGACAGTTAGCGTTAGGGGCAGGATTTTTTTCAAGAAACAGGGAGCTGTCGGAGCAGGCGATTTCCCCGCCAGACTGTTTGAAACGCCAAAACCGGCGTTGGAACCCGCTCCCAATCCAGATCCCGCAGCCGCTCCTGTCTTTAAATCCGTGATTGAGCTCCTCCCCCCCAGGCAGGAAGAGCATGGCGGGTCTGCGATGTTTGAAGTTTCAAACACCGACGATCCAAACCCGAAGGAACTCTATGAGCAGGCCTCAGCACTTTATCTGGCGGGCTCCTATCCGGAGGCGATCGAGAAGGTCGAAAAGCTGCTTTTACAGAGTTCATCAGATGCCGCCGGTTGGGCGCTTCTTACACGCATTTATGCAAATTGCGGAAAGCTCGATAAAGCACTGGAATGTAGCGCCAAGGCCGTATCTTCAGATAAGCTCAATGCCGGTTATCATTATCTGATGGCAACCATCTTCCAGGAACTGGATCGAACGGAAGATGCCGCCGTTTCACTCAGGAGAGCTCTTTATATCGACTCCAAATTCATTCCCGCCCATGTAGCTCTGGGAAACATCTGCAGAAAGTCGGGCGATCACAAGAACGCAGCCAGACATTTTGAAAATGCACTCTTCCTTTTGAATTCCGAACCTGCGGATCAGGTCCTGGCCGAATCGGAAGGAATCAACGCGCAGAGATTGACGGAGATACTACGGTTAATGCAGCAATCCGAGATCGAGGAGTGATCCGATGAGTGAGAAGCAAATCGACTGGAGCGAAATTCATCGCCGGCTTGAGTCAACCGGCGCCGCGATAGCAAAAGGCTCCTCACCCGATCCGGAAGCGAGGAGAAAGATTTTAAAGGAAAGGGCCAACCTGCTTGCCGGCCATCCCGGTGAGGACCCGGATCGGGAGACTATGGAAGTGGTTGGGTTCATGCTGGCCAACGAGCGATACGCGATCGAATCGAGCTATGTTCGCGAGGTGTATCCGCTCACGGACTATACCCCTCTTCCCTGCACTCCCTCTTTTGTTCTGGGGCTTTTCAACGTGCGGGCACAGGTAATCTCGATTATAGACATAAAGAGATTTTTTGAAATGCCTCAGAAAGGAATAAGCGAACTCAACAAGGTCATCATACTCAGTGATGGCAAAATGGTGTTCGGCCTTCTTGCAGATGCCATACTTGATGTGCGAACTATCGCGGTTGAGGAAATCCAGCCCTCGATTCCGACTTTTACGGGTATCCGTGAAAGATTTCTTCGGGGCGTCACAGGAGACCGAACGGTGATCTTGGACGCGGCAAGACTGTTGGGGGACAAGGAAATCATTGTCTACGAAGAAGCTTGATAATCGGGAGGACCTTATATGAGCTTGTTTGGCGCCAAGCGTAGAAAACTCGAAGAGCAATTGCGAAAAGCATCGATATATACCCGAAGCCTTATCGAGGCGAGCCTCGATCCATTGGTGACGATAAGTCCCGAAGGAAAGATCACCGATGTAAACGAAGCAACCATAAAGGCCACCGGCCTCCAACGCGATCAGCTCGTCGGGACCGACTTTTCCAACTATTTTACCGAACCGGAGCTGGCGCGCGAGGGCTATTTGCAGGTATTCGAAAAGGGCTTTGTGACAGATTATCCCCTGACAATTCGTCATACGAGCGGCAAGCTGATCCACGTTCTCTATAATGCGTCGGTCTACAAGGATGCCGAGGGGAAAATCCTGGGCGTATTCGCCGCCGCACGTGATGTATCCGAACAAAGACAGGCCTCACAGTACGCCCGGAGCCTCCTGGAGGCAAGTCTCGATCCGTTGGTGACCATCAGTCCCGAGGGAATGATCACAGACGTAAACGAGGCTACCATAAAGGTCACCGGCCTCGGGCGCGATCAGCTTATCGGAACGGATTTTTCGAACTACTTTACCGAACCGGACATGGCGCGGGCGGGCTACCGACAGGTCTTCGAGAAGGGCTTCGTTACCGACTATCCTCTCACGATCAGGCATACAAGCGGCAAGCTGACCTACGTGTTTTACAATGCCTCCGTCTACAGGGACGCAGAGGGAAATGTCCAGGGGGTCTTTGCCGCAGCCCGCGATGTTACCGAGCGCAGGAGAATGGAGGAAGAACTGAGGGTGGCCTCACTCTACACCCGCAGCCTCCTGGAGGCCAGTCTCGATCCCCTGGTCACCATAAGTCCTGAAGGAAAAATAACCGACGTCAACAAGGCCACCGAACTCGTAACCGGTTTTGCGCGCGAGAGCTTGATCGGAAGCGATTTTTCCGACTATTTTACCGAGCCCGAGAAGGCGCGGGAGGGCTACCAGAAAGTCATATCCCGGGGCTTTGTCAGAGATTATCCGCTTACAATCCGGCACACCTCCGGCCGCCTCACCGACGTGCTTTACAACGCTGCGGTCTACATGACCGAGTCCGGCCAACTCCAGGGTGTCTTTGCTGCCGCCCGCGACATCACCGAGCGCAGACAGGCCGAGGCAAACCTGAGGGAGTTGAACGTCCAGGTCCAGGAAGCGGCCAACGTGCTCGCAAGCTCGGTCAGCGAAATCCTGAGTCTTGTTACTGAACTGGCCACCGTTTCAACCCAGACCGCCGAGTCGGTAAATGAGACCACTGCGACGGTTGAGGAAGTAAAGCAGACCGCGCGGCTATCCTCCGAGAAATCCATGAGTGTCTCCGAAAGGGCGCAACAAGCGGTGCTGGTTGCCCAGCAGGGCAATGTGGCGGTGTCAAAAACCGTTGAGGGGATCAACCATATCCGCGGACTCATGGAATCGGTGGCTGAAAGCATTGTGCGACTCAGCGAACAAACCCAGGCAATAGGCGAGATCATTACCGTCGTCGGCGATTTGGCCCAGCAATCCAATCTGCTGGCGGTAAACGCCGCTATCGAGGCGTCGAAGGCCGGAGAACATGGAAAGGGCTTTGCGGTGGTTGCACAGGAAATCAAGAGTCTGGCGAGCCAGTCCAAACAGGCAACCGAGCAGGTCCGAGTCATCCTTGCCGATATCCAGAAGGCCACCAGTGCATCCGTAATGGCTGCCGAGCAGGTCAGCAAAGCTGTGGAGGGCGGAGTCAAGCAGGCATCCGAATCGGGAGAGTCCATACGGAAGCTTGCCGAAAGCATCGCGGAATCCGCCAAGGCGGCCACTCAGATCGCAGTTTCGAGCCAACAGCAGTTTGCCGGAATGGACCAGGTTACACTCGCAATGGAAAATATCAGGCAGGCATCCCGGCAGAACGTGTCTGGAATCAAGCAGGCCGAGGGTGCATCGCAGAATTTGAACGAACTGGGACAGAAGCTAAAGGAGATGGTGGCAAGATATACGGTTTAGCTCATCAGCTTCAGGCGTTCACCACCCTGGCAAGCCGGGAGTTCGTGAATTGATTCCCCTGTCACCCGATGTTTGGACAACAAGGAGTGGGTATGAACCGGAGGGATAAGGAGCTTCTCGAAAAACTCCTTCCCATGTTCAAAATCGAGGCGCACGAGCACCTCACGAAAATATCTTCCGGTCTTATTGAAATTGAGAAAGCGGAGCCCGAAAAACAAGCCGAGATTGTCGAAACAATCTACAGGGAATCCCACAGCCTCAAGGGGGCTGCCCGTGCTGTAAACCTCTCCGAGATAGTTGCAATTTGCCAATCGATGGAGAATGTGTTTTCCGCCTTCAAACGCAAAGAGATGACTCCCTCTTCCGAGCTGCTCGATCTTTTGCTCGGCGCGGTCGACTGCGCGTTGCGACTGGCTGTACACGAAGGACCCTCCGGGGCTGAAAGCTTCGAGCTAAAAAACCTGCTTCAGGCCCTCGAACATGCCACTCGCAAACAGTATGTTGCTCCTCCCGGACCGGAAGCCGACGCTGGAGGGCCGGGTTTTGCCGACAAGGCGGACGGAAAATCGGGATTCGAATCGATAGAGCAGGCCGGCGAATTAGAACCCGCAAAGCGTATCACACTCTCTGCGCCTTTGCCCCGAATCACTGAAACGATCAGGATTTCCACTGTCAAACTCGATTCCCTTCTCCTGCGGGCCGAGGAGATGCTATCCATAAAACTCGCTGCCGGCCAGCGCCTGGAGGAGCTAAAGGAGCTTAAAACCCGATTCGATCATTGGAAAAAGGAAATTTTAGGAAGAAAGTCATTCGATGCAGCCTTGCCGAGTCGAGACAGAGACGCAATGGTCAACAGCGCGGTGTCCTTGATCCTCTCCTTTGAACCCGCCATGGCCGGACTCATTAAGGAGGCTGAATATGACAAGCGCTCCTTTGGGGCCATGGTTGACACTCTGCTCGAAGACATGAAGCAGACATTGATGCTTCCATTTTCGTCCCTTCTCGAAATGTTTCCAATGCTTGTGCGCGAACTCACCAAGGAAGCAGGCAAAGAAGCAGATCTTGGTTGCGAGGGCTCAGACATTGAAGTGGATCGGCGGGTGCTTGAGGAATTGAAAGACCCTCTGATACATCTGGTGAGAAACTGCATAGACCACGGCATCGAAAAGCCGGCCGACAGGATCGCGAAAGGCAAGCCGCCCCGCGGGAAGATAAGAATTGCCGCGTCATCGTCGGATGGCAAAATAGCGATCGCGGTTTCCGATGATGGCGCAGGGATTAGCGCCTATGAAATCAAAGAAGCGGCGCTGGGCAAAGAGGCTGTATCGCATGAAGAAGGGGACAGCCGGGATGAAGAGGATGCTCTATCGTTAATCTTTCGCTCCGGAGTGACCACGAGCTCCATCATCACGGACATTTCAGGCAGGGGACTCGGGCTTGCCATTGTCAGAGAACGGGTCGAAAAGTTAAATGGCACGGTCAGGGTTGCTTCACAACCGGGGATCGGGACTACGCTTGAAATAGCGGTTCCTCTTACCATTGCCACCTTCCGCGGAGTACTGGTGCGGGTTGGCGGAGATCTTTTCTTCCTTCCTTCCGCAAATATCGAAAGGGTGGCAAGAGTAAAAAGAGAGGAAATACGGACTGTAGAGAATCGTGAGACCCTCTCCATTGAGGGCCAGGCAATTTCTCTGGCCCGACTGGGAGCGGTGCTGGAATTGAGAGCGATGGGCAGCAGGCCTCAGGGCGAAGGCCCTTTCATCCAGGTCGCGTTGCTCAGTGCAGCCGGAAAGCGCATGGCCTTTCTTATCGATGAAGTCCTTCACGAACAGGAGATCCTGGTAAAGCCCCTTGGTCCTCAGCTTTCTCGCGTTCGCAATATCGCGGGCGCCACACTTCTCGCCAACGGGAAGGTCGTCCCCATTCTCAATGTAGCCGATTTGATGATCTCTGCGGAAAAGATGGCTTTCCCTCCGACAGAAGCTGTCGTTGACCGCCCCCCCCAACGGATATCGGTTCTGGTTGTGGAGGACTCGATCACGGCGCGCGCTCTCCTCAGAACCATACTGGAAGCGGCGGGCTATGAGGTCGCAACCGCGGTCGACGGAATCGACGCGATCACCTCGTTAAAAACCCGTCCGTTCGATCTTGTGATATCGGATGTCGATATGCCCAGAATGAACGGCTTTGATCTCACAGCAAGGATACGAGCCGATAAAGAGCTTTCCAACATTCCCGTCGTACTCGTTACCGCTCTGGATTCGCGTGAAGACAAGGAGCGGGGAGTCGATGTCGGGGCAAACGCCTATATTGTGAAGAGCAGCTTCGAGCAGAGCAACCTTCTGGAAGTGATCCGGAGACTCGTATGAGCATTAGAGTCCTTATTGTGGAAGATTCGCCTGTCGTCACAGAGCTCCTTTGCCATATTCTGGGCTCCGACCCCGCCCTGCTGGTGGTTGGAACGGCAACCAACGGGGCAGCAGCGTTGGAGGCGGTCCCCATTCTCAAGCCCGACGTAATAACGATGGATATCAGCATGCCCCTGATGGACGGCTATGAAGCAACGCGCAAGATCATGGAGACCAATCCGGTCCCGATCGTGATTGTGAGCGTCAGTGTCGATCCCGGGGAGGTGGCGACGACATTCCGGGCACTGGAGGAAGGTGCGTTGGCCGCTGTCACCAAACCCGTTGGGATTGGGCATTCTGAGTATGCGGAAACGGCTAAGAACTTGCTCGAGACAGTAAAATTGATGTCTGAAGTCAAGGTCGTAAGACGATGGCCCCTCGCGCGACGCAAACTCTCTGCGTCTGTCGCTCCTCCTATCGAGCAGCGCCTTCCCGCTAAAAGAGATCTCAAAATAATAGCCATGGGCGCCTCAACCGGAGGCCCGACCGTTCTAAAGACCATTCTGTCGAAAATTCCCGAGAGTTTTCCTCTTCCTATCCTGATTGTCCAGCACATCTCTCCGGGGTTCATAGACGGTTTTGC
>JAKAJS010000262.1 GCA_021813685.1 Deltaproteobacteria bacterium | reverse complement strand
GATCTGTCATATTCCTGGTGGTATTCGGCCTGACGGACCTTCTCGTAAAGCGAATGCAGGAATGCGATGAAAAACGGGAGGCTGCTTTTCGAGAGATGGAGCACAATCACAAGCTCTCTTCCATCGGGCGGCTGGCCGCAGGAGTGGCCCACGAGATCAATAATCCCATGGCGATCATAAACGAGAAGGCCGGTCTCATGAAGGACCTGATCGACTATTCGGAAGACTTTCCCCAAAAAGAGCGATTTCTTTCGATAACCGACTCGATCCTGAATGCGGTCAACCGCTGCGGCTCTATTACCCACAGGCTCCTGGGTTTTGCCCGGCGCATGGATGTGAGTATCGAGATGTTGGATATTGGCGATCTGGTGAAGGAGACCCTGGCTTTCCTCGAAAAGGAAGCGCTCTATCACAATGTCGAAGTGCGCCTCGAGCTGGCTGAAGGCTTGCCGGGCGTAGCTTCCGACAGAGGACAGCTCCAGCAGGTGTTTTTAAACCTGTTGAACAACGCTCTTGCGGCGGTGGAGGACGGAGGAACCATCACCATCTCGACCCGGGAAAAGGACCCGGAGACCGCGGCGGTCACCATCAGGGACAATGGGTGCGGGATGTCGGAAGAAACGCTCAAACACATTTTTGAGCCCTTTTTCACCACCAAGGGAAGCCGGGGAACGGGCCTGGGACTGCCAATAACCTATGGAATCGTAAAAAAACTCGGTGGCGACATCGAGGTCCGGAGCAAGGAGGGGGAGGGGACGGAAGTGACTGTCTTGCTTCCCGTGAAATCGCCGGAGGGGGCAAATCTTGCGTATTGATCCCTGGTATCCGGCAAAAACAGGGTTCCCCGGTGAGGAGAGCTGATCATGAAAATCAGGGTGCTTCTGGTCGATGATGAAAAGGACTTTATCGATGCTCTTGCCGAGCGTCTCGAGGTGAGAAGATTTGAAGTGATGAAGGCGTTTTCCGGAGATGAAGCCCTGGCGCTTCTCCGGGAGCATGACACAGATGTGGTGGTGCTCGATATGTTGATGCCGGGGAAGGACGGCATGCAGACGCTGCGCGAAATAAAAGAGATGCGGCCGCTTGCCGAGGTGATCTTGCTGACCGGACACGGGACGCCGGGAAAAGGCGTCGACTCGATCCAAACGGGCGCCTTTCAGTACATGACCAAACCGGCGAGCCTGAAGGATCTGCTGGAAAACATCCTTAATGCCTACAAACGTAAATCGGAGCAGGAGGAAAGAATCCGCCGGGCGGATATCAGGAGAATCGAGCTTTCGCTTAAAGATGGAGACCTCGGGTGAGAAGAACTCCCCTCATTGCCCCCCCCTTTGCCAAAGGCGCCATCATTCTCCCCCCTTTGCAAAAGGGGGGCAGGGGGGATTTGCCGACTTTACGGTTACAGAGGAGATGAAGAGTTGGAGATTCCATTTCAACGAAAGGCGGACAGGACGACCTCGCTGCTCCTGAGGGCCTTCCCATTTTTTGGTTGGCTCGACACCCTGAGTCTGAGTTCGGTGAAAAGCGACTTTTTCGCCGGCCTGAGCGTAGCTCTCGTGTTGATTCCTCAATCCATGGCCTATGCACAGCTTGCGGGGTTGCCCCCCTACTACGGTCTGTATGCATCTCTATTTCCTCCCATGCTCGCGGCGCTTTTCGGCTCCAGCCGTCAATTGGCTACCGGTCCGGTGGCCATCGTGTCGCTCATGACAAGTGCTGCGCTCGCCCCCTTGGCTACGGTCGGAGGCAGCGCCTACATCGCTTACGCGATTCTTCTGGGCCTCGTTGTGGGTATTTTCCAGTTCTGCATCGGAGTCCTGCGTCTGGGGATGATCGTAAATTTTTTGTCCCACCCGGTGGTGAATGGTTTTGTCAATGCCGGTGCCCTGATAATCGCGACCTCACAGCTTTCGAAACTGTTCGGAGTATCGGTGGACGAAGCCGAGCACCACTACAGGACAATCTATCGGGTGATTGCAGCCGCGATTCATTATACGCACTGGCCCACGCTTCTTCTTGGCGCCCTTGCGTTTGTCATCATGTATGTGTTGAAACGGATCGACCGCAGAATTCCCAATGTGCTCGTCGCAGTGGTTGTAACCATTCTGATTTCCTGGTCCACGGGCTTCGAGCACAACGTCAAAGTGGGACTGGATGCCATTGCGGTTCCCGAGGTGCGCGGGGCGGTAAATGATTTCAATAGTGCTGTGCAGGAGATGAAAAAGCTCGGAGATCAAAAGGTCGCGCTCATGCCCGAAGTTGAGCGGGCGAAGCAAGCCTTCGGCTCCCATGGCAGGAAAACGTTGGATCTCACTCACCAACTGGCCCTGATTACCTTTCGGATGGAAGATCTTAAAGAAGAATCGGGCAGAATGAGAGAAAAGCTTCGCAGCTTCCTTTTTAGCGGTGTGTCCGGGCTTTCGGGAAAAGAGGTGTTTTATCTCCGGGACCGGGTTCCCGCCGGAATGAAAACCGATGGCAGGACATGGCGAATCAAGGTGAAAAATGATCCCCTCGACCCGCAGGGTGTCCAGATGGTCGGAGGCGGCAGTGTGGTGGGCAAAATCCCCAAGGGCATGCCGGCCTTCAGCATCCCGAGCATCAACATGAAGGTGATGCTGCAACTGTTGCCCATAGCCGCCATCATTTCGCTTCTGGGCTTCATGGAGGCCATCTCCATCGCCAAGGGCATGGCCGCGCAAACCGGTCAGCGTCTCGACCCGAACCAGGAGCTGATCGGTCAGGGAATCGCCAACATCGTAGGGGCCTTCGGGCAGAGCTATCCGGTTTCGGGCTCTTTTTCGCGTTCGGCGGTAAATCTCCAGTCCGGAGCCAAAACCGGGCTTTCGAGCGTCTTTACCAGTGTCTGCGTAGGCATAGTGCTTCTCTTTTTCACCCCTCTTCTCTACTACCTGCCCGATTCGGTCCTCGCAGCCATTATCATGATGGCCGTTCTGGGTCTCATCAACATCTCGGGATTCGTCCATGCCTGGAAGGCCCAGTGGTACGACGGGCTCATTTCGATAATCACCTTCGTGGCCACCCTCATTACCGCTCCGAATCTCGAAATAGGCATCATGATCGGCGTTCTCCTCTCTCTTGGGGTGTTCTTGTATAAAAGCATGCGCCCCAAGGTTACGTCGCTTTCCATGTATCCGGATCAATCCTACAGGAGCGCCAAGCAGCATGGACTCAAGGAATGCAGGCATATCGCCATGATTCGTTTCGAAGGCCAGCTCTTCTACGCCAACGCAGGGTTTCTCGAGGAGATGATCTTCGATCTCACGAAGACTAAACGCGAATTGCGGCATATCCATATCGTGGCAAACGGAATCAACGACATGGATTCTTCCGGGGAGGAAATCCTCTCCCTCGTGGTGGAGCGGGTTCGAAGCGCCGGTTATGACATTTCGTTTTCCGGGGTGAATGAAAACGTTCTGGAGGTGCTGAAGCGCACCCATTTGTACGAGCGAATCGGAGAAAGAAACATATTCCCAACCATGCAGGCGGCGGTAAAGACCATCCACGCCCGGTCCCATACCCAGTGCCGGGAAGATGAGTGCCCCCTGATGTCGGTGTGCTTTATATAAAAAATAGGCGCGGAGCCTTTAAACCGGACGAGGAAAATCCCATGGCCATAATCGCCCTCTTTAGCGGTTCTTACTGTTGTGAGCAGGAAGTGGTGCGTAAAATTGCCGCGGCCGCAGGCTGCAGGCTCGCTACGGATCGGGATGTGATAGAAGAGACGAGCAGGCGGTTTTCCCTGGAGCAAAGGAAGCTCCTCCAGGCGATGACCCGAAGGGCCTCGATTTTCAACACCTTTACCCATGAAAAGGAGCGGTCCCTCGCCTGCCTCAAATGCGCCGTCTCCGATCTTTTGCGCGAGGAGAACCTTCTTCTGGCGGGCTTTGTGAGCCATCTCATACCGAGGGAAATATCTCATGCGATGAAAATCTGCCTCATTGCAGATCTGCGCTACAGGACCGGTGTGGCGGTAAAAGAAGAAAAGATCGCGGAAAAAGAGGCGGTGAAAAAGATCCACAAAGACGATGAAAGCAGCGCGATTTGGGTCGAATACCTCTACGGGAAAAGCGACCCCTGGGCGGCCGAACTCTACGACTTGCTCATTCCCATGGATAAACTCACCGCGGAGGAAGCCGCGCAGCTCGTGTGCGAAAATTTAGGCAAAGAGGTGCTGCGGGTTACCGACGCCTCGCGCCGGGCCGTTGAGGATTATGCCCTGGCCTGCACCGTAAACCTCAAATTGGCCGAAGAAGGGCACACCACTCCGGTTGCGGTGCGGGACGGCGAGGTGACCGTGACCATAGATAAGCACGTGCTGATGCTTTCCTCCCTGGAAGACGAACTCGGAAAGATAGTTCGAACAGTGCCCGGAGTTTCGGGTGTAAAGATCGTGGTTGGCCCCGGATTCTACCAGAGCGATATCTATCGAAAGGCCGATTTTAGCCTGCCGACCCCCTCCAAGCTCCTGCTGGTCGATGACGAAAGGGAATTCGTCCAGACTCTTTCGGAGCGGCTCCAGATGCGACATATTGACTCGGCGGTGGTGCATGGCGGCCGTGAAGCCCTGGATGTGGTCGAGGAAGATGAGCCCGAGGTGATGGTTCTGGATTTGAAAATGCCGGGCATAGACGGTCTGGAAGTCCTGCGGCGGGTAAAGTCGGAGCACCCCGGAGTGGAAATAATCGTGCTTACCGGTCATGGTTCCAAGGAAATGGAGGCTCTCTGCATGGAGATGGGCGCCTATGCCTATCTGGAAAAACCTGTGGACATTGACGTTTTGACCAAAAAAATGCAGGAAGCCTATCGGAAGCTCAAGGAGAATAAGTGATGTTTTCCGAGGAAATCCGTGTTCTGCTGGTAGATGACGAAAAAGAGTTTTTGGACGTTCTGGTAAAGCGACTCATGAAACGGAAACTCGACGTTACGGGGGTCTCCAGCGGAAACGAAGCTCTTCTGGCTCTCCGGGAAAGAGAGGTTGACGTAGTGATTCTCGATGTCAAAATGGCCGGCATGGACGGGCTTCAGACCCTTAAGGAGATCAAACGAAACCACCCTCTGGTGGAAGTGATCATGCTCACGGGACACGCCAACATGGATGCCGCCATCGAAGGAATGGAAGCGGGCGCCTTCGATTATCTCACCAAGCCCGCGGATATCGACGATCTTCTCTATAAGGTACAGGACGCACGTCAGAGGAAAGCGATTCAGGAGCAAAAGATCGGGCTCATCAAGGTTGGCGGAGAAGCCCGGAGTTAATATGAGCCGGTCACCGGAGGTCAGGCTGATTTTCGAGAAGAGCATGGGGAAGTTATCGACGTTGCTAAAACGGTTGCCGCTGCGCAAAACCGTCTCGGAGCACTTCGCCGGTGCGGACCTGCAAGCGCTGCGCGCCGATTTCAAGGCGCGCTACCTCGGCTTCAGGCTGCTTTTGAGTGCGAACAACAAGGCTCTGGAGATCATGGCAGACCTGCAGGAGGCGTTGCGGGGAAGCCGGCCTTTCGGGATGTCCTTTGTGCGCGCCAATGCCACGGCGGTATCCGTCAATGTTTTCCGTATGATTCAAAATCTCGATCTTCTCGCTCCCGGAAAATATCCTGTTCTTTACGACAGGTTTAAGCTGATCGAGGAGGAGGTAAACCGCAGGCTTGCCGCAAGAAAACAGCCGCATGGCGAGGAGTTGGTCATTCCTCTGGAGGCCGTGGACAGGAATATGGCCGATCAGGTCGGTAGTAAGATGGCAAGCCTGGGAGAGGTGAAAAATGTATTGCGACTGCCCGTCCCGGAAGGTTTCGTGGTGTCGGCTGCCGCCTACCGCAGATTCTTCCAAGAAAACGATCTGCAGCCCGAGATCGATCGGCTTTTGCAGGCTTCTTCCATGGAGGAGATGGATACGCTCTACGAACTGAGCGCCAACATCCAGCAGTTGATCATTAGAGCGCAGATCCCGGGGGAGCTCGAAGTGGCGATCCTGGATGCTTACCGGGCACTCGAGAGCAAAGCGGGTGCAGGCGTAAAAATTTCCATGCGGAGCAGCGCCCTTGGCGAGGATGAAGCAGGGGCATCCTTTGCCGGCCAGTACCGCTCGGAGTTGAATGTGAGCAAAGAAAACATCCTGCAGGCCTATAAGGAAATCGTGGCGAGCAAATACAACCTGCAGGCCATCTTCTACAGGCTGAACCGCGGGATTCTCGACGAAGACATCGCGATGTGCGTGGGGGCCATGGTCATGATCGAGGCTTCCGCGGGAGGGGTTCTCTATTCACGCAACCCGCTCGACATCAGGGACGATTCGATTTTTCTCAGTTCGGCCTGGGGCCTGCCGAAATCCATTGTGGACGGCAGCATGGACTCCGATCTGTTCATCGTATCCCGAAAGAGGCCTATGACCGTCGAGGTGAGGAAAATACGAGCCAAGGAATCCGAGTTTGTGTGCGGTGAAGAAGAGGGTGTGTGCCGCCTGGAGATAGCCGGGGAAAAAAGCCGCATGCCGTCCCTCGATGATGCGCATATCCTGGAACTGGCTCGAATCGGTCTGGTGCTCGAAGAGCATTACGGTGCTCCGCAGGATGTCGAATGGGCGCTCGAAGAAAGGGGAGGGCTCTCCATTTTACAGACCCGCCCCCTGAAGCAGGAGGAGAGAAAGGAGCTTTCGGCCTTTGCTCAAAATCACGGAACTCCCGAATCTGCCATTTTGCTGCGCGGAGGCTCGACGGCCGGGCCCGGCGCGGCCTTTGGCCCCGTCTTTGTGGTTCGAAAAGACTCCGATGCGCTCCTTTTCCCGCAGGGCGCGGTGCTCGTTACCCCACAACCGCTTCCGCGCTGGTCTGCCCTTCTCGGAAGGGCGTGCGCCGTCGTTTGCGAACAGGGGAGCATCGCCGGACACCTGGCCAACCTGGCGCGTGAATTCGCGGTCCCGGCCCTGTTTGCGGTCCCGGGGGCGACAGCATTGCTCGCAAACGGCATGAATGTCACCGTCGATGCCGACGGACTGACGATTTATTCAGGGCGTGTCGAAGCGCTCCTCGATCGTCCCGTGCCCGGGAAAAACTTCATGGCGGGAAGCCCCGTACACAGGATTCTCGAAGAGATCGCAGAGCTCATTATCCCTCTCAATCTTCTCGATCCCGATTCTACCGGGTTTCGAGCGGAAAATTGCCGAACCCTTCACGATATAACCCGTTTTTGCCACGAAATGTCTGTGAGGGAGATGTTTCGCTTCGGAAGCGACCATCGCTTCTCCGAGGGGATGAGCAAGCAGTTGGTGTGCGAAGTGCCCATGCAGTGGTGGCTCATCAATCTCGAAGACGGTTTCCGGGAAGGTGTAACAGGAAAATTCGTGCATCTCGCCGACATAGTCTCCATCCCCATGCTGGCCCTCTGGGAGGGCATTACGGCGGTGCCGTGGGCGGGCCCTCCCCCCATAGACACCAAAGGCTTCCTGTCCATTCTTCTGGAAGCCGGGGCCAATCCGGCTCTGGACCCGTCCATGCCCACCCCCTTTACCACCCGCAATTACTTCATGGTGTCCAAAAACTTCTGCAGTCTGAGCTCCCGGTTCGGGTTCCACTTTTCCACGGTGGAAGCTCTCGTTGGAGAAAGAACCTCGGAAAATTATATAAGCTTCCAGTTTAAGGGGGGCGCCGCCGATTATGAGCGCAGGATCAGGCGCGCCGAGTTTATCGGAGAAATTCTGGAGCAATTCGGCTTTCGCACCGAAGTGAAGGAAGACGGGCTCTTCGCCCGCCTGGAAGGCTACGACGAAGAATTCATGAAAGAACGGCTAAGGATCATCGGGTACCT
Organism: Deltaproteobacteria bacterium; assembly: GCA_021813685.1. Lineage (GTDB taxonomy): Bacteria > Desulfobacterota > Syntrophobacteria > Syntrophobacterales > Syntrophobacteraceae > SbD1. The sequence continues at coordinate 260 of JAKAJS010000262.1, read as the reverse complement.
GACCATGCACACCCGGCAGCTGGATATGATCATGTCCAATGAGGCAGCCTATACCGGTCAGAAATTGAGAATATTGAACGACATCAACGAGGTGCTCAAACCCTCAGGCGCTGCCGCACGCATCGAGACTACCGACTGAAAAAACGGTGCATCCCGGACAGGTTCCGCGGGAATGGGCGAAGCAGCACGAACACTGCTGGAGGAGGATTTTGTGGAAGGAAGCCTTGAAATACTTATCTTGGACGATGAGCCCATTGTGG
>JAKAJS010000148.1 GCA_021813685.1 Deltaproteobacteria bacterium | reverse complement strand
TTCCGATCTTCGCTCGATGAGCTCCTGGCTAAATCCGACCAGCTCTTTGTGAGGATAAACAATATCAGGGGAATGACTCTCATGCAGGGCGGAGACTCGGAAGACTCGAGTCTGAACGCCCTGATTATAGCCAGCAAGGCGATTGCAGCAGGTTCTTCGGAGCTTGTCCTTGCCGTAGACAGAGATCTGCTGCTTGACAACAATGAAAAGGTTTATCTCGACAGGTGGCAAAGAGCTTCAGCCGATTTGAAGTCTGCGGGCAATAATGCGAGCGCTGTGGTCGGGATGATCAAAGAGAAAGATTTGAAGCAGTACCCTGTCCTGATCCAAGGTATAATTCATTCGATGCAGACAGATTCCCGGGAAATCGAGCGACTTTGGCGTCAAAACCGGGAACTGGTGGGCCAACTGAACAGAGTGCGCGATGATATCCTGGCTAAAGACGCCTCCTTGATGGGGGCAACCCGAAAGCGGCTGAACCAGATCAAGCACAACGGCGCGGTCTTGAACACTGTATCGATGGTATTGATCTTCCTGATCTTGATCGCAGGGGGTACCCTCATCGGGCGCTCGATCACGAGCGCCATCCGCAGAATCAGCGAAAAACTGCGTGAGAGCGCCGAATGGACGGCCATGGCCGCCGGCCAGATGTCTTCGACCAGTCAGTCGCTGGCCGAAGGGGCATCCGAACAGGCGGCGGCCCTGGAAGAGACCACGTCGTCACTGGAAGAAATGGCCTCGATGACCAGGAGCAACGCTCAAAATGCCCAGGGGTCCAACGCGCTGATGAAGGAAATAAGCAGGATCGTCGAGCAGTCGAATCAGTCGATGCTGAAGCTCAAGGATTCCATGGAAGACATCTCCGCATCGAGTCAGGAGACCCAGGCGATCGTGAAGACGATAGACGAAATCTCTTTTCAGACAAATCTTTTGGCCCTGAACGCCGCCGTTGAGGCGGCTCGTGCCGGGGAGGCCGGCGCAGGGTTTGCCGTGGTTGCCGATGAAGTTAGAAATCTGGCCCTGCGCGCCGCGGATGCGGCACGAAATACCGCAGGCCTCATCGAAAAGACCGTGAAAAAAGTTCAAGACGGCGCTGCGGTTGCAACGCAGGCGTACGGCGAATTCACGCACGTCTCGGGCAGCATCTCCAAAGCCGTCAATCTGATGGAGGAGGTCGCCCAGTCCTCGCAGGAGCAGGCCGGAGGGGCCGAACAGATCAACAGGGCCGTCTCCGAGATGGACAAAGTGACCCAACAGAATGCGGCAAACGCGGAGGAATCGGCCTCGGTGTGCGAGGAACTGAGCACCAGAGCCAGAAGCCTCACGGGCCTGGTCGCAGATTTGGTCTCCCTGGTGGGCTCCGCCACTTGAACTCCGGCAGGGGGGCGGGGAGCGCGGCCCCCCCGCGCTTTTCATATTGCAGATCGCCGCGGTTCGGTTGTAAAACAGGGACAATGACGAGTGAAGCAGACCGTTTACTGCCCCCTGTCCACAAGGAAGGCGCGCGACTTGAAAGTTTTTCTCAATCTCCTTTTGGCTCTGGCTCTTATCGCCATCCTGGTTTGGGTGTTCGCATTCAGGCCCACTCCCATAGGAAAGATTCTCCACGATCCTCGCGATTATGCGGATAAAACCGTGACCGTCTCCGGAAACGTCAAGGAAGCCTTCGGCCTCGTCTTTGTCCAGTACTTCATCCTCGAAGACAAAACGGGAAGCATTCCGGTGGTGACCGATAAACCGCTGCCCGCAGTCGGGGCGCACCTGAGGGTGCGGGGAACCGTGCGGGAGGCTTTTTCGCTGGGAGATAAACAGTTGATGGTGCTGGTCGAGCGGGATAAATAGCCCGAATCAGGAAGACAGAAGCAGTTCGATGAAGGCTTCGAATCTGCCCATGGCCTGTTCGATGTTGTTTGCGAGGGCGGTCATCTCGCTTTGCAGGCGCGAGACGAAGTTTTTGTCCTCGAGTTTCGAAAGATTTGCGCGGATGTTGTTTACCGTGCCCCTGGCCGCCGCGCGAATGAGTTGCACGGAAACGCCGGCGTCGCAAAGGCAGTTCTGATTGCCTTTCTCGATCACCTCGCCGATGCGCTCTGTGAGCGCGGCCAGGGTGCGAAGAGTCTCCATGGGGATGAGGGCGGCCTGTTTCATGGCGGCCTCGATGCTCTGCGCGCGTGTTTTGTCCTCACGCTCCATCCTGTAGGCGGAAAGCAAATCCTCGTAGGCCTCGGCATCCTGCCCGGCAAGTTCGAGGGCTCGTGAGAGTAAGCTCTCCATGGATGTGCTCAACTCCTCCATCACGCTCCAGGCATCGCTGTATTTTTCCCTGCCGAGGGTAAGGCGTGCAGCCATGAGGCAAAGCGCGGCGCTCAGGCCGCAAACGAGGGCGCACACGCTGCCCCCTCCCGGAGAAGGGGTTCCCTCGGCCACCTTTCCTACGTATTCTTTAACGGTTAAGTCGGTAAGTCCCATGGATTCAAACTCGATGGTGGTTGGGGGTTCTGTCTTTCAGGGCAGCCGCAGCCGGGATTTGCCCGTGGCGTAGGAATTCGTGTAGTCGCGGAAAAGCTGCATCACTTTTCGGACCCGTTCGCCCACGCGGCCGTCTCCAATCTGCCGGTCGTCTATCCTTACTACCGGCATCACCTCCTTGCTGGAAGCAGTGATAAACGCCTCCTGCATTGCTCCTGTCTCCGAGAGGAGAAGATCTCTTTCCTCCACCTCGTACACACTTTTTGCCAGTTCGATTACAACGCTTCGGGTGACCCCGGAGAGGATCTCCCCCGTGGGCGGAGTTATCAGACGCTCGCCCTGAAAGCAGAAAAAATTGGTGGTCGCGCCCTCGAGTATCCGGGTATCGCGATCGACGTACAAAGCCTCGATGGCCTCCTGCTTTTTGGCCTCCCGTTTGGCAAAAACCGCCGAGAGATAACAGGTGCTCTTGGCCGCCGGCAGAAACCTTGCCGCATCAACCGTTATGACCTTCGCCCCCTCCGTGTAGACGCGGGCCGGTAGTCCCATCAGTTCGGTCACCATCACCATGAGAATTCCGCGCCCCTCCGGGGTGAGGCCGTCCGAACTGATGCCGCCCGTATAGACGATGCGGATGGCCGACTCGTGGTGATGGGGGTTTCTCGTTACGGTTTCCCGCACGATTTCGCAAATCTCGGAGTTCTTGTGGTGGAGTTGGAGGCCGATGTACTCGGCGGATTTTTCAAGCCTGCGCACGTGGTCTTCGAGGTGAAAAGGGGTCTTGTTGTATGTGATGAGAGCGTCGAAAACGCCGAAACCCCGCAGTACGATGAGGTCTTTGACGCTTATCAGAGCGTCTTCGTCGCTCAAAAATTTCCCGTCGATATAACAGATATCCATAGTGGGACTCCCTCCTTCTCCCGCAGGGAATGATATCTCTTCGAGGAGATGACGTATAGAGGAAAAGAGAGTAGGTATTATGCAGGCGTAAAATACAGTGATTTGCTACTTTTGCCCCTTTTCAAAATCCGCTAGGCTTCTACCCAGCATACACCATGAAATGTCTCACCATATGGTGGCCGGCCCTTGCCGGCCCGGCCACCTCCAACCCTTGAAGAAGGTGCGCGAATCATGGCCAGAATTCTTGTGGTGGACGATGACGAAGAGCTTCTTACGCTCATAAGCGAGTATCTGAGCGGTTACGGTTTTCAGTCGGAGCGTGCGGCAAATGCTGCCGAGGCAAGAGATCGTCTGGAGCATTCGCAGTTCGATGCTGTCCTGTCGGACTTCAGTATGCCCGGAGAATCCGGGCTGGATCTGCTCAGTCACGTTTCCTCCCACTATCCGGGGCTGCCCTTTATCCTGATGAGCGGGTCGGGGTATTCCGCGGTGAAGTCGCAAGCCCTGGAGATGGGCGGTATGGAATTCATTCCCAAACCGTTTGAATTTCGAAAGATGGTCGGGGTTCTCGAAAAAGCCCTCGGCTGAGTGAATTCAAAGCGGGCAGGGGGCGCCATGCGCCGTACTATTATGCTCCCCTGCTCCATTCTCTCCTGCCGCATGAGCTGGCGTCATTTTCTCGGAAGAGTGGTGCGCCGCCCGGATTTTTCTTCTCATTTTTTCCCGAATATCCGATAATTCCTTTGCCCAAACGCCCTGGAGGATCACCCAAATTTGCGGTATCCTTTGGAAATCTGAGCGTTGAAACGGTAGCTGCGAGAAAGAAAGCTATTTTGTAGCTATTGTCCTTGAAAAAGTGACCATTTTTCTATAGAAGAATAGGTGAAGCGGAGACTGCCCTGTATTGCACAGATCAATATCCCAGAAGGAGGAACAACCGTGAATGTGGCAGTGCTATTGAAACAAACTCCGGATACCGAGTCGGTAATCCGCATTGCGAGTGATGGAAAATCGGTTGCGACCGAGGATCTGAAATGGATCGTCAACCCGTATGACGAGTTCGCCGTGGAGGCGGCCCTGCGTTTGAAGGAAAAGCACGGGGGAACGGTCACGATCATCAGCTGGGGCCCGCAACGAGTGGTGGAGTCCATTCGTACGGCGCTGGCCATGGGCGCGGACACCGGCGTTCTCATCGACGACCCGGCCCTGGAGGGCAGCGACAGCCTTGGAGTGGCGACAGCTCTTGCGGCTGCGGTAAATGAGCTCAAGCCCGATCTGGTGCTTTGCGGCTCGCGCGCCGTGGACTACGACCTGGCGCAGCGCGGCCCCATGGTTGCAGAACTTCTGGGTTGGCCACACCTGGCTTTGGCGGTTTCGATCGAATCGGACGGAAAAGTCGTCTCCATCGAACGCCCCATCGAGGGCGGCAAGGTGAGCCTGGAATCGAGCCTGCCCGCAGTGGTCACCTTCGGCGGTTCGCACGCCGTTTGGAACCCCAGATATGCATCCTTGCCCGGCATCATGAAAGCCAAGAAGAAGCCTTTGGCCGTAAAGAAGCTCGCCGACCTGGGGGTGGATGCCTCCGAGGTGGGGGCCGCCAAGGTCCGCATGACCTCCCTGGAAATGCCCGTGCAAAGAGCGGCGGGAAAGGTCATCGACGGTGGACTGGATACGGCCGGAAAGGCTGCCGAACTCGTTCGGGCATTGCATGAAGAAGCTAAAGTGATCTGAGCCAAGGAGAGCAAAAATGGGAAAGTGCGTGTGCATCATCGGCGAATTTCGCCACGGCGCCTTCCGCCGTGTGACCTATGAAGTGGCAAGTGAGGGCAGAAGGCTTGCCGATGCTTTGGGTGTCGGGGTATGCGCCGTAGCGGTGGGCTCGGGTGTTGCCGATAAGGCTGCCGAATTGGGCCGCTATGGTGTCGATAAAGTTTACGTGGCGGATGATCCGGCGCTGGAAAATTATCTGGCCGAGGCCTACGTGCCGGTAATTGCGGATATGGTCGCCAAGTGCGATCCGGCCGCAGTGATTTTGCCGGCCTCCGTTGACGGCAAGGACCTTGCGGCGCGCCTTTCGGCACGTCTCAAGGCGGGACTTGCCCAGGACTGCACGCAAATCGCGTGCGAAAACGGCGCCATCAAGGCCAAAAGGCCTATCTTTGCCGGCAAGTGCTTCGGCTGGTGTGAATGGGCGGAAGGGGCGCTGCCTGTCATTTCCTGTCGTCCAAACGTCATGGACTGCATGGTTCCGGCCGAGGGAAAACAAGCCGAGGTGGAAAAGGTGTCGGTCTCCCCGGCACAGACCCGCTCGTGCGTCAAATCGATCGATCTGGACACTTCCGGCAAAGTGGAGCTTACCGAGGCGGAAATCATCGTTTCGGGCGGTCGCGGTATGAAGGGGCCGGAAAATTACGGCATGCTCGAGGATATGGCGAAGGTCCTGGGCGCGGCGGTGGGCGCTTCGCGCGCCGCTGTCGATTCGGGATGGCGTCCCCATTCGGACCAGGTGGGGCAGACCGGAAAGGTCGTAAACCCCAATCTCTATATCGCCGTTGGAATTTCGGGGGCGATCCAGCACTTGGCCGGCATGGGGTCCTCGAAGTTCATCGTTGCGATAAACAAGGACTCCGAGGCGCCGATTTTCAGCAAGGCCGACTATGGGGTCGTCGAAGACCTCTTTAACTTCGTTCCGGCGTTGACTGAAGAAATACGAAAGTTAAAAAGTTCCTGCTCGTAAGGGAACAAGGGGATTTTTTCTACCGCAGAGCCCGTCCACTACCGGGCTCTGCGGTAGAAATTTTCTTCCGGGATTTTGACCAATACCCTTTCATCCCCATCCCCCGGGGCAATGTGACTCCTGTCGATTGCAGACACCTGTCACCGATATGAGTCAGAAGGGCGAGCCGTGAGCTTCGCCGAGAACCCGTACCGGCCCGTGGAGACCCTGCCTTTTTAAAAGCTGCCGACCTCTGGATTTGGCGGGCTGTGCTTCTCTTTGATTCGGTATAGAGTTTGCTTGGAGGACCGGCTGTCGACCGATGCGATCTTCTATGGGCAAACTGGAGCGGGAAGGAGAAAACAGTGAAAAGGGTCTTTGAAATCGTTCTCATTCTGATTGCGGTGTCCCTTAGCACGGCACTTTGCTCTGTGGCCCACGCCAGGGACAGGATCTCGGTGACGGGAGCCTATTCCATGTGGGGGCGGGTGCACAGTATTGCCATGGCCTACGAAAAGGATCATCCTCAAGTGGCGGTGTCGGTCTTGAGCCACTCGCTGGTAGACCAGGGCATCAAAGCGCTCATTGAGGGAAAAACCGACGTGGCGATGGCCTCGCGAAAAATCACTCCCCGGGAAAGCGAGGAGGCGAAGGCCAAGGGTGTCAAACTCGACGAGCACCTGTTAGGATATGGCGCAGTAGTGATAATAACGGACAGGCAGAACCCGGTGCGGGATCTGTCGGTAGACCGGGTAAAAGAGATACTGACGGGGAAAATCGTCAACTGGAAAGAGATTGGCGGGAAAGACCAGACTATCAAGGTTATTGTGGCGAGCGCCAAATTGCATCCCGGAACGTTTTACTATGTGGAAAACGACATCCTTGGGGGGGCTCCGATTGCCGGAGGGGCTCAAACGATGCCGGATTTTCCCGAGGTGGTAAAGAAGGTAGGGGAGACGCCGGGGGCCATCGCCTGCGTAAGAATACGTGACCAGTTCCCGGGCTCCCGGGCCAGGACAAAGGTCCTGGGGATAAGGCACGATGAGCATTCGGAGCCGGTCGTTCCGGCAAGAGACACGATCTCTGAGGGGACCTATCCGTTCCGGCAGCCCTATTACTTTTACACGGCCTCCACGGCGGACAGGCAAGTTCGCAGTTTCGTCGAGTTTGCGGTAGGCCAGGGCTGGGGGCAGCCGCTTCTGACCTATGTATGGTAAGCAAGGAGTATGTTTTGTCTAAGAGCGCGTTTTCTTCAACGCAAGGGGGCGGAGAGTTTTGTTTTGGCAGGGCCGCTCTCGGGAGCGGGGTCACCATTCATTACGCACAAAGGGGGGAAGGTGTTGGCCCTCCACTGGTTTTTCTGCACGGCTACGGCGATTCCTGGAGATCTTTTACCCGCGTCTTCGAGTTTCTTTCGAAAACCCGCCGGATAGTTGCCCCCGATCTACGGGGGCATGGGGATTCGGACAAGCCTCAAAGCGGTTATGTGCTTGCGGATTATGTCCGGGACCTGCTGCTGCTTTTGGATTCCCTGGGGTTGGAGAAAATAGATCTTGTGGGCCATTCGATGGGAAGCCTCATTGCTCAGTTGTTTGCCGCCATTATCCCGGAGCGGGTCGGGCGACTCGCACTCGTGAGTTCGGCGCCTGCGCTTTCCGCAAAGACCTCTCTTCTGGAATTGAAACCTCATATCGATGCCCTTGAGGACCCGATTAGCCGGAGCTTTGCCGTCGAGTTTCAGGCGACCACGAATCCCGTTCCCGCTGATTTTATGGAAATGATTGTCGCGGAGACCATGAAAGTTCCCGCCCACGTCTGGCGCTCGGTGCTCTCGGGGCTTCTCGAGGTGGATAACCGGGGGATCCTTCGAGATATTTGCGCACAGACCCTGCTCCTGTGGGGAAACCAGGACCCGTTGTTTACGCGGTCGGACCAGGAAGCGCTCCTGTCGCAAATTGCCGGTTCGAGGCTCGAGGAGTTCGATGCCGGCCACTCGCCCCACTGGGAAAAACCCGAAGAGGTAGCTGAATCCCTGGAAAAATTTCTCGGTTGAAAAGGGAA
>JAKAJS010000093.1 GCA_021813685.1 Deltaproteobacteria bacterium | reverse complement strand
CAAAAAGACCTCGTCCTGGGGTCGACTGCGATCTGGCTGTGCGCAAACTGCCAGGCGTGCACCACGCGGTGCCCCAACAATATCGACGTGGCCCGGGTGATGGAAGCGCTCCGCATCATGTCGCGCAAGACCGATACGGTATCGCTTCCCGACATCCAGGCCTTCTATGATGAATTTTTGCGATCGGTCAAAACTTTCGGGCGTGTGTTCGAAACGGGACTTCTGCCGGTCTATAATTTGAGAGCCAAAAAACCTTTCACGGACCTCGATCTTGCCCCGCGCCTTTTGAAGAAAGGCAAGCTCACCTTCGTGCCGGGTATGGTAAAGAAAAGAAAGAAGATAGCGGAGATTTTCGAGGTCATCAAAAAGGAACGTTTTTCCCAAGAAGGAAAAGCCCGCCCCGAACCTCTGAGTGCGAAAACCGACAGCTAAAAAAGAGAAACTTGTGAAACGCGTAGCCTACTATAAAGGATGCTCTCTCGAAGGGCTGGCAGCCGAGTACGACCGTTCGACGCGCGCCGTGTGCGAGGCGTTCGGAATCGAGTTGGTCGAAATACACGACTGGAACTGTTGCGGTTCCACGCCCGCCCATTCCTACGACCCGCTTCTTTCCGCAGCCCTTGCCGGGAGAAACCTGGTCCTTGCCGCCGACCTGGGGTGTGACATGGTCATGACGCCCTGTCCGGGGTGCCTCAAATCGCTCAAAGGGGCCCAGGAAACCTGCGAAGACGCCGGGCAGCGCAAGGACTTTGTGAGACTGGTGGGAAAAGACGTCGACGGTCTCAAGACCGTTTCGCTCCTGCAGCTTCTCTATGAAGAGGTCGGGACCGAAGCGCTCAAAAAAGCCGTCGTTCGCCCGCTTACCGGCCACGTTCTTATCCCCTATTACGGTTGCCTGCTGACACGGCCTGCCGACAAGGCCAAATTCGACGACCCCGAAAACCCGATTTCGCTTGACCGGCTGATCGAGGCCACGGGGGCCACCGCACCCGACTTTCCGTACAAGACCGAGTGTTGCGGAGCGACCTACGGGGTTACCCGCAACGATTTCGTCGGAAAGCTGAGCGGACGCATCCTCGAGATGGCCGTGCGGCTGGGGGGGGAGGCCGTTGTCGTCGCCTGCCCGCTCTGCCAGCAAAACCTGGACATGCGCCAGGATCAGATAAACAAATACTTTAAGAGCGCTTTCCATCTTCCGATCCCCTATATCACCCAGGTCCTGGGGCTCGCGCTGGGAATGTCGCCCAAAGAATTGGGAATGGGCAAATTGTGCGTTCCCCCAGACGTCCTGTTCGAGAATCGAGCAGAAGTTGGCGATTAGTGACCGGCGACCGGGAAACATCTTCCTGTACTCACTACTCACAAGTCACTAATCACCGAAGTTAGATAGGAGAGATATGCGTATCGGCGTGTTCGTTTGTAATTGCGGGACCAACATCGCGGGGACTGTGGACACCCAGCGGGTGGCGAGCGAGGCGCTCGGCTTTGCCGACGTGGTCTATGCCACAAATTACATGTACACCTGCTCCGAGCCGGGTCAGCAGGAGATCCAGCGCGCAATCGCCGAGCACGGTCTCCAGGGCGTGGTGGTCGCGGCATGTTCGCCCAGGATGCACGAACCCACGTTTCGGCGGGCCGTGGAAAAGGCGGGTTTGAACAAATACATGTTCGAGCAGGCCAACATCCGCGAGCACGTGTCGTGGATCGGAAACGACAAAGAGACCAACACCCGCAAGGCGGTGGATCTGGTCCGGATGGCCGTGGCGAAGGTGCGCTTCAACCAGCCTCTTTTTTCCTCCAAAATGCCTGTGAACAAACGGCTCCTGGTTATCGGGGGCGGGGTTGCCGGCATTCAGGCCGCTCTTGACTGCGCCGATGGCGGAATGGACGTCGTGATGGTGGAGCGCAAGTCCTACATTGGCGGCAAGATGGCCAAGCTGGACAAGACCTTCCCCACCGTCGACTGCTCTTCCTGCATTCTCGGCCCCAAGATGGTGGACGTCGCGCAAAAGGAAAACATCACCCTCTATGCGGCCTCCGAGATCGAATCGATAAGCGGCTACATCGGCAATTTCACCGTACAGATCCGCAGGAAAGCCACCTACGTCAACTGGGACGCCTGCACGGGGTGCGGGCTGTGTACCGAAAAATGCCCTTCCAAAAAGGCCACCGACTACTTTAACGAAGGCCTTGGCACGGCACGGGCGATCAACATTCCCTTTCCCCAGGCGATCCCCAAGAAGGCGACGATCGATGCCCAGTTCTGCCGCCAGTTGAACGGGAAAAAGTGCGGCGTCTGCGCGAAGGTGTGCCCCGTCCAGGCGATCGATTTCGAAATGAAGGATACGATCGTTGAAGAGAAGGTGGGCGCGATCATTGCGGCGACAGGCTACGATCTTTTCGACCATTCGGTCTACGGGGAATACGGCGCGGGCCGCTACCCCGACGTCATTACAGGCCTCCAGTACGAACGCATTCTGAGCGCTTCGGGCCCCTACGGCGGACATATCCGCAGGCCCTCCGACGGAAAGGAACCCAAAGACATCGTCTTTATCGCCTGCGTCGGCTCGCGCGATCCTTCGGTGGGCCGCCCCTACTGCTCGGGCATCTGCTGCATGTATATCGCCAAACAGGCGATTCTTACGCGCGACCACCTGCCCGAATCCAACTCCTATGTCTTCTACATGGACATACGCGCTCCGGGAAAGAACTACGATGAGTTCGTCCGCCGCGCCCAGGAAGAGTACGGTGTGCAATACATTCGCGGCCGGGTCGGGAAAATCTACCCTCGCGGCGACCGCATGGTGGTGCAGGGCGCCGATACGCTCCTGGGAATCCAGGTGGAGGTGGAGGCCGATCTGGTGGTTTTGGCGACCGGAGTCGAGTCTTCCCTGGGAGCGGGCGAGCTTGCCGAAAAGCTTCGCATCTCCTATGACACCTACGGCTTCTACATGGAGAGCCATCCCAAGCTGCGCCCGGTGGAAACCAATACGGCGGGTGTCTATCTTGCCGGCGCCTGTCAGGGCCCCAAGGACATCCCCTCCTCGGTTGCGCAGGGAAGCGCCGCGGCCTCGAAGGTGCAATCGCTTTTCGCTCACGACACCATCGAGACCAACCCGCAGGTGGCCCTGGTGAACGAGAGAACGTGCATCGCCTGCGGCAAGTGCATCCAGGTCTGCCCGTTTGGCGCAATCCAGTGGAAGGAGCTGCGAGGCGGGATCAAAAAGGCGGAGGTGCTCCCGAGCGTCTGCCAGGGCTGCGGGGTGTGCAACGCCACCTGCCCGCCCAAGGCGGTGCAGCTGCAGCACGCAACCGACAACCAGATTCTTGCTGAAGTAAACGAACTGTGCGCATAAGAGAGGTGCTTTGGTGCAACATCGGACCAGGCCTCGATTGTAAAGAAGGAAACAAGAGATGACAGAAAAGAGTCCCCGCTCCCCCGCTCCTGCAAATGAAACAGCGGCTACCACGCAGGGGATAAAGATAGTAGGATTTCTTTGCAACTGGTGTTCTTACGGCGGCGCCGACACGGCGGGCGTGTGCCGTTTCAAACAGCCAACCGACCTGCGGATCGTGCGCATTCCGTGCACCGGCCGCATGGACCCGCTGTTCATCGCCAAGTCGCTTATCTACGGCGTGGACGGGGTGCTCGTTTCGGGCTGCCACCCCAGAGACTGCCACTATGCGGTCGGAAATTTCTATGCCCGACGACGCATGGAGGCCTTCAAGCTCTTCCTGCCCTTCATGGGCATCGATACGCAGCGGTTTCGCTACACCTGGGTATCGGCTTCCGAGGGTCAGGCGTGGCAGAAGGTGGTTACCGAGTTTTCCGAGCAGATCCATCGGTTGGGTCCCAATCCGGGAGTAACGCGCGGCGCCGGTGACAATTCCAAAGTATCCTTGGGCTGAGATAGAGAGACTGGAAAAAGCAGTGTTAGAAACCGACAGGACGCAACTACAAAAACTCGTGGAAGAGGCGCTGCCCGAACTGGATATGATGATCGGCTGGGCGGAAACGGGGGACCCGTCTCAGACGGCCCCGGTCTTCATTCGTGACGCCAAACAGATATCCAGGCTGACGCTTGGGCCGTTTTGCACCCATAACCTCACGGGCTATCTGGTAAAGCCGCCGGCCCTCGATGCTCCGCCCAAAGACGGCAAGCCCATCGGCATCTGCGTCAAGGGCTGTGACAGCCGCTCGCTTGTGGCGCTCATCCAGGAAAAATTCATCCCGCGCGAAAGGGTGCGCATTTTCGGCATCCCGTGCCGCGGAACGGTGGATTGGCGCAAGGTGGCAAAGCGCGTGCCTCTGATGGATGTCACGGCGGCAAAAGTGGAAGGGGACCGGCTGATCTTCGAGGATTCCGGGACCACGCACACGCTCGCCCTCGAAGAGGTCCTGGCCAGAAAGTGCCTCGGGTGCCGCTATCCCAACCCGATCATCCAGGACGTTTTGGTCGGAGAGGCCGCAACGCCCCGGGCCAACAGCCTCGCGGAAAGCTACCGTGACGTCGACGCCCTCGATAACGAGCCCCTGGAAGAAAGGCTCGCTTTCTGGCAGTCCGAACTCGACCGCTGCATCCGCTGCTATGCCTGCCGCAACGCCTGCCCTCTTTGCGTGTGCCAGGACCGCTGCATCGTCGAGACTCGCGAGCCCCGGTGGCTCACTCAGCACGTCGGTCTTCCGGAAAAGTTTCTGTTCCACTTCATTCATGCCATGCACCTTGCCGGCAGGTGCACCGGGTGCGGCGAATGCGAACGTGTCTGCCCCATGGATATCCCGGTGACCCTCATAAAGGAAAAGCTGAACAAGATCATGGAGGAGATGCTGGGCTATTCGGCAGGGCTCGACCCGGAAGCCGTCCCCCCGCTTCTCACTTTCAACCCGGGCGAAACCGAGCTGTAGCGCAGGGGTTTTAGGGAAACAGCCGGGCGATGCTTCCCGGAACATACAAGAGGTAACCTGATGGCGGTGAAAATATTCATTGCGACCGACCGGTTGGATTCGGTCCTCGAGAAACTTTCGACAAAATTCGATCTGTGGGTACCTGCGCCGTTAAAAAGCGACAAGTCCGGACCGACGGGATTTGTGCTCTACGCACCGGGCACACTGCTCTCTTTTGAGCGGCAGACCACCATGTCGCTAAAAAAGGTGCTCCTGCCGCAAGAGGAAACGCTTCTGCGGTTCGAGTACGGAAAGGACCCGCAGGAGCCCGCGAAAAGCTCCGTTACCGTTGACGATTCGCGGCAGGCGCGCCCCACCCTCGTTTTCGGCGCCCGCCCCTGTGATGTGAAGGCTCTTCTCACCATGGACGGCGTCTTCGCAAACGGCCCCTATGTCGACCCCTACTATGTCGAACGGAGAAAGAACACTCTATTCGCAACCCTTGTGTGCCGGCAAAACGACTCGAAGTGCTTTTGCACCTCGGTTGGCGGTGGGCCTGCGGACATGGAGGGAAGCCATCTGAAGATCGTGCAGGTCGAAGACGGCTACGTTGTGGAGGCCTTGACCAAAGAGGCGAAAGCGTTGCTGAAAGATTTGGCCGAGGCTCCCGACGGAGACAAAGAGGCGCAGGCGGCCAAGATTTTCGAGGAAGCCTCCAAGCGCCGGGTGGGAGAACTCGACGCCGAGGGTAGCCCCGAGGCTTTCCGCAAGCGGTTCGAGCAGACCGACTACTGGCGCGAGATGATCGGCCAGTGTCTGAGTTGCGGCGTCTGCACCTACGTGTGCCCCACCTGCTACTGCTTTACGATAACCGACGAGACCCGAAACACCAAAGGCGAGCGGCTGCGTTCCTGGGACTCCTGCATGTTTTATCATTACACGCTGGAAGCAAGCGGCCACAACCCGCGCCCCACAAAGATCGAGCGCTACCGAAACCGCGTGGGCCATAAATTCAGCTACATCCCCGAAAGATACAACGGCCTTCTGGGATGCTGCGGCTGCGGCCGATGCATCCGAAGCTGCCCGGTGTCCATAGACATTCGCCAGGTCGTGGGACATCTGAAGGAGAACGCCTGTGAATAACAACCCATACCTGCCGGAACTTGCAACCGTTCAGGAAGTCATCACCGAGACCGGCAATATTCGCACGTTGCGGGTCACTCTCGACGACAGCAAAAAGATGGATCAGTTCACGTTTCGCCCCGGCCAGGTCGGCCAGATTTCGGTATTCGGAACGGGCGAATCGACCTTTGTCATCAACTCGCCTCCCACGCGCAAGGACTACCTGCAGTTCAGCGTCATGAGGACCGGCGAGGTGACCCAGCGCATCCACCAGTTGAACGCCGGAGACCGGATCGGCCTGCGCGCCCCCCTTGGAAACGGCTTCGATTTCGAGGCCATGAAGGGCCACGACATCCTGTTTGTCGGCGGCGGCATCGGCATGGCGCCTCTGCGCACCCTGTTACTCTACATGATAGACAACCGGGGCGACTACGGCGACATCACGGTCATCTACGGCGCCCGCTCGCCCAAAGACATGTGCTACACCTATGAGTTCGAGGAGTGGAGAACCGGAAACGTCAATCTCATCCTCACCGTCGACGCCGAATTTCCCGGCTGGAAGGAACGCGTGGGATTTGTTCCGACGGTTCTAACCGAGGTAGCGCCCTCCCCCAATAATCGCCTTGCCGTGGTCTGCGGCCCCCCGATCATGATAAAGTTCGTTTTGTTCGGCCTGAAAGACCTGGGATTCGAAGACCAGCAGATCATCACCACGCTGGAAAAACGGATGAAGTGCGGCATAGGAATCTGCGGGCGCTGCAACGCCGGCTCCAAGTATGTGTGCCTCGACGGACCGGTCTTCACCTACGACCAGATCCGGGCGATGGGCGGGGAGCTGTAGGCGGCCCGTTCATAGACCCCAAAAATCAAAATCCCCCTAAGTCCCCCTTTTTCAAAGGGGGATTTTGGTTTGAACCATACCCAGACGTTCCAGCGCCTCCGGACGCCCAGAGCGGAATCGAACCCCCTTTCCCCCCTTTTGCAAAGGGGGGAAGAGCACAGCTGTGCGCCAAATGGAGCGAGATTCATGATTGATCAAAAGGAATTCGAAGCGGCGAACGCGCGGGCCTCGTCCCAGCTTGGAAAGACGCCGACCGCAGTTGCGGCGCACTTCGACGAGCGCCTGGGCACTGTGGTGATCGAACTCAGCACGGGCCTCTCGATCATGTTCAAGCCGCGCGACGCGCAAGGGCTTGAGAATGCCAGGCCGGAGGAGCTGGCCACGATCGAGATTTCGCCCTCGGGCCTGGGCCTGTATTTTCCGGCCCTTGACGCCGATCTCTACCTGCCGGGCCTCCTGGCGGGCTTCATGGGATCGCGCGAATGGATGGCCTCGCACCTGGGCAAGGCGGGGGGAAGCGTGAGCACGCCCGCCAAGGCGCAGGCCTCGCGCGCGAACGGCAGGCTCGGCGGCCGGCCCAAAAAGCCGCGCGTGGCAGACGTCACCTGAAGGCAGGCCATGGGAGGGCTTTCGTTCTTTCGTTAAGACACGAAAGCATGATAGGCCTTGAGCCCGGCCGCGAGCGGTTCTAGAATACGCCCATGATTGATGACGATTACGATCTCAGCGCCGCCGCCCCCTGGAACCTGTCAAAAGCGCAACTATGCGATTCTTCACCACGGAGAGCGGCAAAAGCAAAGAGCAACAGGAGAATGCCTGCACACGCTCGACTCCCTTGTTCCTCATCTCCAGCCTTTCAAACCTGGCCGGATTTGCCGCCGTGTAAATGACTCTATGCCGAATATCCCTGTGTCCTAAATAATCTTGGATAAGCGGCGTGTCCGCACCTTGGTCGGCCAGAGCGAAGCCGCAGGCGGGAGCTGGTGAGGGTGCGCCGGAAGATCCAGGCCGGCCGGTTCGACGCATTTTGGGACGATAAGCCAGGCGCTTCGCCGGTGCAAAGGCTGGCGCTTCTGGCTTACAAAAAACGCGCTGCCGGCGGGCTTCTTCTTCGCGCGCTCAATCATTCACACCTTGATAAGCCTAAGTTCCTCGGCGTGCAGGGGATGTGTCGCGGAGAGTCCTCTTTTAAGCCGCGCCACGTGCAGGCCCCGGCCCTAGCCCAAGTTTAACATTTTGAGATCCAAAATTGGTCGTTTGGCGCTTGCTGCGTCAGAAAACACCAATAATTTCAGGAGAGCCATAGTCAAAAATCTCAT
>JAKAJS010000206.1 GCA_021813685.1 Deltaproteobacteria bacterium | reverse complement strand
GAATTTCTGGTCTCGATCGACATGTGGCCCGTCTATGTGGTTACGGGCACGGAGGGCAAAAAGTTCGAGTCGCGTATACGGGAGATAACGCGCGAGGTTCCCCACGAGGTGAAGGTGGCGGCCGGAGGAGACATGTTCCTCTTTCACCAGTGGATAAAAAACGAACCGGTGGACCTCATGATGGGCAACACCTATCTCAAATACATTGCAAGAGACGAGGACATTCCCTTCGTGCGCCACGGGTTTCCCATCCTGGACAGGGTCGGCCACAGCTATTTTCCGACCGTCGGCTACCGGGGAGGCATGCGACTGCTCGAAAAAATCCTCGACGCGCTTCTTGAAAGAAAAGACAGAGATTCGCCGGAGGAATCCTTCGAGCTGGTTCTGTAAAGCAAACACCATGGAATAGACAGGGAGGGATCAAATGAAAAAACCCGACAGCCATATATTCGTGTGCGCGAGCTTCCGGGGAACGGAAGCCAAGGGCAAGTGCATAAAGAAGGATTCCATGCAGCTCATCAACTACATCGAAGAAGAGCTGCAGGATCGGGGCATCAATGCGATGGTGTCCAGCACCGGATGCCTCAAGCTCTGCGAGGAAGGCCCCGTAATGGTCGTCTACCCCCAGGGCTACTGGTACAAAAACGTGGTCGACGAGAAAACGATCGATGAGATCCTGGATGCGCTGGAAGAGGGAACGGCCGCCGAGGCGCACCTGCTCGCCTAAAGGGGGAACTGACCGGCTCCCCCCTTTCCCAAAGGGGGGCTGGGGGGATTTCAAAAGAGTGTGCAGCTGAATTATTTGCAAAATCCCCCTAAATCCCCCTTTGTCAAAGGGGGACTTGGGTTCGAATCACTCGGCGCATTCCGGGGTT
Source organism: Deltaproteobacteria bacterium (assembly GCA_021813685.1). Taxonomy (GTDB): domain Bacteria; phylum Desulfobacterota; class Syntrophobacteria; order Syntrophobacterales; family Syntrophobacteraceae; genus SbD1. Next base: position 7,323 of record JAKAJS010000206.1, on the reverse strand, counting down.
TCCGGAGGGAAACCATCCAAGGCCGGTGGAACTCATAACCGAGTTTTGCGGTAGAAGCGGCTTCCAGCCGCGATTGAAAAGGAATTGGCATGAAAAGCACTGCTTCCGTAATTTTTCAGGAACGCAAAGACCAGATCGTGCGGAAAGGCCGGGACGCCTTCGATATGAGCTGCAACCGCGAAAGCCTTGCCGGAGCGGTCAGTCAGCGGGCATGCGTCTTCTGCGGCTCCCGGGTGGTGCTCTATCCCATAGCCGATGCGCTCCACCTGGTGCACGGCCCCATCGGGTGCGCCGCCTACACCTGGGACATCCGGGGGGCGCTCTCCTCGGGCCCCGATTTGCATCGGTTGAGCTTTTCGACCGACCTGCAGGAAAGAGACATAATCTTCGGAGGCGAGGAAAAGCTATACCGGGCACTGTCCGAGCTGATCGAAAGACACGGCCCCAAGGCCGCCTTCGTCTACTCCACCTGTATTGTGGGCATCATAGGCGACGATCTGGAGGCCGTGTGCCGCAAAGTCGCCTCGGAGAGAGGGATTCCCGTTTTGCCGGTCCAGTCGGAAGGGTTTAAGGGCAATAAGCGCGAGGGCTACGGGGCGGCGTGCAAGGCGATGTTCCGCCTCATGGGCTCGGGAGATACCTCCACGATCTCTCCCATAAGCCTCAACATCCTGGGGGATTTCAACCTGGCGGGCGAGATCTGGATCATCCGGGAGTATTTCGACCGGATGGGCATCCAAACGGTTGCCAACATCACCGGGGACGGCAGGGTAGCGGATTTGCAGCGCGCCCACGGAGCGACTCTAAACGTTGTCCAGTGTTCGGGGGCCACCATGGAACTCGCCAAAATGATGAAGGACTCCTTCGGGACCCCCTTCCTGCGGGTTTCCTACTTCGGAGTCGAGGACATGGCGGAGTCGCTCTACCGGATCGCCGCCTTCTTCGAGCCCAAAGCCCCGGGGATTGTCGAACGAACCCGGGAACTGGTGAAAGGAGAGCTCAGCGAGCTCTACCCCCGGCTGCAGGAATTCCGGCGGGAGCTTTCCGGCAAAAAAGCGGCCATATACGTCGGGGGCGCCTTCAAAGCCTTCTCGCTCGTAAAGGCCTTCCGGCTTCTGGGAATGCAGGTGGTGCTCGTCGGCTCCCAGACCGGGACCGAAGAGGACTACAAGGAACTCTATGAAATAACCGATGAGGGAACCATCATCGTCGACGATTCCAATCCGCTCGAGCTGTCGAGTTTTCTCAAGGAAAAGGACGTCGACGTCTTCGTTGGCGGGGTCAAGGAAAGGCCCATCGCCTACAAGCTGGGAGTGGGATTTTGCGATCACAACCATGAGCGCAAGCAACCCCTGGAAGGGTTTGTCGGAATGCTCAATTTCGCCCGCGAGATTCACTCCTCGGTGATGAGCCCGGTATGGCGGTTCGTGCCGCGGAGGAAAGCGAGAGAAACATGGAACGAGTAGACTACGTCTCAACGACAAATGCGTGCAAGCTGTGCAAACCTCTGGGAGCATGTCTCGCTTTCCGGGGCATCGAGGGGGCGGTTCCGATGCTGCACGGCTCCCAGGGCTGTGCGACCTATATGCGACGCTACATCATAAGCCATTTCCGGGAGCCGATGGACATCGCCTCCTCCTCTCTGGGCGAAAAGCACGCGGTGTACGGAGGGGGCCCCAATCTCAAGCAGGGACTGAAAAACGTGATGACCAAATTCGGAGCCGGGCTTATCGGGATAGCCACAACCTGCCTTACCGAGACCATCGGAGATGACGTTCCGATGATCCTGCGGGAGTTTCGAAAAGAGATGGAGGAAGCCGGAGAAGGCGCCGACTCCCCTCCCCTCGTGTGCGTCTCCACCCCCAGTTATTCGGGAACGCACATGGAAGGGTTTCACGCCGCGGTTCGAGCCGTTGTCGATCAGTTGTGCACGCAGGCAGATCCCAATTCCGAGCCCCGACTCGTGAATCTTCTGCCCGGATTTGTCTCGCCCGCGGACATAAGGCATCTAAAAGAAATCGTGGGGGACTTCGGCCTAAGCTGCGTCCTGCTCCCGGACATCTCGGATACCCTCGACGGCCCGGCCCTCGAAGATTATGAAAAAATCCCCGCCGGGGGGACCCCGGTCTCCGACATACAACGCATGGGGGGCGCTGCGGCCACCCTGGAGTTCGGACAGACTCTAACGGGCGGCCGCACTGCCGGAACGGTCTTACGCGATCGCTTCTCCGTTTTCCTTAACCAGTTGGGAACGCCCGTGGGGCTGCGGGAAACCGACGGGTTCTTTAAGGCCCTGGAACAGGCCTCCGGGCTCCCGACTCCGGAAAAACACCGTCTCGAAAGAGGCCGCCTCATCGATTCCTATGTGGACGCGCACAAGTACCTGTTCGGAAAACGGGCGGTTATCTACGGCGAAGAGGACCTGGTGGTCGGGTTGACCTCGTTTCTGGCTGAAATCGGCATAAAACCGGTCCTGTGCGCCTCCGGGGGACGAAGCGGGCACCTGAGTTCCTGCATCGAACGGGTAACGGCCGACTTAGTGGATACGCCTCCCACAGTCGCCGAAGGGATGGATTTCTTCGAGATGGAAGAGCTTTGCGAGGGCCTTGCCCCCGACCTCCTGGTCGGGCACAGCAAGGGATACAGACTCGCAAGAAAGCTCGGAGTCCCCCTCGTTCGCGTGGGGTTTCCGATCCACGACCGCTTCGGCGGCCAAAGGACCCTGCACGTCGGCTACCGGGGCGCCCAGATGCTCCTCGACCGGATCGTCAATGCCATCCTGGAAAAGGCGCAGGAAGATTCGCCCATAGGCTATGGATATCTGTAGATACCGATTCAAAGATTGAGGAACGTGTCATCATGTCGTTACATCTCGAACGCCACCCCTGTTTCCATGCCGAGGCAAAAGGCGCCTACGGGCGTGTCCACCTCCCCGTAGCCCCCGATTGCAATATCCGGTGCAACTATTGCAACCGTAAGACAGACTGCGTAAACGAAAGCCGGCCGGGTGTTTCGAGCGCGGTGCTCTCTCCCCCGCAGGCTCTGGCCTACGTGGAGAAGGTACTGGAAAAAGAGCCCCGGATCGCGGTCGCAGGGATTGCCGGGCCGGGAGACCCGTTTGCAAACCCGCTGGAAACGCTCCAAACCCTTCGCCTCATACGCGAAAGATACCCGGAAATCCTTCTTTGCCTATCTTCCAACGGGCTCGCGGTCGCCAACCACCTCGATGCGATAGCCGAACTCGGCCTCTCGCATGTGACCATCACCGTAAACAGCGTCGATCCGCAAATCGGGGCAAAGCTATACAGTTGGGTGCGGGACGGCAAAGTGATTTACCGGGGCGAAAAGGGGGCCGAACTGCTGTTCTCCCGGCAGCTCAAGGCCATCGAAGGCTTGAAGAAACTGGGCATAACGGTCAAGGTGAACGTCATAGTCGTCCCGGGCGTAAACGACCATCACGTGGAGGAAGTGGCCCGGACAGTGGCCGCGCTGGGAGTCGATCTGCTCAATTGCATGCCCATGTATCCCAACCGGGACACACCGTTCGAAAACATCCCCGAGCCGGACAAGCCCTTTATGGAGAAAATCCGCGCAAAGGCCGAAAAATATCTTCCCCAGATGCGCCACTGCACCAGGTGCCGGGCCGATGCCGTGGGACTTCTCGGAAACGACAGGGGAGACGAACTGCTCGGAGATCTGAGAAAATGTGCAAGCAGCCCCGCATTCTCGACCGACAGGCCTCATGTGGCCGTTGCCACGATGGAGGGACTCCTCGTAAATCTTCACCTCGGGGAGGCTCCGCACTTCCAGGTCTGGACAAAAACAGCCGAGGGATATCGCTGCATCGAATCCCGCGAAGCCCCTGCATCGGGAGGCGGCACGAAAAGATGGAAAGCCCTCTCCGAACTCCTCAAGGATTGCCGCGCCATACTGGTCGCCGGAATCGGGGATACGCCCCGAAAGGCCCTCTCCGAGGCGGGCATCGTGCCCATCGAGATGAACGGCTTCATCGAAATGGGTCTGGAAGCAGTCTATCAGGGCCGAAACCCCGGGGAACTTAAAGTTCGAAGAGCGGGCGGGTGCGCGAAGGGGTTCGGGTGCAGCGGCACCGGGGAGGGATGTTAGCCTTTATTTTCAAGGCCGTGCCAGATCAACGGTAGATACAGGGTCATGGGGTTGTCGCGGCATGGCGTAAATCCGTAATGCTCGTAGAACGCCCTGGCTTTCTCTCCCTTTGCATCGACCACAAGTGCGTAAGCGGCCACATGCTTCCGCGCCTCGAGACACCGTTCAACCGCGCAGCCAATCAGGAGCCGACCCAGTCCGCGCCCCTGGTGAGCCGCATGCACAGCCAAACGTCCCATGCGAAAGCAAGGCACCGGATAACGCGGTAGTTTTTGCCGTGTACGATCATCCAGCTGGACGGCATCGATTTGAGCGGCGCTCAAACAGTAGTAGCCCAGTATGACGTCGGGGGCGTCCGTGTCGACCAATACCCGCACGACGGTAATTCCTTTCTTGCTCTGCTGAACAGCAAAGCGCCGAAGGTACTCGTCAAGTTCGCAGACACCAGAGACGAAAGCTTGGCGGTCATGGTGGTTTGGATCGAGAGATTGCTCTTCAAGCACGCTTTACCTCACGCGCGGCGTTGATCGCGTTTTGTAGAGCTGTATTGGGGATGAATTCCCCTTTGAGCGCCATCGTGAGCTCATGGAAATCCTGTGCAGTCATCGTGATGCGGGATTCTCGGTCCAACAGCTCGCGCGCTTTCTCTTTAGCCGCCATGCGCACGAACGCGGCCATCGTGGTGCCCATTAGGGCAGCAGCGCGAGAAACAATATCCTTTTCTTCCGCATCCATCTTCAAATCAAATCGAGCAACAGCAGGCATGACACCCTCCTATGGCGAATTTCAATATACGGTATTTTACCGTATATTATTCGAACAGGCAAGTGTTACCAAGGTCGGTTTGGCGCCGGCCCGCGCGCGCAGATGAAACGGGGTGACAAGTACAAGATGATCTGGAGGACCAGCCCCCCTTTGCAGGGATGCCACAGAAAGCCGTTTCCACAACTCCGTGATCCTGGACCATGCGGGATGCCTCAGGCTGGAAATTCGAGTGCCCATTACTCGTTCGCTGCGCGAGAGATGGGCTTGATCCGCTCGTATTCGTTTCCGTGTTTGCTTAACGTATCCCACATGTCGACATCCGCCTGGAGTCCCATCCAAAAATCGACTGTCGTTCCAAAGAATTTGGAAAGCCGGAAAGCGGTGTCGGGCGTGACGCTTCGCCTTCCACGGATGATCTCGTTAACACGAATCCGTGTAACCCCCAAAGCTTCGGCCAATTGCTTCTGAGTGAGCGCCAAGGGTTCGACAAACTCATGCAGGAGTATCTCGCCGGGGGGCGTGGGTCGTCTATTCTTAGGTAGCATAGTCACCTCCCGTTCAATGGTATTGGACAAGTTCCAGATCAAAGATCTCCCCATCTTCAAAGCGAAAACACGGACGCCAGGGACCGCTTACCGAGATTGCCCACTGCCCTTGGCGATCCCCTCGTAGAGGATGAAGATGGTTTGAAGGCGGAGCAGCCAAATCTTTCAGTTCTTTTGAGCGGTTAAGCATGTCGAGTTTTCGGATCAGCCTCTGACTGAGTTCCGTAGGTAATGTTTGTGACTTCCTTCATCCCAGAAATCTTCGAGCCAGACATGCGCAAATGTCTTTATCATGGTTGGCGTCTATCATGTTATGTTACGCATTACAAGATTGGGCGACCTCCGTGTGCCCCGTTGTCCGCCTGAGAGATACTGGATGGTTGAGACCACCGGGGATACCCCAGCCCCTGTTTCCACACTCCAATCCCCCGAAGGACACTCGGTGATCCCGGCCCATGTGGGAGGGGTCAGGCGGGCGTGAATCCTGTGCAGCCGGCGACCTTTTCATCATATCCTGGCATTATGAGCGCTTGACGCTATTAGCGCGATGCGCTAATATTTCTCGCATGATACGGACATTCAAATCAAAAGAGGCGGAGAAGATATTCAAGCGACAGCGTTCCGTGAAACTGCCTGCTGATATTCAGAGGATCGCCATGCGCAAAACTCATAGCCCTGCATGCCTTGCCAAGCCTCAACGCCCTTCGTGTTCCGCCTGGAAACCGATTGGAAACCCTGGGTGGGGATCGGGAGGGACAGCACAGCATCCGCATAAACGACCAATGGCGTATCTGTTTCCGCTGGCGCGAAGGAAATGCATATGATGTCGAGATCGCCGATTATCATTAGAAAGGGAGAGAAACGCATGATCGAGGAAAAAATGGCGCCTGTCCACCCGGGTGAAATTCTGAAAGAAGACTTTATGATTCCCATGGGGATCAGCCAATACCTTCTAGCACGGGACATCGGAGTCGATGCCAGGCGGATCAATGCAATAATTCATGGAAAGCGCGCGATTACAGCCGACACGGCCCTACGCCTTGGACGCTATTTTGCAATTGAGCCCGAGTTTTGGATGAACCTTCAGACACATTATGACCTCGAGGTGCAGTCTGACCGACTGGCCGGCAAGTTGGAGCAGGAAGTCAAAATACACTCGGCGGCTTGATGCAGAAATAAATTTGAGAGCCCCCGGCGTTTTTTCATAGAACCGTTCCAGGCTTGGCTGAGGGATATTCCATGGTCGAGACCACCGGGGTTTCAGCCGAGGGATACTCTATGGGTGAAACCACCAATCCCTGTCTTACGGGCGTATTAAAAGCTTTTAACGCGGTTGATTACTCCATCTGCGCCACGGTCTTGACCTGAACCCATATCTCCTGGCCAGGCTCCAGGCGCAGCTCCGCTACCGCACGCCTGGTCAACTGAGCAACCAACTTGGATTTTCCGACGCCGACCCGGACGATGGCCAAGCCGGGATGTTCATCTTCCCCAATGGCATCCACCTTGCCCGGCAATACGTTCTGAATGCTCGTTTGTTCGGGTCGCTGCCTGGCGAGACTGACATCGCGGGCATAAACGCGAATTCTGACCTGGCGGCCCACCTGGAGACCATTTTCCCTCAGCCACAGAGAGCCTCCCGGGAAGCAGACTTTGGCAAGCTGCCATTGCCGATCCAGCTCGCTTACGGTGGCATGCAAAATCGCACACGCATCCTCACCGACCCGAATGGGCAAATCAATCCGCATGAGCGTCTCCGAAAGCGCCCCCTGCACCAGGACTCGACCGTCCTCCATAGCAACGAGATAATCGGCGAGCCGGACCACCTCGTCAGGGGAATGGCTGACATAAATGATCGGGACCTTCAGTTCATCGTGCAACCGCTCCA
>JAKAJS010000092.1 GCA_021813685.1 Deltaproteobacteria bacterium | reverse complement strand
AATGGAAAGGCAGGTAGGTTGGGGTGAGCTTCGCGAACCCCAACCTTCCCGCGAACCCCAACAAACGACGCCGCCTCACAGGCCCTTGATGCTCCGGTGAAGCTCGGCCGTATTTTTCATTCGCGCCCGGTCTCGTTCCGCGACGATCTGTCCGAGCTCCCGATGGAGCGGGAGAAGATCCGGGTCGTCGTGCCGCACGCCTTTTTTCCACGCCTCGATCAGGCTGCGGTAGATAAAAATCATCCTGCCGACGAGGTCCACCGAGTACTCGCGCCCCTGGACCTTCAAGGTTTGAAGCCCCAGGTCGAAGTACCTCCAGAGTTCTTCTCCCGATATGGCGAAGGCGACGTTGGGGTTGCGACGAATGCGTTCGTTTATGGCCTCGATTTCCTCGGCGCCTCTTCCTCTTTGCCCCAGGACCTTTCGCCTCTGCTCGTCGGTAAGAAGGCAGAGCCGGAAGCAGCTCCCGGATCGGTCGGGCCACCCTATGTATTCGACGATTTCGTTGCCGTCTTCGTCCGTGCATGTTTGACGGATGTAGGAATCGCTTATCAGCTCGTGCATGAAGCAGTTTCCTACCCCGCCCACACACCGGTTGCCGTGGATCAGCACCTCGGTGGCAACCCCCAGGGAGTCTGCCGCATTTTTCAATCCCCCAAGCTGTTCCACAGTCCGTATCTCGGTGCTCGCTACGATCTGGGTTGCGCCGTAGCCGGCGTACTCGGCGATCTGCGCCCGGTCTTGAATGTTACAGCCCACACTGGCATGAATCACCAGTCCGGGGAAATTGTCGCGCACCATCTGCATTACGAAAGGTGTTTTGACGATTACCCCCTCGGCGCCCCAGGAGGCATACCTGGATATTTTTCCGAGAAGCACCATGGCCCTGTCCTGTGGGACATCGGCGTTGATGGCGATCCGCACCTTTTTACCGCCGCGGTCCGCAATCCGGATAGCCTCCCGAATCTGCGAATCCTCGAGCTCCCAGAGGCTCCTCCTGCGGCTAAACCCCTTGGAGCCCACATAGACTGCATCGGCGCCCCTTTCGAAAACCGCTTCCACCATCGCGAGGCTTCCGCCGGGCGCAAGTAGCTCGTTCAAGACACACTCCTTGCTGCGGCCCTCCTAATAGAAGGCAACTGCACCGCTATTTTTCCACAATGTCGAAAAATTCCTCCACGGGCAGGACCTTGAACACCTCGTAGGAAACCGTCCCGCGTTCGAGCGTATTGACCATGCTTTTCACCCGCGCCGCTTCATCGGGGAATTCGGAGATGATGAGATACTCTCCGCGCGATACGATGTAATAGGCCGAGAGGATTTTGCCGCCCTGCCGTTCGACGTTTTTTTTGCCCAGTTCGAACCGCTCCCGCGATTTGGCGATATCCTTGTTTCCCTCAGACGTGAGTTTCAGAAAAGATGCATAAACAGGCATAAACTCCCCCTTTTGCGGCAAGATGTCCACGAACCTTCGGTTTGTTTACCTTCGCCTCCCACGCGCGCTGGGGCCAAGCAGCCAAACCATGGACGACTCCCCCTTTTCCCGGACGGTCCGGAGGGAACCCCGACAATATATCCACGATTGCAATGAAGATACCGGACGGCCTGAGCAATAAATGCCCCTGACGCCTCAAAGCCTGTTTTCATCAGGCGGTGGGGATTCAGGACCTGGCATGACTCCTGTTTGGCCTAAGCTCCGGCCGCCACACCAATCGCCACACTCCTTTTCCTGTGTGAGAGGGTAACTCATTTCCGACCATTTCGCAAGCAAAAGAGCCCGAATCGAAAAATTTATATTGAAAAACTGCCCTTTCAGTGGTAGCCAATATATCAAGTTCCACTTTCCGCAGCAGGAACGCTTATCCATCGTCGCGGCGAATTCTCCCCGCTCCTTTGACCGAGAAACTCTTCGCTATGAGCCACGGGCTTCCTGAGAGCGTCCTGCCATGGTTGCTTACTCCGGCCTCCTTTCTATGGATAAAGGGAAGAGCACATGAACAGAGCGGCCCCTTCCGAGATTCTTTCGAGCAGCGAAAAAACGGATCTCGAACGGGCGCTGGCCCTGCGTTCGGAGCAACTTCTGCTGGCCAGGGGCAAACTCGAGGAACTGTACGAATTTTCCCGCGAACTTGGAAAAATGGCCGATCTGGGTGAGCTTGTCCGGTTTGTGCTCGAACTTACCCTGAAGCTTTTTCCGGGTTCCAAGCCTGCGCTGCTGCTGCTCGATCCTTCGTGCGAGAGGTTGCTGCGCCCGGCGGAGTGTTCGCCCGGAAGGGTCGATAGACTGGGACCGATACTCGAAAGCCTCGAGTCCCGGGGCCTTGAGGGTGAACTGGTCGAGCAGATCGGCAGATACAACGTCGAGGATTTCCTCGACCCCCGGGAAGACTCCAGGCTGTTTGCCCTCCTTAAGCTCATCGCCGACCCCGCCCCCCCCTGGTCGGCCATTCCGCTCCTTGTGGGCGGGCGATGCACCGGGATACTCTTTGTTGAGTCGACCAACTCCAGCGGACATTCCTGCGAAGACTTACGGCTGCTCGAGGCACTCTGCGAACAGGCGGCCGGACACCTCCGCAATCTCGTAGTGCACGGGGCGGAGAGCGAGAATTTGAGACCGCAGGTCGCAGAACATGCCGGTTACGGCGAAATCATCGGCCGGAGCAAGAGAATGCAGGAAATCTACGAACTCATCGAACTTGTTTCCGGTTCGGACGTAACGGTTCTCATCAGCGGAGAAAACGGAACGGGCAAGGAAATGGTGGCCAATGCGATCCACAAGCACAGCCACAGACGTAAGGGCCCTTTTGTTGTCGCCAACTGCTCGGCCTACTCCCCCACCCTGCTGGAGAGCGAGATTTTCGGCCATGAAAAGGGGGCCTTCACGGGCGCCTCCCATCAGAAAAAAGGCCGCATCGAACGCGCTCACGGCGGCACGCTCTTTTTGGATGAAATCGGCGAGATAGCTCCCTGCGTACAGTTGTTCCTCCTGCGTTTTCTCCAGGACCACTGCTTTGAGAGGGTGGGGGGGGAGAAGGTGATTGCCGCCAATGTCAGGGTGCTTGCGGCCACCAACCGCGATCTGAACGTCGAGGTCCTGGAGGGCAGGTTCCGCGACGACCTGTTTTACCGGCTCAACGTCATCAGCATTCACATGCCAAGCCTTCGAGAGCGAAAGGAGGACATCCCGCTTCTCGCCCACCATTTCCTTGCCAAGCACAACAGCAAGGAGCACAAAAACATCCAAAACTTCTCCTCGGGCGCCATGCAGGCCCTGCTCGATCACGACTGGCCCGGCAATGTGCGCCAGCTCGAAAACGCGGTGAGCCATGCCGTCGTGCTGTCCCGGGGAGACCTCATAAACAGCAGGCACCTGCCCCGGTTTTTGTGGCAGCCTTGCCCGGAGACCACCCCGGCTTCTCTTTACGAAGGAGAACGGGGGTTGATTCTCAAAACGCTTCGCAAATCCCACTGGAACAAGCACGATGCGGCCAGGCGCCTCAAGATCAGCCGAAGCACGCTCTACAGCAAGATAAGACGGTACGGACTGGACAAGGGGTCCGATACGGGGAGTCAGGGGGGCGTCGATTGGGTCGGTATTCGTACAGATCCTCCCAGAAGCGGTGAATAGGCCGTTTTAAATCGTTTTCCACCCGAACGGGGGTCGGATTTCGCACATTCGGCGACCGGCCTGGAACGCGGAGGGGGAAAAATTTTTAACCCGACTCATCTTTTTGCGCTCTATTCTTGCCCCTCAGGGATTCAGGCGCTCCCGCCGATCGGGTGGCCGACCGGCTCTCTCCCCATCGCAGCCTTTCCTGTCCCTGCGGGACACCCGGAAACCACGAAAAGACTCGGGACGCGGTTTTCTTCCCGCTTCCCGCTCCTCGCTTCCCGCTTCTTTTCGTAGCAGGGGCATGAATCTTGTAAAATGACATGTAATTCGCGCAAGCCTTAGGAGCGCACTCCCATACGAGTTCGAGTCGCCGGTGCTGTTTATCGTTTCCGGTTCCCCACTCCATCCTCCTCCGTTTTAAACCGAATCGAACGAAGGTTTTTCCCATCGGCGTTCGGCATGTGCTGGAAAGGAGGTGATCGAAGTCCGCAGTTTTCCGTCATGAGTTCTGGCTCCTTTTCCAAGAAGATGCTTGCCCGCAGGGTGCTCTTTGCCGACACTCCTCCGGGCCGGGCCGGTTGTTAAACCAGGTGGCGGCGCTTACGGAAAACCACTCGAGGCGTCAAACTCGGCAAAACGGGGGCCGCCGCGAACAAGGGAGGTCAAAGATGCCGGAAAAACGAGAGATCGAAATAAAGAGCCGGGCGGATACCCTGGGCCTGATGGATTTGGACGTGAGGCCCTATCCGGTCACGCCGCCGCCTTCTTACGAGCAGGTAAAGCCGACCTACGAAAGAAGGAAGGCGCTCGAGTTTTGTGACTGGTCCGAGGAGAACCTGAGATTCGAAAAAAGATATACGAAGGATGAGACTCTTACGGGGCTAACGGTCCTGGATATAGGCCTCTGGAGGCTGGGCCACAAATTCTGCGCCTCCCTTTTCGGCGAGGCCGGAGCCGAGGTCGTCAGCATTGAGCCGCCCACGGGGGACCCATTGAGAAAACTCACGCCCTTCGGCCGCGAGGAGTATTTTCTCCAAAACAGGGAAAGCGGCGAAAAGTGCGGGATGGAATTCGTAAACGAGACGGTCAACACACACTGTGTGACCCTCGATGTGGAGACCGCCGAAGGGCAGGAAATCTTCAAAAAAATGGCTGCAAATGTCGATGTCCTGATCGACGGAATGCCGCCCGGCTACATGGACGATCTGGGGATCGGCTATCGGCAGCTAAAGGAACTCAACCCCAGGATGATATACTTGTGGGTCGGCATGCTGGGCCAGTGGGGTCCGTGGAAAGACAAACAGTCCAAGTTCGGCCAGTGGATGATCGAGCCTTTTGCGAGCGCGGCAAATTCGTGGATACACAACACCGGGCTTGCCCAGGACCTTCTGCCGAGGGGCAGGGGGGGAGATCCCACACGCCCCGCAATCTGGCTTGCCGACTATGTCGCCGGTGCCCAGGGATTTCTCAACTCCCTTGCCGCCCTCTATTGGAGAGATGAACTGGGCGGGACCGGTCAGATGATCGAGGTCTCGGGGGCCGAGGCCCTGCTCGACATTCTCGACTTCGACATCACCTGGTACGGTTTCAACCGCAGCATAAAATCGCGTACCGGCGGCTGGGATGCCTGCCTCAACCAGTACGCCTGGAATCCGTGCAAGGACGGCTACATGATGATCGGGGGCCAGACCGATAAGCTCTGGTACAATATCGGCTTTTGCCTGGAGCGTGACGATCCGCAGTTTGGAAGACTCATCCACGAAGACCCGCTTTTAAAAGAGATGGCGGCAAGAAACGCCCTGCACGCTCTCATAAAGACATACACGCTGACGGCCCGGTGGCTGAGAGACACCAACCGGGTCGAAGCCGAAACGAAGCTGCTCGAATACCAGGTGGCTGCCGGCCCGGTGCTCTACATCGACGAGGTCTGCGAGTTTCCCCATTTCAAATATCGTCCGTGGGTCTACGTACACGAAACCGACTACGGCCCCTTGCTTATCGCTTCGAGCCCGGCCTCCTACCAGCTTCGCGCCCCCTTCCGGTGCAAGTGGATGGGCAGGGACCTCGGCTACGACAACTACGAGATCTACCTGCGATGGACCGGAATGACCCAGAGCGCGGTAAATGAGATGAAAAAGAAGGGGGTGATCTAATGGAGAAAGACCCGAGAGTAACACGCATGGAAGAGCTGCCGGGCCCCAAGAGCAAGGGAGAGATGGACGAGTTCAAGATGCCCTACGAAGAGTACTGCAAGAAACTCTTCGATGTGGGGAAAGAACATATCAAACCCAGGCCTCTAAAAGGAATTCGGTGGCTCAGTTGCACGATGTACATCTTTACCCCGCACGCCGTGGCCAATCTGGCCGAACTGGGAGCCGAGGTGATAAAGCTCGAAATACCGAGGATGGGGGAGCCCATGCGGCACACCTCTCCCTTCAACGAGGTGTATCTCTACCCGTTCAGCGACCAGCGCCCCGCCACCGGGACGGGCCTTGGCTATACAAACGCCAACTCGAACAAGTATTTTATCACGATCGATTACCATATCCCCGAGATGCGGGAGGTGTTCTACAGCCTCGTGAAAAAATCCGACGGCATGACCGAACTCTACCGGCCCGGGACGCTCGACAAGTGGAAGATGAGCTACCGGTACTTAAGTGAGATCAACCCCAGGTTCATCTACGTCTGGGGGGGCGGTTTCGGCTACGGCCCGAAGATCTTCGGCGGCTCCTATGACATCCTGGGCCAGGCGCACGCGGGACTCGCCTCCATTACCGGAATGCACGAGTTCATGGGCGGCCACTGTTCGAAGTGCACCAACTGGGTCATCGACTGGCAGTCGGGAAACCTCATCTCCTGCGCCATCATGGCGGCCATTCATCATCGCAGGAAAACCGGCCTCGGCACCATGATAGAATTCTCCCAGGTGCAGGTGCCAACCAGGATGCTCGGCTACACCACCACCATGTACGGCAAGTTCGGCATCGTTCGCCAGAGGTGGGGCAACTGGGACACCCAGCTTGCGGTGCACGGCATTATCTTGTGCGGCAAGTCCGATTTTCCGGATGCCGAAAATCCCCAGGACAAATACGATGCCAGATACGTCATGGTGAGCGCGTTCCAGGACAGAGACTTCAAGGAGCTGTGCGACATCACCGGGCTCAAGGAACTCTACGACAAGTACAAGGCCCACAAGGACCGGGCCGAAGGCGAGGCTCAGGTCGAGATCTACGCCGCCCTCGAAAAATGGGCCGCAGACAAGAGCAGGTCCGAAGTCGCCAAAATCCTCTCCGATGCAGGGCTTCTGGCTGAACCGGTGCGAAACGACCGGGAGGTCTATGAAAGCCCCCACTACCGGGAAAGAGGCACCGTGCGGTGGATGGAAGACCCCCTTTTCGGCGACGTGGTGGTCCACGGCGGCTACAGCACCGGGATGATGGAAAAAACTCCGAGGAGAATCAACTGGCACTGGCGTCCCCTGGGAGCGGACAACAAGAAGATCTACCACGATCTGCTCGGGTATCCGCTCAGCAAGATCGAGGAATGGCACAAGAAGGCCTACATCTAAAAGGAGGCTCCCGTGTGTGATATCATTTGGTGCAAGAAGGAATTGGCCGGAAAACCCTGCGACACCATCAACTACCTGGACCCTTACTTCTTCTGGAACTGGGAGGGGACGATCAACTGCGCCGAGTGTGGAACGGTCTACTACATCCACATGATTCAGGGCTTCATGTACAGGGGCCCCGAGGAAAGAATCGGTGCAACACCCGATACTTCGCCAATTTACGCAGACAGACCTTATCAGGGCTACTCCAACTACAGACCCGGAGTCAAAGAGCGCACCAGGCCCTTCCAGTGCACGCCCAGAAAAGAACTGCTCGGGGTTGCCGACATGGTCAAATTCAGCATCCGGGGCAGACCGGTGCGCGGATGGCGTCCCCAGCCGCCCTCAGCGGGTCTGGCCGGCAGCCGCGGCTTTAACTGGGATATCGAGAAGCTCTCCCCCGAGGTCTGGGAGGAGTATCAGAAAAAGCTGGCAGCGGGCGAAGTAAAAGACTGGTAGCTTGAGAAAGGAGTCTTGCATGTCACAACAGCTGACGCCCCAGGAATTCCTGGACACCGTTCTGGTCCCGGAGAAACAAAGCGAACACATATGCTGGCAGTGCACACACCTGAAGCCCGTCCTCAAGGGCTCCAAGTTTCCTCCCGCCGACATCATCGGCTGGTGCAAGAAGATCCACTGGCCGAATTACTGGTGCGTAGCGGACTTCAACGTGGTGAAAAAATGCTATGCCTATGAAGCTAAGGCGAAGGGCTAGCATGGAAGAAAACGTTCATGAGGAAATCGATGTCCTGAAGGGAATGCTCGACAACTGGAAGAAGGGTTTTCTTGCCTGGGCATCCCCCGAGGGGGATAACGATCATGTGATCGAGGAATTCGTCGAGGAGGTCCAGCTTCATATCCATCCCTATGTACAACGACTCATTGAAGCCAACCATCTGAGCGAAGCCGAAGCGAACGAGTTCATGCGCTACTGTTTGGACCAGGTTGAGGACCTTCGCGTTCTCCTTAACGAGGCGCAAAAAGACCAAACCGGGAAGGAGGCTTGAGATGCCGGAAAAATGCCGTGTAGTTGTGTGCGGCTTCGACCCCATGCTCGTCAAGGCATACGCGGCCGCCAATGCGAGAGCCTGTTGGTGGCACATTTCCGATCAGCTCTATAGTGAACATCAGATGAAGCCGAAATCGAAGGTAGAAGGCAGGCTTCTAAAGATTTACTCGGGCAAAACGGGCAAGGAGGAAGCGGCCCCGGACGAACCCTTCGAATGGGAATGCTCCAACGAGAGCGGCCTTGCGGTGGTGCTGCCAAGCGAGGTAATCAAAAAGTTCAAACTCACCGAGTTCCATTTCCTCGAACTGTTGATCGAAAAGATCGACGGCAGGGAAGTCTATCCCGGCGAGGAAAAATTGAGCAAGAAGTGGTGGCCGGATGACAGGCTAAAACTTGGCTATGCGCTGGACTATATAGCGTAAAACCAAGCCTTGCGCCCATCCCGAAACCCCACGGCGGTCACGGACCGGATTCTCCCCCCTTTTGCAAAGGGGGGCCGGGGGGGATTTCAAAGGAGCATGCAGCCGATTTATTGGCAAAATCCCCCTAAATCCCCCTTTTTCAAAGGGCGGTTTAGGGAATCGCCCGGCACGTTCCACGGTTTCCGGATGGACACCGGGCCGGCGCCAAAAACAATGGCATTTGCCCCTCCCCCGATTCCGGAGGAGGGGTGAGAAAATCATGCCCGGCGCCCCTCTCCTACCGGGGGGGCGTCTTCCTGTAAGGAAAAGCCATGACCGAGAAAGCAACGGAGAACATCCAGGGGCCAGAGCTGAAACCCGAACAGCTTATAGAAGACGAACATCCTCCGGCCGAAGAGCCGCTCCACCCGGGTTGGCTCCGGATCGGGGAGATTTTGAAGGCGCCGCATGCCGCCTTCACAAACAGCCGCTTTCTTATCGGGTATCACCACTCAAGCAACGCCTATCTGCTTGCAGGAGACGGCCTCACGCTTGTAGATCCCGGAAACGATTACACCATCTTCTTCGATTTCAAGGCCTTGGGCTTTGAGCTGACCGATATCCGCAAGGTGGTGCTGACGCACGGACACCGCGACCACTGTATGGGCATATTCGAACTTCTGGGTGCTCCCGGCGTCATGGAAAATAAAAACATCGAGATCCTGATGCATGAAGCCGGCCCGCAGGAACTCAAGAGGCTTGTCTCCGAGGCCGGATTCCCCCCGACCGAACTTTCGGGCGGAGAAACACTGGAGCTCAGCGGGTTCGAGTGGGAAGTGCTCCATACGCCCGGCCACACCATGGACAGTATATGCCTCTACCACCCGCCGACGGGGGTTCTTATTTCCGGAGATGCCGTACTCCCCGACTCGATGGCGGAAGTCGACAAGTCCGCCGGGGGATCGCTGGAACACTATCTTTACGGACTGAGGCAGATAATGCGAAGAAATATCGTCCATGTGCTGCCCGGCCACGGCGTCCCGGTGGCCTGTACGGGCAGCCGCGCCGTGGAGGAATCCTATGAAGCGGTAATGCTGAAAGTTCTCGAAACAGCCCCCGAAGACAAGCTGAGTTGGATGGAGGGGGCAAGACGCCTGGCCGAAAAGGGACTCCTCGGGGAAGTCGTCTACTGCTGCGACAGGGAACTGGCCCTGAGACCCGGGAATTTGCACGCAATGCAACTCAAGGGACTCACGTTAAACGACATGGGCCGCTGTGAGGAGGCCATGGAAGTCTTTGACCGGATCCTCGCGAGAGAGCCCGAAAATATCTACGCGCTTACGGCCGGGGGCCAAGCCCTGCTAGGCCTTACCAGGTACGTCGATAGCCTTTCCTATTTCGACCGGGCCCTCGCCCGGGCCCCGGCGATGAGAGAGGCGCAGGTGTTTAAGGGCATGGCCCTCTATTTTCTGGGCAAAGCCGATAAGGCAATGGAAATCGAAGCATTCAAATCCGAATTCCATCGCAGGTTCAGCAAAGGTTTGGCTGCGGGGCAAAAGAAATGAACGAGAAATTCAGAAGTTTTTATGAAGCCTCCAAGGCGCTCATAACCTATGTCGATCGGGAGGATGTCTTTGACAAATCGGCCGACATGGGTTGCGGCGGCCTTGACACGTACAGATCGGATGCGTTTCAGGAATTGATCGAAAACGCCAGAAGGGCTCTGGCCGATATGGAAAGAGACATGAAAAAGGCGGGAGCAGGAAGCGGGAAGCAAGAGGAGGAAAAAGAAGCGCCCGCATCTCTTTCCCCGTCTCCGCTTCAGAGCTGATCCGCGGGGGAGCGGCCTGAAAAATGTATCGCGCCACGCACTCCTTTCGATAAATTGGGCCTATTTTTTGCTTTTACTTGACAGTTACAGGACGCAGTCCGGGATTTAGGTGTGACAGACAAACGGCGCTTTGGCCAAAAGCTGTCTCAAACGGACCATTGGGGCTCAGTCTTGGAATTGTCTTCGAGTTCAATCTGACACTCCTTCATGAGGTTGTCAGGATTTGAAATTCGCGCCTCTCGCCCGCACTTCCCACTGATGCCCACCCCATTTCCTTCCGCCAGCCTTTCGCCTGCACCGATTTGCCGGTCGAAAATCCCCGAGCCGCTTTACAGACCAGAAGGGAGACGCGTGATGAGCGGCCTTGACGAAAAACCGATCGTGAACATCCCCTCGCTTGAGGAACTCGAAAAGATGGTGCTCGAATCGTTGCGACAGGAGATCTCGCCCGCTTCTCAGAACGAGACGCAGTCCTACTCGTGGGAGGATTTCATCGACAACTGACGGGGCGGCATCACTTCGATGGAGGCTTCCAAATGGGGACTTCGGCGGGATGAGTCTTGCGACCCCTGCGCCAATGCGGAAGCAACTCGCAGTTCCTTGCCAAATCGCCCTACAGCCCCGCTCCATTGACCGTTGGCCGGGTGGCGCGGTTCCTTAAGGGTCGAGTTTTGAACTCCGGCCATTGACGTATTGTCCAAGGCCGGGCGGTTCGTTTTGCTCAAACGGGGCGCATTTCATACACTTTGCTCCATCCCGCCCCTTCCCGGGAAATGCCGGATGTAGTTCTCCGGTGGTAGAAGCTGGGCATAAATCTTGTATTTGTCAATGCAAGAAGCCTTTCCTCGGCTGCCAGGTACCGGAGTGTATCAGTCATGACTCAATATGCCCTATTTTTTCTTCTCGTTTTGGACGAGGATATTAGAACCCGCATCTTGAGCATGTTGAAAAAGCACAAGAATTTTAAAGCAAGGGTAGTCTTTCCCGATGAATTGAGCGCCGATCCTCAACGGGAGATCGACTCGATAATCCTTATCGACTGCTCGAGTGTGCTCGCCTACGGAGCGACGATCATATCGAGGTTGAAATTCTGCTGCCCCGACTCCAAGCTGGTTCTGCTCTGCAGCCAGGACAACCGCCATCTGGTCGGCCGCGTCATGGAGCTTGGCGCCTACGGCTGCATACTGGAGCCCTACGAAGAGTGGGAACTGCTGGCCATGGTGAGACTAATTCTTAGCGGCCGCAGGATTGAATGACAAAAGAGCCGGGGCTTTCACCTCCTGCGGCCCCCCCTTTGCCCTGATCGGTGGAGGCCGGCGGCTTTGAGGCGACCTCGCCGCCGGCGCGCGGGATTTGTCTACCGGAGCATTCGGCGCAACAGTTTTCCGGTTGGAGTCCTCGGCAGTTTGTCCATATACTGGATGATGCGGGGCAGTTTGTAGACGGCGATGTGTTCTTTGAGGAAAGTCTTGATTTGCTCTGTGAGTTCATCGGAAGCGGTGAATCCCGGCTTAAGCTCCACTGCGGCCTTTACTATCTGTCCTTTTTCGGGATCGGGGATGCCCACAATACCCACATCCGCTATCGCAGGATGTTTGGCCATGGTTTCCTCGATTTCGGCAGGAGCGATCCGGTAGCCCGAACTCTTGATCATGTCGTCTTCACGAGCGACAAAGAAGATGTTGCCGTCCTCGGCCATGTAAACCGCGTCGCCCATCTTGTTCCAGCCCTCGACTACACCCGATTTTTGGCTTCGGAGCAACTTGCCCTCGTTTTCCTCGGGCCTCCAGTAGAGGGTGCCCGAAGGGCCTCTGATAATCATGCTGCCCACCTCACCCGGCTTGCACTTCTGCCCCAGGGCATCGATCACCATAACATCGACGCCCGGCAGGGCCTTGCCGATGGAGTTTGGCACCGGCTGCTCGTTGAGCGTATTCGAGGTCACCAGGTGGAGCATTTCGGTTCCCCCCAACCCCTCCCAGATGGGCTTGCCGGTAAGCTCGATCCAACCTTTGAGCGTCTCGGCACCAAGAGCGTCGCCTCCCGCCGTGTAGAGCCGCACGGAGCTGATATCATAATTTTTGAAGGCCGGAAATTTCATGAGTGCGCGGTAGGCGGTCGGGAGCCCGGTCAATACGGTTATCTTGTGCTTTGGAATCAGCTCCATCATATCAGGCGGAGAAAACTTGGGGAGGAGAGAAATACCGGCGCCGCCTTCAAACGGGATGAGTGCGAAGGTTCCAAAACCGGCTGCAAAAGAAACGGGAGCGGCTCCCCCGAGGATATCCCCCGGTTTTAACTGATAGACGTGTTTATTGACCATCCGGGTTTCTATGACTGTGGGACGGATGAAATGAACGCACCCCTTGGGCATTCCCGTTGTCCCCGAAGTGTAGAGTATGACGCCAATGTCGTAGGCATTGAGCATGGTGGCTTCGAGTAGAGAAGATCCCTTGGCGAGCATTTCTTCGAAAACAAGGTTTCCGGCGGCTTTCACGTCCTCGGGCTGCCCTCCGATTACCACCACTTTGGCGCCGCACCGAAAACCGGGCTTGGCCGCCTCCACCTGCTCCATGAGAGGGGCGTTTACGATGAAAAGCTTCATCTCGGCATTATTCACCACGAAGGCGATCTCTTCGCGGGACCATAACGGCGAAGTCGGAACCGGAATGGCTCCGATCTTTTCAATCGCGAAGATGGTGACCAGTGCCTGAGGGGTGTTTACCAGCCGAATACCTACCCTGTCCTGGGGCTCGACTCCGGCATCTTTCAGAGCGTTGCCAAACTGGTTGACCATTTTCTGCAATTGAGCAAAGGTTATTTCTCTATCCATGAATCGGATGGCGACGTTGTCGCCCCTTCCTTCCTTCACGTGCCGATCGAGCAGGAAGTCGGCCAGGTTCAATTTGTCAGGAGTTTCGGAAAATTCGGCGGGTGTGAGATATTGCGGCCATGTCTGCTTTTCCGGCAAGTAATTTTGGGGTATTTTACTCATGCTTACTCCTTCCATCAGTAAGTGAATTAAATATCAACCCGCAACAATGGTGCAAACACACCAGCCAAAAGGGGCAATAACCATGCCAAATCACCTGCGCGCAATACCGTCGACACATACCCGAGACCGCGAAATATCGCCGTGCTGGCATAAGACCTGTTGCGCTGTGTAAGTTATTTGAATAACGTAATGAAGCCGCATATGCAAGAGCATTCCCCTTATGGCGCCGGAGAGATGCGACGTTTGGCCCGATCCAGTGTACACGAACCGACTCCGGCGCTCGTTGGATGAACGCCGGAAGGGCTCCCGATATAGATAAAAAAGGTTTTTAAATAAAGATGGACAATTTTTGGAAACTCTTAAGAAAGCCTGTTTTTGCCCTGGCCCCGCTTTCAGGCATCACCGACAGCGCCTTTCGGCGCATATGCAAAGGGTACGGCGCCGATGTCCTCTACTCCGAGCTTGCGAGCTCCACCGCCTTTGCCTATCAGGCCCAACCGACCCTGGGGATCGTGCGTTTCGACGAGTCGGAGAGACCCTTTGTCGTACAACTCTTCGGACACAACCCCGAACACTTCGCCATCGCCGCCCGCTTCATCACCCGGGAGATCCGGCCGGATGGAATCGACATAAACTTCGGCTGCCCCATGGCGAAAGTGTTCAAACGCGGCGGAGGGGCGGCTCTCATGACCAATTTCCCCCTCGCGCGGGAGGTAATCCAAAGCGTTATCGAAAATACGCATCTCCCCGTATCGATCAAGACCAGAACCAATGTCCAGGGATTCGACCTTCTGAGCTTCCTCGAATATATCGAAGATCTGGACATAAAGGCTCTCATGATCCACGGGAGGTCCTACGCGCAGCGCTTTTCCGGCCCAAACGACATCGAGACCACCCGAGAGGCCCGCGCCCGTTTCAAGGGAACCCTCCTCGCCAACGGAGGGGCGATGAACCCGGCCTCCGCCGTCGAACTGCTGGAAAAAACGGGAGCCGACGGAGTCGGCATTGCCCGGGGAGCCCTGGGAAACCCCTGGATCTTCAGCCAGTTGGATTCTACTCGAAACGGCGGCTCCCCCGCCAAGCCCCCGCGCGACGAGGTCCTGAAAACCGCGCACGAACACGCCCGGCTTTCCATCGGTCTCAAGGGCCGGCGAGGAATCATCGAGATGCGAAAACACCTATGCTGGTATCTGCAGCAAATACCCGGAGGAAAGAAGTTTAAGCGCGAAGCCGTAAAGCTCGAAAGCATAGAGGATGTCGCGGCCCTGGTGGCTCTTGCCGCAGAGCCCTTCTCGTCATGAGGCGACACATCACACGACAGCATTGGCAATCGACGGATTCACACTGCAGGGAACAATACGTTACGGGTGAGCCATGAACGTTATCGAGACCCTGGTTTCATTGTTTTTTGTGATCGTGATAGCACAGATATCCCATTCCATCGGAAAATTGGCAGACAACAAGTCACTGGATGTAAATACCGTTTTATTTATCTTTTATTTCATACTATTTCGCACTAAACGTTATCTTGACGATCTTGCCATAAGCCGCAATATATTGAATGATACGAATAAAGCACCACTGACATATATATTTATGCTGTTATGCGGCATCATTACATTCATATTCTGGATATTGGCAGCCATGTATATAGGAGAGCTCCGATTCGATACTGCATATATCATGATTATGATAGCCATCAGTATTGATACTTTGTATGTTCTTTCATTCTCCATTGTAAACAAGTGGCACTTTTTATGGTGTAATATACTATACATATCCTTGGCCTATATTGCCTTCTCCCACCCTATCGCGGCCCAGCTCTATCTGATAGCTGTTACGATTGTTGACTGGAGTATTATCAGACCTCATGAAATCGATAAGCGCTCCTAATAACGAGTCAGGAAATACTCTCCCCATCTAACAACAGCGCCGAAATGGACGAGAAGAGGGAGCTCTGCTTCGAGGCAGGGGCAAAGGGATTTTTGCTTTGCAACGAGTATGGCGACATGCGCTTTTTCAATCCCGGGAACTGGAAACAAGCGAAATATTCGGGAAATTTCCCGGACACATCGACATCACGGTTTCATAGTTAAGATACCCGGGCCGGCGCCTGTCCACGCATCGCAGGCGGCCGCCGGAACGCCAAATGAGCCGCGCAGCGGCGTGGGGGTGCAGGGGGCGATAGCCCCTGCACTCTTCGCTTTTGCATTCGTTTTCTCATTATACCCCACTGCGCCCGGCTATTTTGAAAGGGCGCAACCCGGCCCCGGCGGCAGGCCGGCACCTGCGAATTCGGCCAAAACGGGAGTGTGGTCGCTCGGGGTCGGTTCGCCGCGCGGGGCCGCGTCCACCCGGCAGTCTACCGAGGCTTTGGCCACACACTCGGTGGCCCGGATGTGATCGAGCCTCCAGCCAAGGTTGTGTTCGAAGCTTTTGGGCAGTCGGTAATCCCAGAACGTGAACTGCCGCTTCTCCGGGTGGTGTTTTCGAAATAGATCGACAAACCCCCAGGCGGTCACTTCGGAGAGGGCCTGTTTTTCCAGGGGATGAAAGCCGATTTTTCCCTCCATCCTTTGGGGCGAAAAGACATCCATATCCTCCGGGGCTACGTTGATGTCCCCGACCCAGATGATGGGCTCCGAGGGCGTGTGCTCCCGGGCGAATAGATTTTTCAGTCTGGCAAAATACCCCAGTTTTTCCTGAAACGCGGGGTGGTCGGGACTTCTGCCCTGCGGCACATAGCTGTTATAGATCCAAATCCCATCGATTTTTGCAGCAATAAGCCGCGCCTCGACATCCGAGCCCCCGTCGCCAAACCCGCGCCTCACCGCCTCGGGCTTCCGAAGACTGAGGATTGCTACCCCGTGAAAGGCTTTCTGTCCGCACACGCTCGCCTCGTAGCCCGCCTCGCGCAAAAAGTCGTAGGGAAACTCCGCATCCTGGCACTTTATTTCCTGCAGGCACAAGACGTCGGGCCGGTTTACCTTCAGCCACGACTCCACAACCTGCCGGCGCGACCGGATGCCGTTCACATTAAATGTCGCTATTTTCCAAACCATCGCCGAACTCCCCGTTTCTCCGAAAGTTGAAAGGAAATGTCTTGCTCGGCCGCCATGAACATGTTAAGAGATTCTGTTTAATAAAAATCACACCCCCTTTACCTTTTGGTGTCCGGTCCTCGTGGAGCGGATACGAAGGGGCGGAGGCAAACCAGAAGGAGCTGGAATCATGGCAGTTGTCGGAATGAAGCAGTTGTTGGAAGCAGGGGTCCATTTCGGCCACCAGACCCGCCGGTGGAACCCCAAGATGAAACCCTTCATCTTTGGCGCGCGTAACGGTATTTATATCATAGATTTGCAGCGCACCGTCAGGCTTTTCAATACGGCCTATCAATTCGTGGTAGACACGGTTGCCGCGGGAGAAACCGTTCTTTTCGTGGGCACCAAGCAGCAGGCCCGCGACTCGATCGCCGAAGAAACGGCGCGCTGCGATATGTTCTACATCAACCAGCGCTGGCTGGGCGGCATGCTCACCAACTTCAAGACGATCAAGCAAAGAATCGACCGGTTAAAGGAACTCGACGCCATGGTGGAAGACGGCGCGATCAACCGGTTTCCCAAAAAGGAAATCCTGGGGCTGCAACGCGAGCGTGAAAAGCTTGAAAGGAACCTGGGCGGCATCAAGAAGATGAACAGGCTCCCCGGGGCGATGTTTGTCGTGGACACCCAGCGGGAAAATATCGCGGTTATGGAAGCCAACCGCCTTGGCATCCCGGTCGTAGCGGTCGTGGATACCAATTGCGACCCGGACGTGATCGACTATCCCATTCCCGGAAATGACGACGCGATTCGAGCCATAAGGCTGGTCACCTCGAAGATAGCCGATGCCTGCATCGAGGGGCGTGCAAAATACGGCGAGCTCAGGCAGGGACAGGCGGACAAGGGAATCGAACTCGAAGAAGTTCCCGCCGGCCAGATCCTCGGACAGGAAGCAGAAGGTCCGGTCGTTGAGATTATAAATCCGACGCAGACCAAGCAAGAGGAAGAATAATGAAGCGGGCGTCCCGGCGGTTTTCATCGCCGGGACGCCCCTCTCCTGCCGGGTATCGACCCTGCGCCCGAAAGCCTGTCCGGCTGTCGGGTTCACCCGGGTCGCAAAGTCAGATCTGAATCCGAATACAATTTTTCACAGCATGAGAATTCTCAGTTTTGTTTTACAGGAGGATGAAATTGGAAATAACATCGGGTATGGTAAAAGAGTTGAGAGACAGGACCAACGTAGGCATGATGGATTGCAAAAAGGCGCTCCAGGATGCCGGGGGCGATCTTGAAAAAGCCGTGGATCTGTTGCGTCAAAAGGGCCTTGCCAAGGCGATGAAACGGGCGGGCAGGGAAGCCACAGACGGACTGGTCCATTCCTATATCCACGGGGGCGGGAAAATCGGGGTCCTGGTGGAAGTGAACTGCGAGACCGATTTCGCGGCCAAAAGTGAAGACTTCGGGGAATTTGTCAAAAACGTGGCTCTGCAGATCGCGGCCGCTAATCCCCTGGGAATCACCCCCGAAGACATCCCGCAAGACGTCGTCGAGCGCGAGCGCGCCATTTTCCTCGCCCAGGCCGCCGAATCCGGAAAGCCCCAGAACGTGCTCGAAAAAATGGTTGACGGCAAAATGCGCAAGTTCTACGAAGAAAACTGCCTGATGCAGCAAAAATACATTCGAGACCCAGACAAATCCATGCAGGATTATCTAAACGAGTTGACCTCGAAGGTGGGTGAAAAGATCCAGGTGCGCCGCTTCTGCAGGTACCAGCTCGGAGAGTAGTTCGAGGGGGTTGTTTTTTTCGTAACGCAAATGGAGTAATCCCTGATGTTGGAAGAGGAAAGGCCCGTTTACCGCAGAATACTTCTCAAGTTGAGCGGCGAAGCCCTCATGGGGTCTCAACACTATGGAATCGACACGGCCGTGCTGCGCGAGATTGCCGAGCAGATTGCGGAGGTGCACAAACTGGGCACCCAGATCGCCCTGGTCATCGGGGGCGGAAACATTTTTCGCGGCGTATCGGCAGCCTCCAGCGGCATGGACCGCTCGGCGGCCGATTACATGGGCATGCTCGCCACCGTGATGAACGGGCTTGCCATGCAGGACGCGCTCGAAAAATTCGGGATAGCCACCCGGGTCCAGTCGGCGATCGCCATGAAAGAGGTGGCCGAGCCCTACATTCGGCGCAGGGCCGTCCGGCACCTGGAGAAGGGCCGCATAGTGATTTTCGCCGCCGGTACGGGCCTTCCCTTCTTTACCACCGATACGACGGCCGCGCTTCGGGCAAACGAAATCGGAGCCGAGGTGCTGATGAAGGCAACCAAGGTCGACGGCGTCTATGAAGCCGATCCGGTAAAAAACCCGCTCGCACACCGCTACGAGCGCATCAGTTTTTCCGAAGTCCTCACCCGCGACCTCAAGGTTATGGACGCTACGGCTATTTCTCTAGCCAGGGAAGAGAAAATGCGCATAATCGTCTTCAATCTCAACGTCCGGGGCAATATCAGAAAAGCCGTGCTTGGCGAGCCGATCGGAACCGTAGTGGAGGAAAACAATCATGCTTGATGCAGTCTACAGCGATCTAAACGATCGCATGAACAAGGCGGTCGAGACCCTTGAGTCGGAGTACAAAAAACTACGCACGGGAAGGGCTTCGACCTCGCTGGTCGAAGGGATTCGCGCCGACTACTACGGCACGCCGACTCCGCTCGCCCAATTGGCGACCCTCACCATACCCGACCCGCGCACGATAGTCATCCAGCCCTGGGACACCTCGGCGGTGGGCGAAATTGAAAAGGCGATTCTCAAATCCGATCTCGGCCTTACACCGATGAACGACGGCAAGGTCATCCGGATAAACATTCCGCCACTTACCGCCGAGCGGCGCCGCGATCTGGTGAAAATCGTGAAAAAAAGAGGTGAGGAATCCAAGATCGCCGTCCGAAACATCCGGCGGGATATCCTTGAAAAGCTCAAAGATCTCAAAAAAGACAAAACAATCTCTGAAGACGAGCAGTTCCGGGCCCAGGACGAAATTCAGAAGATTACCGACGATTTCGTCAAGAAGATAGACGCAGTGTTTGGGACCAAGGAAAAAGAGATACTGGAAACGTAGATGAACCTCGATTTAGAGCGCCTCCCGCGGCATGTGGCCATAATCATGGACGGCAACGGGCGGTGGGCCAGGCAAAGGGTCAGGAACAGGGTTTTCGGCCACCGCAAGGGGGTGGAAACCGTGCGTACAATTATGACCTGCTGTACCGATGTGGGCATCCCGTTTCTGACTCTCTATGCCTTTTCGGAAGAAAACTGGAATCGGCCGGGAAAAGAGGTAAAAGCGCTCTGGCAGCTCTTGGAACGATATCTTGCCTCCGAGCTGCCCGAGCTGATCAAAAATCGGGTGCGCCTGAGGCATATAGGCGACGATAAAAACATCCCGCCACACATCCTCACCCGGCTTCTGGCGGTGGAAAACGAGACGGCGCATTTGGACGCCCTCACCCTCTGCCTCGCCCTCAACTACGGGGGCAGGCAAGAGATCGCGAGAGCGGCACGCCTTTTTGCCGCAGATGTGAAAAACGACGTGTGTTCGGCAGACCAGCTTACCGCCGAACGCTTCTCCCGCTATCTCTACAGTTCCGATACCCCGGACCCCGATCTGGTCATACGGACGGGCGGGGAAATCCGGGTAAGCAACTTTTTGCTCTGGCAGATCGCTTACGCGGAGCTCTATTTTACCGAGGTCTTCTGGCCTGATTTCGGAAAGGTCCATTTCCTGGAAGCACTTGCCGAATTTCAAAAAAGAGAGCGCCGTTTCGGCCGCACCGGCGAACAGGTGAAAAAAGGCGGGCGGCCCGCCCACGGAGGCCCCTCCGCAGCAGATGTTTCGCTTACCGGGTCCGGGTCACGTTAGAGTTCGCCATGTCTCAAACACACACGTTGCCTTCGAGCAGACTGCGCTGGATTACCGGCATACTTCTCGCCCTGCCCATCGTGGTCTGCATTGCCGCAGGCCCCCGCTGGAGCGGCCTTGCCCTCGTCCTTCTTGCCGCCGCAACAGGCCTTTGGGAACTGCACGGCATGCTCTTCGAGCTGCCTTTGCCGGCCAAATGGAGGCTTTTTTCCTATGCGTCCGCTCTCTTTTTGCCGTTTTTGACCTACAGATGGGGGGTTACGGGCCTTAATTCCGCTCTGTTCCTCTCGTTTTTTTGCGCGCTTGCCCTTATGATGATTTCCGCGCCCCTGGATGGAGACGAGATCGCGAGGATCGCTACACTCGCCTTCGCCTGGCTCTACCTGCCATATCTACTCTCGTTCGTGCTGCTGATCTGGGACGGCGCCAACGGCCGGTCCTGGATTTTTTTCCTGCTGGTTGTTATCGTTGCCGGAGACTCCGGGGCCTACTTTATCGGCCGCCGCATGGGCACCCGAAAGCTCTACCCGACGGTCAGCCCGAAAAAGACCGTGGAGGGCGCCCTTGGAGGGCTTTGTGCGAGTGTGGTCGCAGGGTCTCTTGCGGGACTGATCCTTCTACGACCCGTTCCGCTGAAGGCGCTTTGTATTTTCAGCCTGGCCGCAGCCATTGCCGGCCAGGTCGGGGACCTGGTCGAATCCATGATCAAGCGCAACTCGGGAAAAAAAGACTCAAGCGGTCTTCTGCCCGGCCATGGAGGAGTGCTCGACAGGCTCGATTCGTTGCTCTTTGCCTTTCCGGTCCTGTGGGCGCTCCTGCAGCTGAGCGCCGGCGGACTTGGCAGGTTTTAACGCGTACGGGTTATATGACGAAAAAAAAGATATCCATAATAGGCAGTACCGGTTCGATCGGACGGAGCACGCTCGATGTCGTGCGCCAGTTTCCGGAGCGCTTTCAAGCGGTCGCCCTGGGCGCCGGGGCCAATGTCGCGCTCCTGGCCGAACAGATAGCCGAGTTTTCTCCGAGGTTGGTCTCGGTCATTGACGCATCTGTTGCCATCGAACTGGAAAACCTTCTGCACTCCCAATCGATTCCCTTCCCTGAAATCCTGTATGGCCAGGAAGGGTACTGCAGAGTCGCCGCTTTCCCCGAATCCGAGATGCTCGTCTCCGCCATGGTGGGCTCGGCCGGCCTCCTGCCAACGCTTGCCGCCATCGAGGCCGGGAAAAACATCGCCCTGGCCAACAAGGAGACACTGGTTGCCGCAGGCGAAATAGTGACCCGGGCCGTTTCGGCGGCAAATGTCGCGCTCCTTCCCGTCGACTCCGAGCACAGCGCCATCTTTCAGGCCCTCCAGGGCAACCACCGCGAAGCTTTGAGCAGGATTCTTCTCACCGCTTCCGGAGGCCCTTTTCTCCATGCATCCCGCCGGGAGCTCGAAACGGTCACCCCCGAGGCGGCCCTTCGCCACCCCAACTGGTCGATGGGAGCAAAAATTACGATCGATTCGGCCACTCTCATGAACAAGGGGCTCGAGGTCATCGAAGCCCACTGGCTCTTCGGGGTGCCCGTCGAGCAGATCGCAGTCCACGTCCACCCGGAAAGCGTCGTTCATTCCATGGTGGAATACGTCGATGGGTCGGTTATCGCACAACTCGGCATCCCGGACATGAGAATTCCCATAGCCTACGCGATGACCTATCCCGAGCGCCTCAAGACTTCCTGTCCGACGCTTGACCTTTTTCGCGTCCGGGAACTCCATTTTTATCCGCCGGATATGGAAAAATTCCCCTGCCTGGGCTTGGCTTTCGATGCCTGCAGGAAGGGGGCGACCATGCCTGCGGTCCTCAATGCCGCCAATGAAATCGCCGTGCATGCTTTCTTAAAGAAAAACATCGGATTTTACGATATACCTGGTGTGATCCGGGAAGTGATGGAGACGCACACGCCCGACGCGAAGCCCGACCTGCAGGCGATCCTTACGGCTGACACATGGGCGCGCCGGGAGGCGTCTAAAATAATTGACGCTCGCATGGCGAAAATGTAGCGCCTCAACCCGGACCGATCTTATCTTTATGGCAATTGATCGCTCTATTGGCCGATCAACCAGAGTGTCCCCCCGGAAGGGGGCGACGCTTGCAGTTTCCGATATATGAGAGCGGAGGCGCCGATTGTGCTGCTGATAATACTTTCCACCGCATTAGTTCTCGGGGTCCTGATCTTTGTACACGAACTGGGGCACTTCCTCGTAGCCAAACGCTCGGGGGTGACCGTTCTGCGGTTTTCGCTCGGCTTTGGGCCGAAAATCGCCGCAATCACCCGAGGGACCACCGAATATCGTCTTTCCATGATCCCCTTGGGCGGCTACGTAAAAATGCTGGGTGAAGATGCCGAAGAAGAGGAAGAACAAAAGCTCACGCCCGAGGAAAAAGCAGGCTCTTTTTCGGAGGCAAGCGTCTGGAAGCGCCTTGCCATAGTCTTTGCCGGGCCTTTTTCCAACTTCCTTTTCGCCATAATCGTTTTTGCCCTGATATTCGCCTTTTCCGGCCTCCAGGAGTTGGCCCCGATCATCGGGACGGTAAACCCCGGCTCCCCTGCCCAAACAGCCGGGTTAAAGAACGGAGACACAATCGTTTCCATCGACGGAAAGCCGATAAAGACCTGGGACGATCTTTCCGAATCGATCGAAAAACATGGCCCCACCCCGCTTAACTTCGTTGTAAAACGCGGCGCGCAAACGCTTGCCTTGACCGTAACGCCCGCCATCAGTGCGGTCAAAAACCTTTTCGGGGAAAGCGTAAAACGCCCCCTCATCGGAATCACTTCGGCGGAAAAGATCATCGTAAAACCCGTCAACCCGCTCCAGGCCTGTTACTATTCGCTCGCCCACACCTGGGACCTGAGCCGGCTCTTCTTTATGACCATCGTGAAACTGGTCGAGCGGGTGGTGCCGCTAAAGGACCTCGGAGGCCCGATTCTCATTGCGCAAATGGCCGGGAAACAGGCGCACAGGGGCTTTGTCGATCTTCTCAACTTCATGGCCTTTATCTCCGTAAACCTTGCGGTCATTAACCTCATGCCCATCCCTATTCTCGACGGTGGACACATCTTCTTTTTCCTGATAGAGGCGGTCCAGGGCCGGCCACTGTCGCTAAAAAAGATCGAAGTCGCCCAGAAAGTCGGGCTCGTGGCTCTTTTATCCCTCATGGTGGTCGTGTTTTATAATGACCTTGCACGACTCGACTGGACCTCGCTAACCTCCTGGTTCGGCAATTTTTGGGCGAAGTAGTGTGAAAATTCTAGCGGTCGATACTTCTACGATGTCGGGCAGTATTGCGCTTCTCGATGAGGGGAACCTTACTGCCGAATGGACGCTCAGCTCTGCGAAGACCCATAACAGGAGACTCCTGCAATCAATCGACCGTCTTCTCGCAGAAGTCGGCTGGGAGCTAACAAGCATTGATGCGTTCGCCGTGGCCTCGGGACCCGGAAGCTTTACCGGTCTTCGCATCGGGATGACTACCATGAAGGTGCTCGCCTGGACGCTTGCCAGGCCCTACGTCTCGGTTTGCTCCCTCGATGCGCTTGCCCTGCCCTTTTCTTTTGCGGCTCACCCGATCTGCGCTCTGCTTGACGCCCGAAAAAACGAAGTCTATTGCGCCCTCTTTCGCCCCGATGGGAAAGGGGCTCTGAGCCTCGAGACGGACCATGCGGCGATGCCTCCCGAAAAGCTCGCCCAAACCCTGGCGGCGAGGCCCGCAGAACCTGTCATTTTCTGCGGAGACGGCTGGAAGGCTTACCGGGAGATTTTCGAAGAGAGACTCGGAGAGTTCGCAATCGTCCCCCCGGCCTCCTTTCACCTCGTCCGGGCATCCTCGGTGGCCGAGCTTGCCGCAAGAATGTTTCTATCGGGCCGCTCCGAAGACCCGCGCTCCAGCGCGCCCCTCTACATCAGACCTTCGGAAGCCGAGATTCACTATCCTCATCTGGCGGAAAAAAGCAGTGGAAAACCGCAAATTATTTGATTCGAACGGCCTGAAAAAATCGCTCAGAAGGAACCGCAAACCGGGAAACAGCACTCTAAACCTTCTCTGCCACCCCGGATTTCCTCTCTATTACATGCTCCGAAACCTCGGGTGGCTGGAAGGCGAAACGTGGTGGGCGTCCCTTTCCCTTCGCGCCAGACGGGTGCAGGCCATTCGCATGCTCGGACAGAGGGCCGCCTTGTTTTCGCAGGTGAAAAACTGGAGAAAAGGTCTCAAAAACGTCCAAATTCCCGAACCCCAAGACAATGTTAACGTCCCCGACTATTGCAACAAATGCGGCCTTTGCTGCGAAGTCGCGAGTGGAAAGCCCGACTTTCCGGCCCCCGGGGATCTGCCCGAAGGCTGGGGAAAGTTTTTCGGAAACGGCCTCGGGAAAGGCCACAGGTTCTGCCCCTTCCTCTGGGAGGACAACTCCGATTCCGGCGGCCTCTGCTCTATCTATCACTTGAGATCCAACCCCTGCCGCCTCTTTGGCCCCGAGGAATGCGAGTTCTTCTGGAAATCGACCGAACCCGAAAGACTCTCCAACCCCGCAAAAAACCTCAAACTCGCCCGCTGGCTTGCGGCCGGCGGCGGCCGGTGCCGCAGTTGGGTGGCCAAGCCTATAGTCGCGGCCATTCGCCATTCCCAAGAGAATATTATGGCCTAATAGGCGTCAAAGCTCCTGGTCGATCGGGTTAGTCTCCGTCCGGAAATCCGGCCTCAGGCGCGGCCTGGATCGGATCACCCCCTTTTCCCATAGGGGTACTTGGGGCTCAGATCACCTGAGGCGTTGCAGAGTTTCCCGACAAAAACTAGCTTAAAAGCTCATACTGCTCTCACACCCGCCCGCAAAGCAGGCGGGCAACCGGGCCGCGCCGCCGGCACGGCCGTTCGCCATTCCCGGAGGAGCTCTATGGCCTTATTGCCATCGGCGTCGACGAGAACGAATATCCCCGCCAGACTCGATCGACTGCCCTGGAGCAGGTGGCACTGGCTGGTCGTAACGGCCCTCGGGATCACCTGGGTTCTGGACGGTCTGGAGGTAACGATCAAGGGGGCGGTAAGCGGCGTCCTGATTGACCAGCGCACCCTGGGGCTCAGCGGAACGCAGGTGGGCCTCGTCGCCACCGGCTATTTGACCGGGGCGGTTCTGGGGGCGCTTTTTTTTGGCTATCTCACCGACCGGCTTGGAAGAAAGAAGCTTTTCACCGTAACCCTCATGGTCTATCTCACCGCGACCGCTCTTACGGCTTTTTCCTGGAGCTTCGGAAGCATGTTCTTTTTTCGGTTCCTTACGGGGGCCGGCATAGGAGGCGAATATGCGGCCATAAACTCTGCGATCGATGAACTCATCCCGGCCCGCGTACGGGGAAGAACCGACATCATTATCAACAGCACCTTCTGGATGGGCACGATCCTGGGTTCGAGCGCAACCCTGTTCTTCCTGGATCAAAACATCTTCCCGATAAACCTCGGCTGGCGTATCGCCTTCTTTTCAGGCGCAGTCCTGGGGCTTGGTATCATCTTTCTTCGCCGCTACATCCCGGAAAGCCCCAGATGGCTCCTGACGCACGGCCGCGCGGGTGAGGCCGAGCAGATCGTCTCCGAAATAGAAAAAAGCATCGAGCACTCCCGGCGCCTTCCTCCCCTGCCCCGGCCAGACTCCTGGATCGCTATCAGGACCGGCAGGCATATCGGCTTTTTGGACATTCTCCGGACAATCTTTAAGAAATACCGGGCCAGGGCGTTTCTCAGCTTTTCCCTCATGGCTTCCCAGGCTTTTTTCTACAACGGCATATACTTTACCTATCCGCTCGTATTGACCCTTTTCTTCAAGGTACGCCCCGACCAGGTGGGCCTCTACCTCATTCCCTTCGCCCTCGGAAACCTGCTGGGGCCCCTTACCATAGGCCACTTTTTCGATACTGTGGGCCGAAAACGCATGATCACCCTCACCTATTCTCTTTCCGGGATTCTGCTTGCCATGACCGCACTTCTTTTTGCAAAAGACGATCTTTCTTCTGCGGGCCAGACCCTCGCCTTCGCAGCCATTTTCTTTATCGCCTCCTCGGCTGCCAGTTCTGCCTATCTTACGGCAAGCGAGATCTTTCCCGTAGAGACCCGCGCAATGGCCCTGGCCCTTTTCTACGCGATCGGAACCGGTCTCGGCGGTGTGGGCGCACCCGCCCTCTTTGGCTTCCTCGTCCAATCCGGCTCGCGGTTCGACATCACCTGCGGCTATCTCGCCGGCTCGCTCCTGATGCTTCTGGCCGCCCTGGTCGAAGCCCTCCTCGGAGTCAAGGCGGAAAAGAAAACCCTCGAAGATATCGCCCCGCCCCTTTCGGCCGCAGAAGACTCCTAGGACAGGATGTGGTGGAAACCGCCGGGGATGCGGTGGTCTCAGCCACATAGTGAAAGAATAGGGGGCACCCTTGAAAGCAGAAAAATCCGACTTAATTCGTAGATTAAAGCCTGCCCGGAAAGAGGCAAAAACGGCGCGACCGGTACGCATGGAATACGAAGCGGCCGTCTACCATGTTAGACATAAGAGGCAATGAGCAACGATCTTAGGAAAAATTCCAGAAATGCATTGCCCCGGCGAAGAACAAATTCAATCTGATCCTGCACACACATGTTCTGATTACGAATCACTACTATTTGGATAGTTGCGCTGCAGAGATTGACGCCGGAGCCGGTTAATAGAACGGAGACCTCCCACAGAAAAGCCGTGCGCTCAGGACTGGACATAGAGGGCATCATCTCGATTCACTGTGGGCCTTTTGTGAGTGTAAAGCAAGGTCCAAATATCCTCGGAAGGAGATTCCAATGGCTGATCAAAAGTGGCTTCACTGCTACGATGAGGGAGTTCCACATTCACTGCAGCCGTACCCAAACCGCACATTACTTGACATCATTGCCGAGACAGAGAAGCAGCGTCCCAACCATACAGCGCTATACTTCAAGGGACACGCCATGACCTATGAGCGATTGGGCAGACTGAGCGATGCTTTCGCCAACGCACTGATGCACCTGGGCGTGCAAAAAGGTGATCGCGTGGCGTTTTTGCTGCCAAACACGCCACAGCTCATTTTTTCGATACTTGGCGCATGGAAGGCCGGCGGAATAGCCGTACCGCTCAATCCCCTCTACACAGAGCCAGAGCTCGAACGGGCTCTAACCGATTGCGGGGCGGAAACAGTAGTTACAATGACGCTATTTTACAATAAGATCAGGGACATTCAAGGTCGCACGAAGCTCAGAACCGTGATAGCTACAAATATAAAAGAGTACCTGCCCACGATATTGCGCATTCTGTTCACTCTGGTCAGAGAGAAGAAGGAAGGACATAAAATAACGCTCAAATCCGGTGATTACCGGCTGGCGGACATATGTAGGAACCGCGCCGGATTTGCCGGCCCGGCGGTGCAGATCGAGCCCGAAGACCCGGCCGTAATGCTTTTTACAGGTGGGACCACCGGCATTCCAAAAGCTGCTGTCTCCAGCCACCACGCATTGCTGATTTCAGGGATGCAAATCCGCTCATGGCTAAAGGATGTTCTCGTTCAATGGGATGACAGAGCGATGGTCAACATGCCGCTATTTCACACCTTCGGCCTCGCAGGAGTCTTTTCAACCTCGCTGGTCGCACAGACCCCTCTGATTCTAATTCCAAATCCGCGCGATATCGGTGATTTGCTGGCCACCATTGAAAAAATGAAACCTGCCGTGCTGCCGGGTGTCCCAACCCTCTTCAACGCCATACTCAACCACCCTAAAGTCAAATCGGGCCAGGCAGACCTATCGTGCCTCAAAGTCAGCATTTCCGGTGCAGCTCCGCTTCTGGCCGAGATTAAAAATCGTTATGAAAATGTTACCGGCGGACACCTCGTTGAAGGTTACGCTCTGACCGAATCTACCATGGCTGCAGTGATGACTCCCGTCAGGGGCATGTACAAACGCGGCGCAGTCGGTGTCCCGTTGCCTGATATTGAAATCCGAATTACGGATGCAGACACCGGCAAGGGGGACCTGCCTCCGGGTGAGATTGGAGAAATCGTGATGCGAGCCCCTCAACTGATGAAGGAGTATTGGCGACAACCGGCCGAGACGTCAAAGACCATTCGGGATGGTTGGCTCTATACGGGTGATCTGGGCTATTTGGACGAAGACGGGTTCCTGTTCATTGTCGACCGGAAGAAAGATGTCATTAAGCCCAGTGGATTTCAGGTATGGCCGCGAGAAGTGGAGGAGGTCATCGCCAGCCATCCGGCGGTTTCAGAAGTTGGAGTCGCGGGTATTCCCGACCGCGATCAGGTTGAAGCAGTGAAGGCGTGGGTCGTACTGCATGAAGGGCGGCAGCTCACAGCGGAAGAATTGCAGGAATTTTGCCGGAAAAGTTTAGTCGCCTATAAGGTACCAAAACATGTGGAGTTTTGTGAAAGCCTCCCGAAGACAACGATTGGAAAGATATTGAGGCGTGAACTTGCTGAAAAAGAAAAGACACTCGCAAGAGGAAAGGAGGCCGGCATCGCTTTGAGCAGCAGGTAGGGTGCATTCTCGTCAAATGCTGCCGGAAGACGCCCCGCCCCCTCCCCCGGATGGTCCCGGAACATGGAGCATCCCCGGTCTACGCGCTCGGAACCGGTCTCAGGGCTCTGGGCACCCGCCCCCTTCGGCTTCCTTGTCCAAACCGGTTCGCAGGTCGACATCACGTGCGGTTACTCTGCCGGCTCGCCCCTGATGCTTCTTAGAGCTTTGGTCGAAGCTCTCCTCGCGGTCAAGGCGGAAAAGAAAACCATCTACCTCTTCGGGACTGCCTACGAGTCGGTTTTTTCAAAAAATGACAGCAATCCGGAAATCGTGGTCGAAAGACACAGCCCGAATGACACATTGTCCGCCGTGGGTTGGCCGAGGGGCAGGCCTGATTCCTTCCGGGCCAAGACATCTCTCATGAAAGCGGACGAAAGGTTCTTATACAAACTCTTCCCCTCTGCCAACTCTTCGATATCGAGCTGGAAATATGTGAAATATTCGGTATATTTCCCACCGACAAACGTCCCTACCTGCTGCCGGGCCGTAGCTGCATGGTCCTTTTTTTCCGCCTCGCTCCGCATCAATTCAATCGCGTCCGCATGTCGCCGCAAAACAGAATCGGTGATCGCCTGAATAATAATATTTTTGAACTCTTCCGTGTCACTCTGTTCACGATCCACCGAAGTGTTCGGGAAATGTTCTTTTCCCGGACAATAGGATGCCACCACGAGAAAAGAACAAAATGTCATGTAACTATATGGCGATGGATCGATTTCTCCAAATATCTCCCGGTTCGTTTCGAAAAAGTCGTCGATACGCTCCGTGGTCCGTTTCATTGCATCGATCAATTTGGCAGTGATAGTGGCTAGCATCCATTTCTCCGTACAGGAATTTTGAGAAGCGGAGTATATCATTTTTCCGGCATCGAGTGGCGCCCGATAAGCGGCCCGGTATGGGGCAAACTCGTCACGAGTGACTACACCCGGACAGACTTTCACGTCAACAGCGAAAATCAACCAGTACGACTGGAAATCGGGGTGCGGCATGTAAGAAATGCTATGTGGGATAGACACGAAATGACCTGAGAGTTTCAATGTCGTTCCATCGGGGGAGAAAAGGGATGGGACCTTTCAGCTTCACGAGAGGAGGAATGCGGGTGGCAAGGTTGTTGATCTTCGTCCAGAGTGTCATGTCACCCCAAAAAACCGGATGAGTGTCATGGGCTTTGGAATAGATGAAGATTTCACGGGGAGTTCTCAATCCGGAACGTACCGCCTGAAGAGCCAATTTTTCGAGTTGCCCCATTCCGGTGGCCTCATCCGGTTGCTCCTGCAGCCAGCGCGCGGCCGCCGAGGGGCCCCATGGCAGCGGAGCCCTGCGAAGGCCGGCCAAAATGATCAACTCAGACAGATCCTGTAATGCAAAAGCCCTTTCCACACGTTCGGCAAAGTCGAATTGACCTTTAGTTACATTCTGCCGTCTGTCGTAAATGGAAGCCAACTGCTCTGGAGAAAGCTGGCCCAGTCCATCGAAGGGCTCAATTCCCGGGAATTCGCCCACGCATATGAGTTTGACGGTTTCGAGCGATTTGATTCTCATGCACGTGAGAATATGGCAGAGCATTGATTGGTCGAGAAGACAGCCATCAAACCAGAGGGTAATAGCATCGTAACTCTCTGCCCCGGCCAATTTTTCATATTGTGCGCTCAGGGTCTCAAAAATGAGTTCCCTGGGCAGTCCACCGCCGGTGACCATCTCTAAAAATTCGGCCCTTGCCCGCAAGATATCATCCTCCGGCCACCCCGGCTTCCTTGGGCCTTCATAGAGAATGTCACGCCATACGAGAACGTCGTCGCGAATGCCGCTTTTTCTGATTTTTCACCCGCCATGTCACCATTTGTGATGTGAAGAATTCTCTCCATTAACGTTCCCTTTTTGATTCTTTGCCTATTTGTTCAGGCCGAGCCTCTTTTGGAAGATAACATAATTCCAGGATGGCCGCCTCACCACTAAACGCGGGGCCCTCCTGCGTGACAACATCCGCCTGCCCCATTCTCCATGCGCCCCAAGCCATGGAATACCCTGTGGAGAAATCTGATGCGCTTCCTGCTTCACAAGCCGCAAGGCGATCCCCGGTGGTCTCCACCACGTAGAATCCACAGGGGCGTGGTGGACTCAGGGGAACGGTACTTGGCGATCCCCGTAACTGTGCCAATCACGGAATCGAGGTCTTCTGAAAAATACACCGGTATCCGGAATAAGACTTCAACGGAAACTTTCCAGTTGGAATCTCTTCATTATTTCCGATTATCAGAAATCCCCCGCAACGTAATGCCGTCAAGACCTGGATGAGTGCTCGCATTTTTGTGGGCGGCTCATAATATGTGAGCAGATTGTTTCGAAGGAAAATCATATCGAAATTCTTGCAAGGGGCGCTTTCGGAGATGAAATCGTGTTCTATCCAATGAATTTCCCCTCTAAGTCCTTCCTGGATGCGAAACCCATTCGCAACTGGAACAAAGTAGTTTTGCACGGTTGCGGGGGACAGATTTCTCAAACCGGTTTTCTCATATATGCCGACGCGGCCCTTTTCAAGCACCTCGGGATTTGTATCCGAGGCCCATATCTCCAGAGGAGACGCTTTCAGGAACTTCTTTTCGAACTCATCCCATAAGATCTTCAGGCTGAAGACTTCCTCGCCGCATGCGCACCCGGCAGACCACACTCGAACAGGCCCGGGTCCGGTTATCTCGATTTCCCGCATAAGTTCAGGAATGACGGAACTCTCAACAACTTCCCAAAGACGCTGGTCTCGAAAAAAGCGGCTGATGGGCACGGTTAGCAGTTTTCTTGCTTCATGTGCGACTTCGGGTTTTTCCTCCAGAAGAATCAGATAATCGCCCACTTCCCGACATCCACATTGACGCATGTGCCGGGCGATTCGCTTTTTCACTCCCCGGCGAACCTTTCTGTACCCTCGCCAGGAAAGATTGAACAACCCAAGTAGCATCCGAAAAGACCCGTCATCCACCCTCAGCCCTGTCTCGTTTGGAATTCAAAGCACGTTGTTCATTATAAATAATAAGTGTCTGACCGGCGGCTCCACAATGATCAGGTCAGTTATCGTCATTGGCAAGGCAGCAGAAAGAAATGATGCATGAAGTAAAGTGCAGAAAGAGCGCCACGTTCCGGCGTCACAACCCGGCCCCGCGAAATTCAGCCCTGCGCGCGATTGACAAGGCCGGCTCGGATTGTTTGAAAGTCTTGAACAAGTGCGGCCGGCGCCGTATCTTATTTATGCTCTCTCAATATGAGCTGGTAAAAAACATCGAGCTGACGACAGGGGTGAGAATTCATGGCAAAAATAGAAGGAAAATGTAAAGAAGTTATCAATGCGGCGGAGTGGGTCGCCTTTGCAACGCACGGTGCTGACGGCCCCCATCTTGCGGCCACTTGGGGAGAATACATTAGAGTTCTTGGCATAAGAGATGATGAAATCATTCTGGTGCCTGCCGGAGGATACCAGAAAACGGAGCAAAACCTTCTGAAGGATGACACGATAGAGATGATTTGTGCTACGCGTACTGTGGAAGGGGCTCATGGCGCGGGAAAAGGATGTAGAATACGCGGAAAAGGGGAGCTTCGAAGTGCCGGTGAATATTTTGAGGCAACCAGAAAAATATTCCCGTGGACCAGGGGTGTTCTCGTTATTAAGGTCGAAGAAGTTATGGAGCAGCTTTAACGAATTCGGGAATATGTCGGAAATATCATATTGCCTTACAGTGGTAACCATTGATACCATGCATTAAGTATAGTAAGCGTTCGCCAAAAGTTATTTAGCAGCAAACCCATAGAGGAAGGTCAATTTATGAGTCTCAAACCTTACCAACACCGTATTCAGAAGTGCACCCACCTCATGCAGGCAGCCGGTTTTGACGCGCTGATACTCACCAAACCCGCCAATATGTTCTATTTGACCGGAGATGGTCGCTTATGTGCCTATGCCATGGTAACCGTAAAGGGAGAAGTCGCATTAGGCGTACCGATTACGGACACTGAAGATGTGAAGCAACACGCACATTTTGACCGGATAAGCAGTTTTGATGACGAGGTGGGCATGATCCATTCAATAGCCCACAATTTCTCTCACTTTGGGATCACGAAGGGTGTGGTAGGGCTGGAATATGCGTTTTTACCTCAACCCCGAATGGGTATGCTCATCCATCCTCACGCCAAGCCCGAAGCGGTTTCCGCTGCCGATTGCACTCCAATCATGTCCGAATTGCGCATAGTGAAAGAGGACTCTGAGATAGAAGCGATGCGGAAGGCGGCTGTTGTGGCGGTGGCTGGAATGGAGGCAGCACTGCAGGCAGTAAGGGAGGGTGTTTCTGAAAACCAGGTGACGGCTGAAGCGGAGCACGCCATGCGGCAAAATGGCGCCGTAGACTTCTACCGCAGCTACATATCATCGGGGCCTCGCACCGGCATTGCTCATGGACTGCCGAC
This sequence comes from Deltaproteobacteria bacterium, assembly GCA_021813685.1. Taxonomy (GTDB): domain Bacteria; phylum Desulfobacterota; class Syntrophobacteria; order Syntrophobacterales; family Syntrophobacteraceae; genus SbD1. The sequence continues at coordinate 6,436 of JAKAJS010000092.1, read as the reverse complement.
TCTTCGAAAGCTTCAGAAAGGCGATCTGGTCATGATAGACCTTCACCCGGTGGTAGACGGCTATAGTTCGGATATGTGCCGTATGGCTTGCGTGGGAGAACCCACAGATGAGCAACGACAGGCCCACGATTTGTTTGCCGAGGCCTTGCAGGAATCTTTTTCCAAAGTCAAGACCGGCGTTGGCATGATGGAATTGGAAAAAACGATGCATGGAGTTTTGAAAGCCGCTGGACATGAGAAACACATCTTCGGTCCTCCGATACACGGCATCGGAATAGAATTCGAAGAATCGCCTCTGCCTCCCGGGCATGCTTTCTTCCACGGCGAAAAGGAACCGCCTCCATTGAAGGACAACGTGGTAATAGCCATTGGAAATTGCGGCATCTACACAGGCGATTGGGGGATTCGGATCGAAGATACCGTGGTTGTCGGAGCCGACGGGCCGCAAATCCTGACCGATTACTCCCGAGAACTGAAGATCGCTACACCATAGTATATGCAGGATCGTCTTTGGGCTTGATGCACGGTTTTTAGCAGCTCCAAAGGGTGGGCCGCAGAAAGATATTTCTGATTGGCTCACCCCCACGAGCCCCGCTTGGTGGTGGTTCTCAGGCGCAACACCTCCATGAGCAATCGAGCCTATGCTGCGTCCTTAAAGTCAATACCGGGTTTATATTTCCCGGGCGTTATCCGACCGGCTATTGCCAGTCGATTCCATGCATTGATCACCGCCGTCGCCATCGTTAAATCCGCCAATTCTTTCTCGCTGAAATGCTCCTTGACTTTATCGTAGAGCTCATCGGGCACGTGAGTCTGTGCTACCAGGGTTATCGCCTCCGCCCAGGCCAGCGCTGCTCGCTCGCGTTCGCTGTAATAGGGAGACTCGCGCCAGGCATCCAGCGAGTAAAGCCGCTGTTCATCCTCTCCCAATGCCCGGAGGTCTTTCCAGTGCATATCCAGGCAAAAGGCACATCCATTGATCTGTGAGGCGCGAAGCCTGATAAGGTGAAGTAATCGCTCATCCAGCCCGCATTCGCGGAGGTATTTCTCCAGTTCCAGCAGGGAGTGATAAGCGCCTGTTGCCAACCGATAATTAATACGCTCTTTCATGATCTTTTGCCTCCCGGAGTAAGGTAATCATCTCCTTTTATCTGAACCGGGCAGTGAGGGGTACGGGCATAGTGAGGCATGCATGTCTTACCTCTCTGGACTGCGATTGAAATTCAGACGTTGCTGATCCAATTTCGGAATCTTCGTCTGCAATCACATGAACATTGTTATGCACTATCCGCTCGAGGCCGGAGAAACCGATGAGCTTCGATCCGAACTGGACGACTTTGGTGTAAAATCATGGCCCGCAAAGGCTGATTTCACCAAGGCTGAAGAATACGAAAACCTGATCGAGAACTCTTTGGAGGCATCCGGAACCCTCGATATCCTGGTCAACAATGCATCGATTTTTTCGCCCGGAAAACTCGACGAGATTAATTTTTCAGATCTATTGCAGCATATCCAGGTGAATGCCTGGGCGCCCTTTGTGCTGAGCCGGGATTTTGCACGCCTGGTGGGCAGGGCGAAAATTATCAATATTCTTGATACAAAAATCATGGGCTATGATTTTTCCCATGTAGCCTACATACTGAGCAAACAAATGCTTTTCGTTTTGACAAAAATGACAGCTCTGGAGTTTGCGCCTGCCATTGCAGTAAATGCAATAGCGCCTGGTCTGATTCTGTCGCCTGAGGGGAAGGATGAGAGCTATTTTGACCAGTTGGCGCAAACGTCACCATTCAAACGCCACGGAGACCCCGACGATATTGCCGAAGCGGCTGTTTATCTGCTCAAAAGCGACTTTTTGACCGGCCAGGTTGTTTATGTCGATGGCGGGCGCCATCTGACGGAGTACTCCAATGGACCGCATCCTGATAAGTGACCTGCGAGTTCGATGCATAATCGGGATAAACGATGAGGAAAGGCGAGAAAGACAGGATGTCACCATGAACCTTGTAATATTCGCCGACTTGATCAACGCGGGGAAAAGCGACCGATTTGAAGACGCGGTTGACTATCGTAGAATCAAAAAACAAATCGTCGCGATGGTGGAAGCCTCAAAGTTCCACCCGGTCGAAGCGCTTGCCGAAGCCGTAGCCCGAATATGCCTTGAAAATCCCAGGGTATCAGAGGTGCAGGTGCGAGTGGAAAAACCGTCTGCTCTGCGTTTTGCGAGAAGTGTGGGCGCTGAAATTAGGAGAAGGCGGGAAACTCATGGTGGTGTGATCGGATATTGATTTGCGAGAGGTTTGTTTTGGATTCTCTTAGCTTTTCTTTTGAACTGGTTGCCCCGTTCAGACTGGATTTAACCGTGTGGCTTTGCGCCGTCGAACCGAAAATCTGATCGATCGCTGGGACGGATATACATATCGGCGGGTCCTCATGGTGCAAAAAGTTCCGGTGGAAGTTGAAGTTATTCAGACAGGGACTCCGGAAACACCTCGTTTATACACAAAAGTTACTGGAATAAAGATTCCCCCGGGAACAGAGTCTTTCCTGGTTTCCGCTTTAACGCGAATGCCGGGAACAAACCGCGATCACTGGCCGGAATGGTTGCGATGGCAAATGCTGCATCACGAATCCTCCTTGTTTTGCGCTCAAAAAGGACATATAATTATTCGTAATTAAATGACCCACAAGGAGGCACTCATGAAGTCGCCTGTTTTCGCCAGGCTGAACCTCAAAATCCCGATGACTCTTGTGGAGGAGATCGAGGAACTGAGCGGGCCACGACAACGAAGCAAATTTATCATCGAGGCCATTCGTGATCATATTGCCGCTGTCAAAAGAGAGCAGTTGGCAATGCTGATGAAGGAAGGCTATCAGGCGCGCTCGGAGGAAGCAGCCGAAATCGCAAGAGAATTTGAGCCACTGGATATGGAGGGATTGGGTGCGGATTAGAAGAGGCGTCGTCTATCTTGCTTCGCTCGACCCGACAGTGGGACGCGAAATTTCCAAGACCCGCCCAGTTGTAGTCGTATCGAACGATATCGGGAATGAATACGCTCCGACAGTCACAGTCGTGCCGGTGACGACGGGGAACCTCGACAGGATATACCCGTTTGAAGTGAAGCTACTAAAAGGTGAAGGAAACCTTACCGCGAATTCCAAGGCCAAGGCAGATCAAATTCGAACCATCGATAAGACCCGCCTCGTCAGGTTTATCGGGGATCTCACCCCTCGGGCAATGGAGGAAATCGAGCAAGCAATCAGGCATCACCTTGACCTTCGATAAAAATCCGGACAGCTGAAGTCCAGTTTGAAATCTCCCCCCGAGGCATCCCCGTTAGTCCCGGATCGCGAAGTATCCCCCGGGGTGGCAGTGTGGAAGCTGAGGGCTATCAGCGGTGCCGGCTACACTACTCCAAGGCGCTTCATCTTATAGATCAGCCCCCGCCGCGTAATCCCCAGGATTTCGGCAGCCCGCGTGCGGTTCCCGCCTGTTTGCTTCAGGGTGCGGCGAATGATATCCGTCTCGCTTTCCTCGAGCGTCCTGACATCCTGTGGATTATTTGCGGCCGGCTCCTCGGGATTGGTCTTGGCTCCGGAAGCGCGAACCGCGGGAGGAAGGTGTTCGGGAAGAATCACATCGGTTTGTGAGAGCAAACGTGCCCGCTCCATGGCGTTGGCCAACTCCCGGACATTACCCGGCCAGGGATGGGCCAAAAGCACCTGTGCCGCCGCCCGGGAGAGCCGATGGTCTGCTACTCGCCCCCTCGCCAGAAAATGACGGGCCAGAGGCAGGATGTCTTCCACCCGCTCCCGAAGCGGCGCAACCTCAATGGAGATAACGTTCAATCGATAGTAGAGGTCCTGGCGAAACCGACCGGCCTCGACATCTTCCAAAAGCATTCGATTCGTTGCTGCCACAAGGCGATAGTCCACCGCGATTTCTTTGTCGCTGCCAAGCGGGGTGATGCGGCTGGTCTCGATGGCGCGCAACAGGGCAGGCTGCAGCTCCAAAGGCATGTCTCCTATTTCATCCAGAAAGAGCGTACCGCCCTCGGCCTCACGAAACCGCCCCGGACGCCGGCCCGTGGCTCCGGTAAAAGCTCCCTTTTCATGGCCGAAAAGCTCGCTGGCCAGAAGGCTTGCCGGCAGCGCGCCACAGTTTACGGTCACCATGCCCCTGGCTCGCCGGGGGCTGTTCCTGTGGATGAAAAGGGCAACGACCTCTTTGCCGCTTCCGCTCTCCCCGGTAAGCAGCACATTGGCATCGCTTTGAGCGACCCGATAGGCATCCAGAAGCGCGCTCCGCATGGCCGGACTCTCGGCGACAATGCCTCTTAGAGCCTCGGGCGGCAGCGTTTGCTCCACCACCTCGAGTCCAATACCTGCCCCATCCCGCACCGCCGCAAGCAACTCATCCAGATCAACCGGCTTTGAGAGGTAGTCGACCGCACCGAATCGCATCGCGTTTACCGCATCGCGTACATCCGCATACGCCGTCACGAGGAGAAACGGCAGCCCCGGATGCTCCCGGCGCGCCTGACGCAGGAAATCGATCCCGTTTGCACCCGGCATGCGGACGTCGCTGACCACTATGGACGGTACGCTCCTTCGGAGGATACTCAAGGCTTCTTCCGCCGAGGCTGCAGCCTGAGTCGAAAAACCCGCTGCGCCGAGTATCTGCATGTAGAGCTCGCGGTAGCGCAGCTCATCGTCAACTATGAGCACGTGTGGGTTCATGGTTGCCCCCTCTTTTTTTTGCCGCAACTATGCCGGAGATGCACATGGTTGTGCCCTGGCCGGGCTGAGAGCCAGCAGTGATCGTCCAGCCGTGATCTTCGACGAAACGCTTGACAATGGCCAATCCGAGCCCATGCCCATCCGGGTTTCCCGTTACATACGGCTTGAAGATATTGTGCAGCAGCTCAGGAGGAATTCCGCGCCCCCGATCGGTGATCGCAAGGCTTGCCCGTGCCCCGTGGCACTGCATCTCGACCCTTATGGCGCTGCCCTCCGGTGAGGCCTGGAGGCTGTTGAGGAGAAGATTGACGAGCACCTGTCGCAGCATCTCTTCATCGGCAAGGATGATGGCCGCAGGGCAGCTTACCTGAAGAGACACACCGCACGCATCGAATTCGGCCTGGAGAACCTCCGCTATCTTTGCGACCACTTCCTGAATATTCAGAGATACCGGTCTAACCTCCCGCTGTCTGGCAAAGGTCATGAAGTGGCCGAGGCGGGAAGCGGATTTATCGACTTCATCGATGATCGTTTCGATAAGCATTCTACTTCGCTCCGGAACTTCCGGCGTACGGGCAATCTGTTGGGCGATACCGGAAATGATGCCCAGAGGGTTTTTAGTCTCATGGGCAAGGCCGGCGGCGGCAAGCCCCAGATCTTCCAGGTGAGCCGAACGGGTGCGTTCCGTTTTCAACTGTTCGGCGAGAATGCGGCTCCTGATGGCCATGACCCAGGCGGTGATGCTCGCGCACAGGAGCAGTACGGCCGAAGCAAGAGGAATAACCATGTGTGTCAACGCCTTCGGGGCGCCATGGTCTCCAACATCGCCGCCGATAATCATGAGCTGCTTTCGACCGCTCATTCCGGGACCGGGGGATTTGTCGGAAACCCCACGCGCACCCTGCAGTTGAACCTTTCGACTGTACAGGAAATAGCCATCCTTGAGGCTATCGGTTTCTTCTACCGGCAAGCGCAAGGCGGGGGGGACCTTACCCGCCTCGAGAATACGCCTGCCATCCTGTTCGAGGACGATGAACTCATACGGATAGTTCCGGATGATTTTCTCCAGTATCCGTTCGATTTCGCCGCGCGTAAGCCGGCCGTTCTGCTCCAGTCCGCTCACCACACCGGTCAGCATGGCGGATACCTCGCCTGCCCGGCTCCGCTCGTTTTCCAGAACGTGCCCCGTATACCCCCCCCATGCCTGCCAGGACCAGAAAGCCAATGCCAGAACCAGTCCTGCGGTGACCGCAATGGGGATACGGTACGTTCGGATGACGGGGTTCATTTGTTCGAGATTCCTTCACTAACGAGGGGGCACGTTGCGATCTTCAACGTCAGCCCATCGACAGTTCTGATAATCGCCTTGTCTCCGATATCCAAATGGTCCTCACTCGCCGCATTCCAAAGTTCTCCATCAACAAGAACACACCCCGTCCCATCTCGCCAGGATTTGACCTCCACCACTTTGTTCAGCATCGTCTCGTTTCCACAAAGGGATTTTCTCTTGCGGGCAGCAAACGACCACGCCAATGGAAGAAGAACATGTTCGATGAGTTCGAAAAGGATATAACCGATAATCAGGGCCGTTAGCAAATGACTGTTCATACGCTCTTTCCCGGCAATCCACGGACGCATGACCTTTTTCCATAGACGACGATGACCAGGACGCAAAGAAAGATCCCAAAGCATGCCA
>JAKAJS010000208.1 GCA_021813685.1 Deltaproteobacteria bacterium | reverse complement strand
AGCTTCGAAGGCTCATAAAGCATCATTTTTCCTGTTTTCTGAAAGACCGCGAGTTTCTGAAATTGTTTCTCCTGCGCGTGCAGACAAACGACAGGTTTTACTCCTCGAACGCCTTCGAACTGTTTCGAAACTACGGCGCCCTGATCGAGGGTGTCATAGAGGAGGGGAAGGCTCAGGCCGTGTTTCGACCGACGGTAAATTCCCGGGTATTTCGAAACATGTTTTTCGGAGCCTTCGTGCACATGGCGATTCGGTGGTTCGTGTTGCGCGATTCCGCGAGCGTGGACAAGTTCGAAGAAATCGAGCAGGTGACGGAGCTTCTTACCTCGGCGGTTCTTGTGCGTGCTTCCGACCGGGCGGATTCGGTGACGAAAAGAAGCGGGAAGCGGGAAGCGTGAAGCGGGAAGAAAACCGTCCCGCCCCCTTCTCATGATTTTCATCTGAAGGAGTAAATAAGGATGAAGACCGACTATAGCAGTCTGCGAGTGGAAATCCGAAATGGGGTGGCGGTGATTTTCATGGACAACCCGCCGGTAAACCAGTTGTCGAAGCACTTCACCCTCGAGTTGGGCGAAGCGGTCGTAAGCGGCTTCGAAGACCCGGGGATACGGGCGCTCGTGCTCACGGGAACGGGTAAGAATTTCATAGCGGGCGCAGATCTTACGGAAATCTACAAGATGACGGATAAATCGGCTCTTCTGGGGCTGGTTGAGGCCATGTCCGATTTTCTTGCCCGGATTGAGACCGGTCCAAAGCCGGTGATTGCCGCCATTAACGGCAACGCGCTCGGGGGCGGCCTGGAAATCGCGATGGCGTGTCACTTTCGGGTGGCAGCCAAAGCCGTTCGCCTGGGGCAGCCGGAGGTAAAGGTGGGGCTCATCCCGGGTGGGGGCGGGACCCAGAGGCTGCCACGGCTGATAGGCCTCTATAACGCGTTGCAGATGATGATGGAAGGAGACCCGATCGATGCTCAAACGGCTCTTTACAGGCGTCTGGTAGACGAGGTGGCCGAGCCGGAAGATCTCCTCGGGGCCGCTTGCGCCGCTGCGCAAAGGTTTCTTTCCGGGCGGCTTTCGATCGAAAGCCGGCGCACGCGAAACACACACACCCGTCTTCCAAGCGCTGCCGAACTCAAGGCAGTCTCCAACGGCGCCCGATTTCTGGCAACGACCAAAGCCAAGGGCTACCTTGCCCCGTTCAAGGTGATCGAAGCGGTGGAAAAGGGCCTCTCCTTCGACATCGATGCGGATCTGCGGCGTGAAGCCGATCTTTTTTGCGAATGCGCGCTCTCGGATGTGGCCAAAAATCTCATCGGCATCTTTTTGAACACGAGAGCGGCGGGAAGGCTTCCGCGCATTGCGGGCATCATACCGCGCCCGATAAAAAAGGTCGCGATGCTTGGCGGCGGGGTGATGGGGTCGGGGATCGTGCATGTGTTGCTAAAAAGCGGGTTTGAAACGGTTCTTTGGGAAATCAACGAGGATGCGGCGGATAAGGCTCTTTCGGGTGTAAAAAAGACCTTCGACCACGCGATCTCGCGAAAGAAAATGAGTGCGGCCGATCTCGAATCGCTTCTGGGGAAGAGGCTGCAGACGACCGTATCGCTCGAAAAGATCCGGGATGCCGACCTGGTCATCGAGGCCGTTCTCGAGGACATGACCGTAAAGCAGGAGCTGTGGAAAAAGGTCGAAGGGCTCTGCGGACCCGAGACGATTTTTGCCACCAACACCTCGGCCCTTCCCATCACCGAGATGGCCTCGGTCCTGGACGACCCCGGTCGCATGATCGGGCTGCACTTCTTTAACCCCGCTCATCGCATGCAGCTTCTCGAAGTCATCTGCGCCAAAAAGACCTCCGATCCGACCCTTGCCACCGCGGTAGGCTTTGCGCGGGCGATCGGAAAGGTGCCCATCGTGGTAAACGATGCGCCCGGCTTTTACGTATCCCGGCAGCTCGGGGGGCTTTTCGGCGGATCGATCCATCTTGTGGCCGACGGGGTGGACTCCGATCAGATCGAAAGAGTGATGAAGGATTTCGGCATGCCCATGGGCCCCCGGGAGCTCTCCGACTTAACGGGCATAGACATCAACTACCACGTCAACAAGACCTTCGAAAAGCGATTGGGCGTACGGTACAAAATTCATCCGCTGACCGAGGCGATCTACCGCACGGGCTGCTACGGAAGGAAGACCGGGGCCGGGTACATGGACTACAGCGGGAAAAGGCCGGTGCCCAACCAGAAGGTTGTCGATGTCGTAACGGAGTATCTGCGTGCAAACGGGGTTTCCCCCAAAACAGTCTCCGATGGAGAAATAATTGACGCCATGCTTGCCCTTGGGGTGAACGAGGCGGCTCTCATGATCGAGGAGGGCGTTTGCGACAGGCCCCAGGATATGGATCTTGCGATGGTGTACGGCGCGGGGTTTCCCCCGTACAGGGGCGGAATATTGCGCTACGCGGACAAGTGGGGCGTCGCCAATGTCTACGAAAAGCTCGTGGAACTCGAAAAACGCTACGGACCTCGGTTCCAACCGGCACCGCTCCTAAAGGAGATGGCGCAGTCCGGCAGAACCTTTTACCCGGCTTGAGGGAGGCTTACCCATGGCCAATAAATTCGCCGGAAGGCGCAACCTGGACTTTTTGCTCTTTGAGGTGCACGATGTCGAGCGGCTTTTCAGCCTGCCCTATTTCGAGGACCATACGCGGCAGACGTGCGAACTTGCGATCGATACGGCCATGAAGCTCGCCGCAAACCTGCTCTACCCCTATCTTCGCGAAATGGATGAGAAGGAGCCGGTCCTGGAAGAGGGAGCGGTGAGGGTCCATCCGGTGGTGAGGACCATGATGAAGGAATGGGGCGAGGGCGGCTGGCTGGGGTCTGCCATGCCTTACGAGGTGGGCGGCCAGCAGATGCCTGTCACCATCCGCATGGTCTGCGACTATCTGTTTGCAGCGGCCAACTTTTCGGCTACCGGCTACTCGCTTCTGACGACGGGGGCCGCGCACCTGATCTTGACCCACGCCTCCGATGCGCTCAAAGAAACGTTTGTCCCCCCGATGCTTGCGGGCAAGTGGCAGGGAACGATGGCTCTTACCGAACCCCAGGCCGGAAGCTCGCTTTCGGACATCCTCACCCGGGCCGAGCCCACCGAGCAGGGGTATTACAAGATTTCCGGGCAGAAAATCTTCATCTCCGCAGGCGACCACGACGGGGTCGATAACGTCGTGCACATGATGCTCGCCAAAATCAAAGGCGGTCCTCCCGGCGTCAAGGGCATCTCGCTCTTTCTCGTTCCGAAAAAGAGGCCGACAGAAAACGGAGGTCTTGAGGCAAACGACGTAAACGTCTCGGCGGTCTACCACAAGCTGGGGTATCGGGGCTGTCCCATCACTCAGTTAAGCCTCGGGGAAAACGGCGACTGCCGCGGTTTTCTGGTGGGCGAGCCGCACAAGGGCCTTACCTACATGTTCCAGATGATGAACGAGGCGCGGCTGGGTGTGGGAATGCAGGCAACCGCCATCACCTCGGCCGCCTACTACGCCTCGCTCGAATACGCCGGCCAGAGGCTCCAGGGGCGAAAGCCCTCGACCAAGGACCCGGCGCTGCCACAGGTGTCGATTATCGAGCACGCGGACATCCGGCGAATGCTCCTGTTTCAGCGGGCGGTCTCCGAAGGGGCTCTCTCGGTGATTCTGCAGTGCGGCCTCTACGCCGACCTGGCCGGAACGCAGGATGCTGCGGCCAGGGAACGCTACGAACTGCTTCTCGATTTGCTTACTCCCGTTGCCAAGAGCTACCCGTCGGAAAACGGCATCATCTCGGTCAGCCAGGGTCTCCAGATACTGGGGGGCTACGGCTACTGCCGGGAATTTCCCCTCGAACAATATTACCGGGACATACGAATTCATCCCATCCACGAGGGCACGACCGGTATCCAGGCGATGGATCTTCTGGGGCGAAAGGTGGTGATGAAGCAGGGAAGGGCCGTGCAACTCTTCCTGGAGGAGGTGGGCGAAACCATCCGAGCCTCGGCTGCACACGAAGCCCTAAAGCCCTACACCGCACGGCTCGAAGAAGGGCTGGAAAAATGGAGGGCGGTTACCATGCACCGGCTTCAGTTCGCCATGAAAAACGACCTGGAGAACTTCCTGGCCGATGCGACCCTCTATCTGGAGCTTTTCGGCATCGTAGTCGTCGCCTGGCAGTGGCTGGCCCAGGGGCTTGCGGCCAGTAAGGGGCTCGACGGCCCCTGCTCGGATGCGAGCCGCCGCTTCTACGAGGGGAAGCTTCACACCATGCGCTACTTTTTTCATTATGAGATGCCCAAAATCAACGGCCTTGCGGCGAGACTCATGGAATCGGACGATCTCACGGTCGGAATGCACAGCTCCGTTTTCGACGATTGATTGTGAAAGGAGACGAAAAAATGAAAGAAGTGATCATTGCCGGATATCTCAGGACCGCCCAGTCGCGTTCTCGCCCCAAGGACCCCGCAAGAGATGTCTTTGCCAGATTGAGGGCAGACGAGCTGCTGGCGAAGCTTTTGCCCGAGCTGACCAAAAGGACGCGAATAAGCCCCGAGGAAATAGATGATTTCATTGTCGGGTGCGCCACCGCTGTGGGGGAGCAGTGGGCCTACGGGGGGCGGTTTCCCATTTTTCTTGCCAATTTTCCCGAAACGATTCCTGCCAAATTTGTAGACCAGCAGTGTGGCTCCTCCATGGCCGCCATACATATGGGCTTCATGGAAATCGCAACCGATAACGCCGATGTCGTGATGGTCGGGGGGATGGAGCACATGACCCGGGTGCCCATGGGGCTCTGGACGACCGAAGGCGGATTGATCGCACCGAACCTCGCCCTCTACTCGGCACCCGAATTTTTGCACTGGGACATGATGACCTCCATGAACATGGGGCTGACGGCCCAGAAACTGCTCGTAAAATCCGGGCTGACGCGGGAGGATATGGACAAATGGGCCTTGCGCTCCCATACCCTCGCCGCAAAGGCTCAGGAAGAGGGCTTTTTTACCGGCGAGATACTTCCTGTAAAGGCCGAGCAGGCCAATGGAACGGTTGCCGAAATTTCAACCGACCAGGCCGTGCGCTCCGATACCACTCTGGAAGGCCTCCTGAAGCTCTCTCCGGCCTATAAGAAAGATCATCAGATCACCGCTGGAAATTCTTCGCCCTTAAATGCCGCGGCCTCCTCCATGATCCTCATGTCCAGGGAGAAGGCGCTGGCCAAGGGAATCAAGCCCCTGGCCGTCATAAAATCTGTCGGTTTTGCGGGTGTTGACCCCACCGTCATGGGGTCCGGACCGGTTCCCGCCAGCCGGAAAGCCCTGGAAAAAGCGGGTCTGCAGGCGAAAGAGATCGATTTTTGGGAGATAAACGAGGCATTTTCGATCGTCGCCCTGAACTGCATTAAGGAACTGGGGATCGATCCGGAAAAAGTCAACGTTAAGGGTGGCGGAATCGCCATAGGGCACGCCTTGGGAGCGACGGGCATTCGCCTTGTGGGCACTCTTGCGCGCATCCTCGAAGATCGGGGCGGCCGGTACGGATGCGCAAACGCATGTGTCGGCGGCGGCCAGGGCGTGGCTACGATCATCGAGCGAGCCGTCTAAAAACTTTTGCATCGGCGGGAAGCGGGGAGAAAAACCCTCTTTTGCTTCCCGCTCCTCTCAATTCTCGATTCCCGTTCCTCTTTCCCATCTTCCTTCGCACCCTGCGGCGCATCTTCTCTTCTTGTACGGCCGGACCGGCAGACATCGTCTTGAACAATAGTCAATGAAGGAGAGTTATCCGCATGGAATCAAGACCCTGGCAAAGGCACTATGACTATAACGTTCCTCTTACGATCCGCTACCCTCGCATTCCGTTGCACAATCTGCTCGATATTCCCGCCAACTATTTTCCGGACAAGGCGGCCTGCCATTTCTACGGGACCCAAATGACGTTTCGGGACCTGCGCCGTTCGGTGTGGCGAATGGCGCACGCTCTTGCGGGCCTCGGCGTCCAGAAGGGCGACCGGGTGGGAATCAATCTGCCCAACTGCCCCCAGTACCTCATCGCCAATTACGCGGCGCTGAGTCTTGGAGCGGTCGTGGTGAACCTCAACCCGATGTATACGGCCGCAGAGTTGAAGCATGCGGTCGAAAAGACCGGGATGAGCACGCTCATTACCTTCGACATGGTTCTGCCGGTCATTCGTCTGCTCTGCCGCGAGGCCGATCTTGCCCGGGTGATCGTAACCAGGGTTTCGGACTTCATCGCCGGGGTTCCCCGGAGCACGGCAAAGGGCCTGGAGCTCGAAGCAGGGTGGCGACATTTTTCGGAGCTTCTGGACGGCTGCCTGCGGGCCGGGCGCCCGGGTGTCGAGGTCCGCCCGGAGGACCCCTGCATGATCCAGTTTACCGGGGGAACAACGGGGCTGCCCAAGCCCGCCGTTCTCACCCATGCAAATCTTGTGGCCTCTACGCTGCAATGCAGCCTGTGGGGAGGAACCACCAGCCTTACGCCCCCCGAGCGCCGCACAGTTGCGGCAGTACTTCCCTTTTTCCACGTCTATGGAAATATCGTCGTGATGAACTGGGCCATGTTCAATTGCGCCACCCAGATACTGATCCCCCGGTTCCAGATCGACGAAATCGTCGAAACGCTCGCAAAATTCCCGGAGATCACCTTTTTCCCCGTCGTCCCCACCATGATTACGGCCCTTATCAGCCATCCGAGGGCCGAAGAACTGGAGCTTGGCGAAAAGTTCGGCCTTCTCAATTCGGGAGGAGCCCCCATGCCCCGGGAATTGATCGAGAGGGTGAAGGAGATGGGGATCCTTTTTACCGAGGGCTGGGGAATGAGCGAGACGACCTCCCTGGGGATAAGTTCTCCCATCCTGGGGATGAAGAAAACGGGCAGCATCGGCGTTCCGCTTCCGGATACGGACATAAGGATCGTCGACGTGGCGGAGGGGGCGGAGGAGGTGCGGCGGGGAGAACCCGGGGAGCTTCTGATCAGGAGTCCGCTGGTCATGCAGGGGTATTTCGACAGCCCGAAGGATACGGCCGAGCAGTTGCGCGACGGCTGGCTCAGCACCGGGGATATCGTCGTCCGGGACGAAGACGATTATCTGTTCGTCGTCGACCGCAAGAAGGACATGGTGATCGCCGGCGGATACAATATCTACCCGAGAGAAATCGACGAGGTGCTCTACCAGCACCCCAAGGTCCTTGAGGCCGCCTCGGTCGGAATGCCCGACGAGTACCGGGGAGAGACGCTCAAGGCCTACATCGTGCTAAAACCGGGGGAGACCGCCACGGATGAGGATATCGTGAGCTTTTGCAAGGAGCGGCTCGCCGCCTACAAGATTCCCAAATCGATCGAGTTTCGCCTGTCTCTCCCGAAATCCGCGGTAGGAAAAGTGCTGCGAAAAATTTTGCGGGACGAGGAACTGGCCAGACAAAACACTTCCGAGACGGTTTTGCATTAGCGAAGGGCGATCCCCCTTTGAAAAAGGGGGCGGGGCGGTCCAGGCCGCGCTTTAGGTCGGGTTTCCTGATGGGCGCCGGTTGATCCAATGGGAAGTGCATCCGGTAAGAGGTTCTTGACAGCACTCGCCCCAATAGTTAGCGATTCGGGATAATTCTGTCAAAAGGGACACTCCATGCGTGCGGATGCGTTGAACCTGTTCGAGGGGCGAGTGGTGGAAAGGAGCCGCGGAAGCGATGCCGGCGCGATACTGCAACCGAGTTGAGTGAAACGGTTTTCCTGTATCTGGGCGGCTCTTGCCCTGATTGTACTGGCGATCGCCCCACCTTCCGCCCGGGGGCAGCAGGTCGGGAATTCGGGGTTTTCGGACAAAGCCACGGGGGATTGGGGCGGGGCGCGCCAAAGGCTCGAGGCGGCAGGCGTTACGATCGAGGCCGATTTCGAACTGGCAGGGTTTAGTAATTTTTACGGGGGTCTTCGCACCAACACCCTGGTTGCGGCCTCTACGAGCGATCTCAGCCTGGGAATCGATGCCGGGAAATTTCTTGGCTGGGGCGGCGCCAGGTTTTTCGTGGACCTGGAAGACCATGCGGGCCGAAACCCTTCCAAAGTGCTGGTGGGCGATTTACAAATTTTCGATAAGCAAAACACCATGCCGTACCTGCAGATCTTCGAGCTGTGGTATCAGCAGAATTTCTGTAACGGAAAGCTTCGCATCAAAATA
>JAKAJS010000076.1 GCA_021813685.1 Deltaproteobacteria bacterium | reverse complement strand
CTAAAAGGTTCGTTTTTTTACCAAATTGAGGCGAATTTTCCTTCAGACGTAGATTTTGCCTCAGGCTTGAACCTGAAAACCCGGGGTTTCCGGATGGACACTACGCTAAGTGCGGTCCTGTTTCCTGCCTCGTCATAGCTGTACCCGACAGCTTGGCTGTTAACGTAATAGACCCCTACGAGCCTGTTCAGGTCGTCGTATCTGTATTGAATATCGGCGGCGAAAACTGAAGCGGCAAAAGCTAACAAAACCAGGTTGACCAATAGAGTCGATATGCAAATTCTCTTTTCCATGATCTCCCCCTGCAGTTGGAAACAGATCGTACGGAATGCCTGCAAGCCAATTATCTGAGCTTTGCCGGCGATATGACCGGGAAGGCCGTGTCCAGATAATGGGGCAATCATCGGAGCCGTGCGGTTCGATCTACAGAGACGGCTGAGCGACGGGAGGCCCCGAAGCCTCGGGAAGGGTTGCGCGGAGGCTGTTGTAAAATGCGGTTTTTCAGCCTCAAAAACATCGTTTTTAGACCGCAAAAACCCCTTACTTTTGACATGAACCAGCGTCAATAGCTCGTCCAGCCTGGTCCGACCCCCGCTCAAAACCCCCGCTCAAACCCGACCCCCGCTCAAACCCTCCGGTGGCGTGGGGGACGAAGGGAGCGAAGCCGGGCGAGGCAAGCTTACATAACACCCTTGTTATGTAAAGCCAGAGCGAGGGAAGGCTTCCGGCGCCGCGCTTGGCTTTCAGTTTTCAAGCGCCGTGACGGAAGGCCACGTCTCGATAATGCAGCATTATCGGATCGTGCCGATGCGAAGCGACTTCCCGCCCCGGCCAAAGCCGCTGAAGGCCCCGAAGCCGCCGGAAAGGTTGTCCGGAAGCTCCGGGGGCGTTTTCTCTATGCTATCCTGGACATCTCCTTTATTTTCCGCTGGCTTTGGTGCGCCTTCTTTTCTCGAATTGCCTTTTGCCAAGCCGGCCCCAAAAGCCATCTGAAAACTTGATCTCCACGCCCTCTGGAAGCACTTCAGCTATCAAATTGGTATATCCGGGGGAAATGGCGAACTTCTCCTCGGCATAGAAGCGCGCAAACCTATAGCCGCAACGAAACTCGACCGAGCGCACCGGAGTTTCAACGGCATTATGGTAGAACCTGAAAAACTTGATCTTTGCGGTGACGGTGTCAACTTCCACCCGACTGCACATATCGCGAAATACAAACCTAATCAAAGCACCCAATCCAAGAAACAGCGGAACTAACCACCAAAGCCCCCAAATGACGGACACGTCCCTGGTAAATGCAATGGAAAGGAAAAAAAATATTAGAAAGCAGACAACACATAGGAATATGTGGCTCACGATCCAGTTGCCAACCTTCGATTCTTCACAAAAAATGTATCGTGCCAGCATGTAATATATCCTCATCGTTAATCTTTCGATTTCTTTCTAGTAATCACATCCTTGAACATCGAGTACCAAGTATCATTCTTGTTAGTCAAAATGGGCTTCCAGTCTTTAGGCCTATTACCATATATGTACTTCCGGCAAAAGTATGCGCCGAGAATGCCTGCCAAAAGGAAAAAGGTTGCGAACAATACCCAGAACATTGGCTCTCCTAATGTGTCATCCCGGCTCCATAATTGCATTCGGACGGCCAGGAAATTCTCACTTGTAGCCCGAACTCGGCGAGTTAATAACATTTGGCGGCTGTGCCGAAATTTGGGAGGAAGGTGGACTCTGGGTAGCACCATTATTGTCCCACGCTTTGGAAATAATATTCCACCCTATCGCCCCAGTGGTTACGCCTGTAGCCATCAGTGTTCCCCCCAATCCTATGGTATGGAGAGCAGCTGGAGCGAATAAGACAGAGTCAGCTTCAGCAAAACCAACGTACGCCAGAGCACCGCCGGCAAAAAACTGCCCAACGCCATTGACGAGCACAATCGCGCCTCCTCCAATCATGTTCCAATCCCTGAGACCGTAGGGATCTATAAAAATGACCGGGTTGGCGGAGGCATAAAGATAAAGATTAGCTTCAGGCTGGGGTTTTCCGACAATATTCACGTATGTATCCAAATTAACATCCCCCCCGCTAAACCCGCTAGGGTCCTCGCTCACAAACCTCCCCACCGCCGGATCGTAATACCTCGCCCGCATGTAATAAAACCCGTTGGGGTCGGCAATAACGCCGAACCGGCCGACAAACTTGAAAGGCTGGGGAACACTTTCCACCTGGCCGGTGATTGAGCCAAAAGGGTCGTAGGCGTAGGAGTCTACGACGTTTTCCGATGAGTCGGTAAGGGCGATGGTGTTTGCGTTCGCATCGAAATGATAGCAATAGGCAGCACCTGCCGATGTCACCCCTTCGAGCAGTCCCGCTCCATAGATGAAATAGCCGGTGACCTGGTTGTTTCCGTCCGCAACCGCCAGGACATTTCCCTTCGCATCAAGGACATAGCGGGTGGTCGTCGTCCCGTTGACCATCTGCACGCGGTTTCCGGTTCCGTTGTATGTATAGTGGACCGCCCCCGCGCCCATAAGCCGGTGCTCATAGTCGAAGGTGTAATTGGAGCCGTACCCGGTCTTCAACTGCCCGTCGGCATCGTAGGCAAAGCTCGATCCGCCGACAGACACCAGGCGGTTTCCCGTGGAAGTGTACGAATAGGAAACCAACTGGCTCGCCGGGGTCGGAAGAAGCGGTGCGCTCCGGGTCTCGCCGATGCGGTTCCCGTTCGCGTCGAGGGTGAAGGAATATTTGACGATCGCCGTCCCACCGGAATTGGTCACGGTCTCCCCGGTGAGCCGGTTCGCATTGTCGTAGGCGTAGACGACCTTGGTTCCGTTGAAGTTGGTGAGAGCCGTGCACCTTCCGGCGGAATCGTAGGTGTAGGTCGCCGTTTGCCCCAGCCAGTCCCGCACGTTCTCGATACGATTCAGGGCGTCGTAGGTGTAGTTTACCTTTTTGCCTCCCGGATAGGTGAGGCTCGCTACATTTCCCGCGGCATCGTACCCGTAGGAAACGGTGAAACCGAACGGATCGGTTATCGAAAGGACCCGGCCGTCCGCGTCATAGGTATAGGAGGTCCTGCCCGTCGAATCGTCGATGTGGGCGAGGTTATCGTTATCCTGGATGTCGTAGCTGAATTTCACCGTCGAGGAATTCGGATAGGTTATCGTGTCGATTTTTCCGTCCGGAGTGTAGGAGTAGGTGATGGTATTTCCGTCCCTGTCGGTTTTATGCAAGGTCCTTCCATCCGCGTCGTACGCCATGGTCCCGACTTTACCGAAAGGGTCGGTCATGGAAAGAAGCAGTCCCCGATTGTTGTAGACAAAGCTCGTTTGGGACCCGCCCTGGTCGGTCAGCGTGTCGAGCAGCCCGGTCGCATAGTGGGTCTCCGTTAGTTGCGAGTGCGCGCCCGTCTGAATGGTCGCCGGGGCACCGTAGCCGTCGTAGGCAAGATTTGTGACCGTTCCCCGCGCGTCCGTACTGCTCGAAGGGAGCCCGCGGGAATTGTAGGCGGCCCTCGTCTTGTCGTTCATCGCATCTATCGTGTCTACGACGTGGTGTTTTGCGTCATAACCTGAGTGAGTGTCGTGCCCCAGCGGGTCTGTTACATCGGTACGGTTGAACTGAGCGTCGTAGCCGTAGGTGGTCTTTCCGTTTAAAGCGTTCGTTACGGAGGTAAGATCGTCGGCGGCGTCGTAGCCGTACAGGGTTTGGCCGCCCTTCGGATCTACCGTGGAGATCACGTGGTCCTGCCCGTCGTAGGACTTGCCCGTCGTGTCGCCGAGGGGATCGATTTCTGCGATGTCTCTACCCTGATCGTCAAAATAATAGGCGGTGATGCGCCCCTTTGGGTCTACCTGCATGTTCTGGTAGCCGGAAAAGTAGAACTGGTAGGTGGCCGTCGCGCCTCCCTGGCGCAACGCCACCTGGGAGTCGACCCTCCCCAGGCTGTCATAGCCGTTGGTGATCGTGGTGTTTCCGGCAGGGTCCCGGATCGAGGTCATGAGATGGTTTGCATCGTAGCCGTATCTCCAGGTGTAGCCATCCGGATCGGTGAAGCTCGTAAGATTCTTGCTGGAGTCATAGCCAAAAGAAACGGAGCGGGCTGGCGAGGAGGAATCGACGACCGAGGTGAGAAGCCCCGAGCTGTAATTGAGAGTAAGGCGACGTCCGAAGGCGTCGGTCACCGTGACCGGGTTGCTCCCCGAATAGCCGAACGACATGGTGTTTCCATCGACATCCGTGATGGTCCCGATTTGGTTGTTCGCATTAAAATTGAGGACCGTGCCGAAGCGCTCGTGAAGGCTGAACGTCCCGTCTCCGTTTTTAACCGCCTGCGTGGTGACGCCGGGGGGTGGCGAATAGGAGCCGTTAGGGAGCCGTATGTATTCCATGACCTTCTTTCCGAAATTCACCGTCTCCGCATTGTCGATCAACTGATCGACCGCCCACTTGCTCGCAAGAGACGCCGTCACCCACGCCTGCAAAGTGTCCTGGTTTTTGAGCAGATCGGTTGCCACGTAGAGTGCTGCGATCATGGGCGCCGCATCGACCGCCTGGCGCATTCCCAGCCCCGGGTTGCCGTCGCTTGTCGGAGTAATATAAATATCATATCCGTTCGACCACCCGTAGCCCATAGCGCGATTTACCAGGTTGAGGCTGCTGTCATAGGATCTCGAAAACGCCAGACCCAGGGGCGCGGCCGGGCCGAGCGCGAGATCGGTGTGGTCCTGCAGAAATGCCCCGCCCGCCATCTCCACCGGCTCCGCCGCCAATGGGACCGTGTTTGCCAGGCTGGCGCTGAGTTGGACGGTGGCGGGGCTGATATTGGCGGTGCTGTTGTTCGTTGCAACCTGCTGGACCTGAGGCGTGCTCACCGGTATCTGCTCTCCGCCGTATCCGCCCGAATAGCCGCCGCCTATGATCATTCCCATGCTCCAGTTTCCCGTCTGAAATAGCTTGGATATATAACCCTCACCTTTCCACTTATCGACGGGGAGCTGTCCGTTAGCCGGTAGAATCAGGGTGTCGCCCTTGGCCAGAAGATTCGGGAAGTTCGTGTTCAGGTCCGCTGTCGAATAATTTTGGAGAAGCGGCTTTACCGAGCTATAGGTCGTGCTGCTGTCTACAAGGTAGATCGGAACGCCGCTGTCGTTTGCAACCTGGAAGAGTTTCATGGTGGAGGCTGCCAGGTGACTCGACCCCATCAGTTGTTCGAGCATCCCGTGTTCGAATGCGCTGGCCACAAGGCCGAACTCCTTGAAATGGGCCACTTCGTCAGAGGAAACGCCATGCTGAGAGACGATGCTGCTCATCGCCGCCCGGACATCCACGTAATAGCCCCCGCCCTCGGCCGATTCATCTGCCATAAGCCCCACCCTGTGGTGATTTATGGACACGGTGCCCGTAACGTATGAAAGGAGTCGATCCACCAACCCGACTTCTTTCAGCCATGTAAGGCCCATTATATTGAGCGTTTCGCCCAGGACCGGCTCGGACCGGCTGTTGAGCCCCTGATTGGTACAGGTCGAAAGCAGTTTCTCGCGCTGCCGTATCAGTGAATCGTTTACCCCGCCGAAGTCATAGACAACCGCATAGGTGCTGCCGCTCACAACCGACGGGTACGGCGCCGTTTGATCGCTCCCCTGGTAAGGATGGGTTAGCTTTATGTCGCATTCATGGCGGCTGCCGGCCGCGGTCGCAGTACCGGTGGCCACTATCGTTCCGTCCAGCGTGAGCTGCGGCTGGTGGTTCGTCGCGGTGTAGGTGATAGTGAGACGCGATCCGCCCAGGTTGGAGGTATTGGTTGTATAATCGAGGCCTGCGTCCGGGAACTTGATCTCGATCGTGGATTCGTATTGCGATGGTATGCTGCTCCACGTTGAATTTGCCGTTGCTGAAAACGGTAGGGTGGTCGTATAGCCGGAAAGGATCGTCTGGACTATCTGCCGTCCGCCGATCGTTTCATCGAAACTCAGGTTCGCATACTGCGCGTTTCGCAAAACGCTGACGAGGTTCATCGTATAGGAGGCAAGATCTTTTCCGATGTTTGCGTTGTTCAGATTTTTCACATATACCGGGCCGGCCCCGATGGTGGCTCCGGTTGTCGCATCCCCTATGAAACTTGTGAGGCCGTATCCGAGCCCTTTGCCTATATTGATTTGCGGATAATATGTATAAGTCTTGAAAGCCGGGTCGAATTGGTAGGCGGCGCCATTGATGGTCGCCTGTACCCAAACCCTGTTCAGTGTCGCAGTTCCGTCGCTCCCGATGGTATTTCCCTGCACCGGAATGCCGGCGTTCGCAAGGACGTTTCCTTCCGCTTGAGGCGTTTGCACTCCGAGCCAGCTCTCCAGGTCGGTCCCGGGGATTTTCATCGTTCCGTAGACATACTGCGCGGTGTACCCGCTCGCCTGAAGGAGCGCTATCATGAGAGAGGCCTAGTCGAAATCGTTGCCGCATCCGTCGAGAAGGGTGAGCGTTGCTCCCTTTAGAGAGCCGTAATAGGGGGTGTACTCGATGTGGTTGTGCACGTAGTCGTAGATCAATTTCGGGTCATACAGAAGAGCCCGGGCCAGTTCTTTTATCTCCGGACTTTGGAATGTGGCTGAAAGCGTCGCAGCGCCAAGAAGTGCGGCGGTCGGGCCCGTCCGGGTTGCGTTATTCGCCTTGGTTTCCAATGCCGAATCGCTCAATGGCTTGACCGTCGCCATGATCCAGCCCGGCCCGGAAAAGCTGCCCTGCTCCTGCGCTTCGGCACCACCGGCCATTGCAGTCCCGGACCAGCCTGCCGCGAAGAGAAAAAGCACAAGCAACGCCCCGACCATCGTCACATGAATTGCAAAGTTCATCGCCCTCAGGCCTGTTCCATTCATCGCCGCTCCTGACAATCTCGGGATCCGCACACAAAATCATTGCCTTTACACAAGACGCTGAAGCAAGTGAGTTGCAAAGACCCGTTCACGGGACAAGAGACGCTTCAAAGCACCGGACCGCGCAGAAAAACGAGTTCATACCGAAAAAATGACGGCCCCGTTGCATAGGAATCAGGTTAAACTTCTTAAGGCAGGTAGTATGTAGAGTCTTTTATTCGAACTTTAGCCTGACACGGCTGTTACACTCTTGTCAAACGTTAAGCAAACCGGTATCTGGCCATTATGACAGGAAATACCCAATAGCTTAATTTCTTTCAGAACTTTTCTAATCGATACTCATTTTATCTTGCAAACAATAGATTTTTCGATATGCCGGAAAAGAATCGCTCAGGACCATTAGCCGCACAAATTTCCAAGCGCATTCATCATTTCGATTACCCTGTGCTCGTATAGATGCTCCCGTAGGGTTCGGCGCTGCGCATTGAGGGCTATTTTTCTTCGCTCGTCTTCATGGTGCAGGTAATATTCGATTTTTTCGATCAGTTCCGCCTCACTCCCGAATCGGACTATCTCCTCTTGCGTATAGAGTGGCGGAAGCAGTTCCCGCTTGTCGATCAGCTGAAAACAGCCCATGCCCGCCAGCTCGAAGGTCCTCGGGTTTACGAAGTCGCCGCCGCCGAGCGCGAGCGGATCGGGGGAAGAGTGAATATTGAGGTTCACGTCGGTATTTCGGTAGATAGAACGGGCCTCGGACTGGGTGATGCGCCGGGCGCCCGGGACAACCCCCGGTACCGGATGGGTGTCCCAACCTTCCCCGAAAATCTTTACGCCAAACCGGGCAAGCCTCCCCAAAATCCTCACCCGGTTGGGATAGGGCGCCCCCATGAATGATATCTGCATGCGGGGCCCCGAAGGATTGGGGAAACTCTCCGGATGAATGTCACAGGCAAGCGGCAGGTAATAGTGGTTTTTCAGCCCCGCTTCTGCCATTGCAGTGCGGAAGTTATCGGTTTGAATCGAAAAAAAGATATCGAAGTTGGCGGCTATATGCTTCCAGTAGGTCTGGACTCGAAAATCTTCGACAAACCAGTAGGCGGTAATCAGACCGGAACGTCTGAATGCGGCGAGAAGGGTCCCGTCGGATAGAGGCGACTGGGCGATCCCGAGTAAAAGATCGGGTTTTTGCCTCTCGATTCTATCGACGAGCACCCTTTTGAGTGTGGAGATAAGGGCCGCTTTCTGTACATCGTCTCCCGCCCCGGCACTCCGGAACTGGTCGGCAAAGTTCGAAAAATCCAGAAAAAAGGACTCATAACCAAGATTTTCGAACGCCGCGGCGGTAGACTTTGCAACAGGAAGCGACCCTCCGGCAA
>JAKAJS010000154.1 GCA_021813685.1 Deltaproteobacteria bacterium | reverse complement strand
AAAACCAAATCCATCCCAAAATCACTCCCTTTCGAGAAATCCCAATCCTGTTAATCCTGTAATCCTGTCCAAGGTTTTTGTCCCTCCCGGCGGCAAAAGCGAAAGACTCGGACAGGATTACAGGATTTACAGGATGAAAACCAAATCCATCCCAAAATCACTCCCTTTCGAGAAATCCCAATCCTGTTAATCCTGTAATCCTGTCCAAGGTTTTTGTCCCTCCCGGCGGCAAAAGCGAAAGACTCGGACAGGATTACAGGATTAAGACTAAAACCTTGCCTGAAAATCCCGATCCTTTCGAAAAATCCCCGTCCTGAAAATCCTGTATTGCCCTGGAATGCCAACCTGGGGTAAAGTGGTTGTCGCGTAATGCACGTAATGGGGGTCATCTTCGCGAGCTCGTTCAGCATCTGCACCCTGTAAGTACACACTTTTCCATGCCTTTTCGGCATAGTGAGTTCATCGGGCAGGAACTATGTCAGTACCCGTAATGTCGCCTGTACTTATCAAGGCAGACCGCGCCGGCTTTATGCTCATCCCGGACAGGGACGCTTCCTTCGAAGCCATCGTTGCGTTTCTCGAAGAGCGTATGGAGCAGTCGCGCGACTTTTTCGCCAATACGGAAATGGTTCTGGATCTTCGGAATAGACCGATGCGCTCAGACGAGGTCTCCGAGCTCTGCAGGAAACTCTACGAAAAATCCCGGGTACGGGTCGTTGAGGTGCGCCTAAGCGAAGAGCTTTCGCTTTCCATGGCGGGGGAGCCCAAAAAATCGCGCCTCCCTGCCGAAACCATCCGAAAATGCAGGGACGAGGTCCCGGTAATCGTTAAAAATACGTGCCGTTCGGGCGTACGCATCGTCTCCACATCCGATTGTGTCGTCCTGGGCGATGTCAATCCGGGGGCTGAAATCATCGCCGAAGGCGACGTGATTATTTTCGGTACCTTGCGGGGCGTAGCGCATGCGGGCGCCGCAGGAGATCAGGGCGCCAGGATTTATGCGCTCAGCTTCGAACCCAACCAGATCCGGATCGCCGACATGGTGGCGGTTCCACCGCGCGGCTCAAAACCTGCTCCCGGCAGGTTCGAAGTCGCCCTGATCGCAAACGGTGTTATCCAGGTCGTAACGATCTGAGACTCATTCGATTCATTTGGCGAGGGCAATGGAAATCCATACAACCGCTTTCTAAATAACAGGTGATGACATATGGCGGGTAAAACTATCGTGGTCACTTCCGGCAAGGGAGGGGTGGGCAAGACTACCACCGTGGCCAATCTCGGGACAACGCTGGCCAAAAAGAAATACAGCGTTGTGTTGATAGACACGGACATAGGCTTGCGAAATCTGGACGTGGTGATGGGGCTGGAAAATCGAATCGTCTACAACCTGGTAGACATCATCGAAGGCAAATGCCGCAAGGAACAGGCAATGATCCGCGACAGGAAGCTTTCCAACCTGTGCATGATTCCTGCCGCCCAGACCAGGGAAAAAAATTCCATCACTGAAGAACAGATGAAAGAACTCTGTGCGGACCTGGCCGCCGAGTTCGACTACGTAATTATCGACTGTCCCGCGGGCATCGAGCAGGGATTTAAAAATGCGATCGCCGGCGCCGATACGGCCCTTGTGGTCACGACCCCGGAGGTCTCCGCCATCCGCGATGCCGACCGGGTGATCGGCCTGCTCGAAGCGGCTTTGGTAAAACAGATCAGCCTCATCATAAATCGGCTCAACCTCAAGATGGTGCGCAAAGGCGACATGATGTCCACAGACGACATCATAGCCCTGCTTTCGGTTCCTCTTCTGGGCGTGGTTCCGGAAAGCGAAGACGTGGTAGTCTCAACCAATCGGGGCGTCCCACTGGTGCACGACAAGAGCAGCAAGGCCGGCGCCGCGTTCAGAGGCATGGCCTCGCGTCTGAACGGGGAGAGCACTCCACTCGACGGTGATTCGCGCGGATTTCTCGGACGCATGAAGCGGCTGATCTGGAACTGAAAGGAGACGGGCCGATGCTCGGAATTTTGCGGCGCATATGGGGGGACGGGGCCAGCAGTCAGATGGCCAAAAAGAGGATGCAGTTCGTCCTCATGCATGATCGGATCGACATCACCCCCGACGTGATGGAAGCGGTACGAAACGATATCATCCAGGTGCTTTCCCGGTACATGGAAATAGACGGGTGTTCTGTAAAAGTCGATATGGAGCAGGGCAAAGACTTTATGGCCCTCATCTCAAACGTCCAAGTAAAGCGCGTCTACAGGCACTCGACTTAGGCTTTTCATTTTCTTCGCGTCAGAAAATTTGCCTCGGAGAGACCGTCCACCAGGTTGAGGCGCCCGATCCCTTCGCCTGGTAGACGGTATCGATCCGTTACTCTTCCTCCAGGGCTTCTTTTAGCTTTTGGAAACCCGTCTCCAACTCCGGGAAAAGTTCCACCGAAACCGTAAGCCCCTTTTTGGACGGGTGGAATTCGCCGTCATCCCCCTTGTAGTAGATTCGCAGATCCACATACTGCTTCCCCTTGTAAAAGGTTATCGAAGACCTCACCTCCTCCAGGGGATTTTTGGGGAAAGAATGCACAATTTGCGGTTCTTTTGCCATTTTCACAAATCCTTGTAAATATGTTCAGCTCCGTCCGCCTGCACTTTTTCCGCTGCATAATGTAAACACGGGTGCGGAAACCAGAAAGCGGGAAGCGGGAATAAAAAAGGAAGCGGAAGCAAAAGGCGAGAAAAAAGGATCGTGTCCATTCCCGTCGATTGCTTCCTGCTTCCCGTTTTGCGCTTTTTCTCTTATCAGACAGCGGCTTCGGAGGCCAGTGCGGCGCCCTCCGGTGCTTTTGCCTGTTCGTATTCGGCGATGTATCTGCTCTTTACCCTCATCAGCATCAGGACCACGGGCCTGTAGGCGAGATGAGCCCACTTGGCAAACGGGACCTCCAGGACCAGCATCGGGATCGCCACCATCATGTGGATGACATAGATGGCATAGGTGAAAAAGACCCAGTCGAAGATGTGGCCGAGATTAATGAAGATACCCGTAATCGCGGTCGCCTGCAAAAGGATGAGGAACATCCAGTCGGTGCTGTGCGAATTCTTGAACTGGGGCTGGCTCTTGATCAGGCCCTTCCTCGCCAGGATCACGTAAGTCGTGCCATACATGATGGCAAAGAAGGAATAATAGCCGAGCAGCCGGATCGGGTTGAAGATCGAAAGCTCGTTCACTCCACCCATCGACGCCCAGCCGCGCTGGAACTTGAGGGCATTGATCCCCATGAAGGGCAGACCGTTTACGAAGACAACGACCAGCAGAAACACCGTGGCATACCCGGTCATGATCGCAAGGTGAGCGATCCACCTCGCCCGGTTGCCTTTGGTTTTACAGCCGCCGAACTGTTTCTGGGTGGCGAAATGGGTAAGCAGGTATTTGCGCTCTTCCCAGTACATCTTGAGCGGTACTTTTTTAAAGTAGTCGCCCATCACCACTTTGACGCAGCGAAAAAGGTTGGTCAAAAGGAAAAAGCTGAGTATGCCCGCCATCACCAAGTCTGCGATTTCGATCCCGGCCGTCGACCAGACCGTACTCACATCGGCGTGCTGCCAGTTGATTCCTCCCCAGTTCGAGATCCCCCAGATGATCATTCCAAGACCCACCAGGATTCCGATGGTCGCGACCGCAGCCCTCTCGAAGGGTTCGGAAGTATAAAACTTCTTGGCAAACCCCGTCCAGTCGTAGAGCGAAGTCAGATATCTGCGCAGGACCATCATGGTCTCTCCGGGGTCCGCTTCGCGCGGGCACCGGGTCGAACAGTCGCCGCAGTAGTAACACAACCAGGGCTCGGGGGACTTTAATATCTTATCCTTCTGCCCCGTTTGAACGTATCTCACCATTTTGCGCGGAAACGGGTTCTCAGGCGTCGAAAGATCGCAAGTTGCGGTGCAAGTGCCGCAGTTATAGCACTTGTTGGCATCCTTCAGCCCGAATTCCTCCAATTCCCTTATCAGATTTGGATCAATCCTGTTGCTCATCCGTTAACCTCCTGAGCTGGTAAACACCGGTATGATCGAAGCATTAGAATCCCTTGTACGGGTTGGCGCCGATCTCGGCGAGCTTCTCGGCGAATTCGTCGAGCATCCCGGGCACCTTCTCGTAGTCGGTAATAGAGATGTCCTCGAACCGCACGCGATCGGATTCCAGAGCGAGCCGGTCCAGAGTCTCTTTTACTTTGCTCAGTCGAATGTTTGCCAACTCACTGCCCTTGATGAAGTGGCACTGATAGTTGTCCCCGTGGCGGCAGCCAAGGAGCATGATCCCGTCGATGCCCTTGGAAAGCGAGTCGGCTATCCACACCAGGTTGAGCGACCCGAGGCAGCGAAGAGGAATTATACGCACCCACGAATTGTAGTTCATTCTGCGCAGCCCGGCCATATCCAGGGTCGGATAGGCGTCGTTTTCGCAGCAGAACACCAGGATCCTGGGTTTTTCGTCATATTCCTCCGGAACGTTGATCGACTTGATCATATCGCCGATCATGCCGACCGAGTAGTTTTTAAAGGAAATGATACGCTCCGGACAGGCCCCCATGCACACGCCGCAACGGCGGCACCGGGTAGGCTGCGGAAGCGGGTTGCCCTTCTCGTCTTCGTTGATGGCGCCAAAGGGGCATTCTTCCGTACACCGCTTACACTGCGTACAGCGCTGCATGAAAAACTCGGGGTAGGTCTGATCCCCCGCCCTGGGGTGAACGGCCATGCCCTTGGAGGTGAGTTCCACGCACTGGATGGCCTTCATCGCAGCACCGGTTGCGTCTTCGATGGCGTTTGATACGCCCATGGGACGGCGGACCGGGCCTGCCGGGTAGATGCCCGTCCGGCGGCTCTCGTAGGGAAAGCAGATGAAATGGGAATCCGGAAAGCCGTTTTTGAGTTCCGGAAGCTCCGGACCCTGGCGATATTCGAGGTTCAAAATATCGGAGACAAAGATCGAATCGACGGAGGCGACCATCTCATCCTTTTTGGGCTCCTCGTCCTGCTTTTTCGCCTTGTAATCCTCTCCGAAGGCCGTAGCCGGCACCATACCGGTGGCCAGCACCACCATATCCACGTCGTCGAGCAAAAGCTTTTCGCCCAGAAGTTCGTCAAGGGCTTCTACGGCGAGCTTGCTTCCACGGCTCAACACCTCGGGCGCCTGGGAGCGCACGAAGATAACCCCTTCGCTCTGGGCCTTCCGGAAAAGATCCTCGCCCTGACCGGGGGTTCTCATCTCCTGGTAGAACACGAACACGTTCGACTTGGGGTCCTGCCGCTTGACCTGGATCGCCTGCTTTAGCGCCGTAAAGCAGCAGATCGAGGAACAGTACGGCAGATGTTTCGGGTCGCGCTGCCCGGCGCACTGGAGAAAGGCCACGGTCTTCAGCGCCCCGCCGTCGGAGGGCCTGGTTATCGTCCCCGACTTCGCCCGTTCTTCGAACTGAACGTTCGTGATTACGTTTTCCGAAGAGCCGTAGCCAAACCGTTCATCGAGCTTTTGCGGGTCGTATGGCTTCCAGCCGGCCGCCAGGACCACCGCGCCGATCTTGTGCTCGTTTGTCGAACCGTTTTGCTTGATCTTCGCGTTGAAAAGGCAGGGACCGCCGGAAAGACTTTCCATCTTTGCGCCGGTATAGACCGTAATCTTTTCGTTGCCTTTGACCGAAGCCGCGAGCTTTTCGATCTCGTTTGCCTGCACGTCCTTAAACGGAAACACGACGTTTTTGGACACGTTTTTCTGAAAACCGCCCAACTCAGCTTCCTGCTCCACCAGAACGGCATTGTATCCGGCCTTGGCCGCCTCGAGAGCCGCCGTCATGCCGGTTACCCCGCCGCCGACCACCAGGATGTCCGTGGCCATTTCCTGCTCGGGCTGATAGGGCTCGGGCGGAAGCATCGCCGCCATGCGCGCCCCGCTCATGCGCAGGTAGTCTTCAGCCATCATCTGGGTGTCTTCGTCTTTGGCCGGATGGGTCCAGGCGATCTGCTCGCGCAGATTTACCCGGTCAAGGATCGTCCCGTCGAAGTTGAAGACGTCATACATGACGCGCTGCGAACAGGCGCCGATAATCAGGGTGTTTACCCCTTCATTTGCGATGTCGTCTTTTATGACCCGCACGCCTTCAGGGCCGCACAGACACGCGTGGTTTTTACACACCGCGGCGCCGCATTCGGATGTTGCCACGCTGCTGAGCTGTTCCACATCGAGGGCCTCCCCGATCCCGCAGCCCGTACAAATATATACACCGATCTTTTTGTCCATCGACTCTTACCTCCTGACAACCGATTGGATGGCTTTTAGAGCTGCAGCCGTGCCGTCCTGCACCGCCTCGGAAACATTTACAGGGCTTCTCGAACAGCCTGCCGCGAAAAATCCCGGGGTCACTTCCTGGGAAGCGATGAACCCGTAGTCATCGCGCTGCGCGAAAGCAGGCTGCTGGGAAATGGAAGTGTTGGGCTGCATGCCCGTGGCCAGCACCGCCATGTCGACGTTGATCATGTTGAGGCTGCCGGCGGTGGTGTCTTCGACCCTGAGGACCAGGTTTCCGGTCGGGCCGTCCTGCTCGATTTTGGCCACCTTGCCTTTGAAGAAGGTCACGTTTTCGTCCTTCTTCAAATCGGCGTAGAAGGATTCCAGCCTATCCATGGCGCGAATGTCGATGTAGAAAATGTAGACCTTGGCGTCCGGATACTGGGCGCGCACATAGGTCGCCTGCTTCATGGAAGCCATGCAGCAAATCGAGGAACAAAACGGCAGGTGGTTTTCATCCCGCGAGCCGGCGCACTGAATGAAGGCGATCGTCTTGGGCGCCTCCCCGTCGGAAGGACGCAAAATCTTTCCGCCCGTCGGGCCGTTTCCCGCAGAGAGTCTTTCCATCATCACATTTGTAATGACGTTGGGATAGGCGCCAAAACCCAGCGTATCGAGTCTTTTGGCGTCGTAAGGCAGCCATCCCGTGGCCCAGACAACCGCGCCCACCTTGAGTTCTACGCTCTTCGGCTGCATGTCCAGTTCGATCGCGCCGTACGGGCACGCATCCTTTACCGCCTGGCCTTCCGCGCTCTTGGCAAGCGAGGGATCGAGCACATAGCGCAGTGGAAAAGCCATATCGTGAGGCAGATAGGCCGCCTTGATCTTATTCATTCCGTAGTTGAACGGATTGTCGATCTCCCGCGTGCACGCCTCCGCACATTTGCCGCACACCGTGCATTTTTCGTTTACATAGCGCGGCTCGATCTTTATGCGCACGTCCCAGGCGCCCTTGCTGCCCGAAACCGATTCGACCTGAGCCATCGTCAGGACGTGAAGCTTGCTGTTGCTCTTGATCCTGCGGAAATTGATCTCAAGGCCGCAATACGGCGGACACAGCTTCGGGAAATACTGATGAAACTGGGCCAC
The DNA here is from genome assembly GCA_021813685.1 of Deltaproteobacteria bacterium. Classification (GTDB taxonomy): domain Bacteria; phylum Desulfobacterota; class Syntrophobacteria; order Syntrophobacterales; family Syntrophobacteraceae; genus SbD1. Next base: position 847 of record JAKAJS010000154.1, on the reverse strand, counting down.
CCGTCCCCCCAGGTACGGGTTTTTCTCCACAAGGTAGACCTCCCGGCCCGCTTCTGCTGCTTCGATGGCGGCCGTCAAACCCGTCATGCCGCCCCCGACCACCAGAATACTCTGTGTTTCTACGTCAACCATGCTTATCCTCCTGAGCTGGTTTGGGAATCGTACAAAAACATTTCACGCGCTTCGGGCGCAACCACGCCCGCAACGTCCCCGTTCTTCCGGACGGCAACGCAACCACGCGAACTTTCTCACGAAAGCCTTAACTACCCTGGGATGTTCCAAACCCGATAATGCCCGGGATCGGACAAGGCCATCAGGTGCCTGACGGCGCGCTGGCCGAGTGGTTTTTCCGGGCCGGGCCGTCCTATAGCGTCATTCATCGGTGAACAAAATTCTTAAGGGGCTTTAATGATACATTTTTCACATCAAGCCGACTGGCTATATCTCGGAATGGCTCTGATGTCAATATTTTCATTCATTTAAATCACCCCCTCATCGCCGCCTTCCGCCTCGAAATCCCCGCCCCCGATGAGCTCCTGCGCCTCCCCCGGCGCAAGTCCGTGCACGTTGCCCAGTTTTTTCTCTATCGCCCGCGATCGTTTCGCGGCCGCATCCATCGAGTTGGCCGCCTGGTCGAGCTTTCTTCGAACTGCTTCAAGAACGGTTCCAAATTTTCCGAATTCGGTCTTGACCGCTCCAAGCAGCCGTTCGATTTGCCTTGCGCCCTTCTGCACCGCAAGAGTTCGAAAACCGAGCTGCAGACTGTTGAGAAGCGCCGCAAGTGTGGTCGGCCCCGCCACGATGACCCGGAATTCCCGTTGAAGACTTTCCACGAGCCAGGACGTAC
>JAKAJS010000118.1 GCA_021813685.1 Deltaproteobacteria bacterium | reverse complement strand
GGATCGATCGCGAGTCGGCTGGAAATTTCAAGGGCAGCAGAAGGGTCGGGCTTGCGCGGGATGTTCGGGCGCTCCCCCAGGATCAGTTCGAAGTGCCACGCAGGAAGAAGTCGTTCGACAGTCTTTACCGCAAACTCATGGAGCTTGTTCGATAGAACCGTCATCCGGATCCCGCGCGCCGTCAGTTCATCGAGAAGTTCCGGGATGCCGGGGTAGGGGCGGCTTTTCACGTGCCAGCTTCGATCGTAGATCTGGAGCAATGTCTTCAGGCATTTCGCCACTTGCTGCGGATCGTTTCTCGCCGAATCCGGAAGCGAGCGCCTGACCAGAGTCTCCATTCCGTCTCCGACAAAGTGTCTATATCTCTCCAGTTCGTGAACAGGGAATCCCGAACGTGCGAGAGCCCCGTTCATGGAATCGGCGATATCCTCAAGGGTATTGAGGAGCGTGCCGTCGATATCGAACAAGATGGCTTTAAAACCCGTTGGTTTCGGCAATTGCGAGTCAGTCCCCCAAGGTCGATGTCACGATTTTTTCGGGCCTGGTGCCGTCCGCAAAAGCGAATGGGCTCCGAGAGCCGGCTTGGTTTCCATCCGGGAACCCGACCTAAGGCACTGGACCAGATTTTCTCCCTTGAATCACCCGACTCGTCCCGGGGGGTTCCAGATGGACACCAGCTTAGCACCGAACATGGCGGGATTCAAGGGCGACATCAGTCAACAGTTTTTCCATACCCGCCTGGTGTTCCTCGGATCTTTGCAGGAACATCACCCCCACCTCGAAGGTGTCCTTCTCCCTGCCCGAACTGTACCAGACGATGCTGACAGGGGCCGAGAAGGCAGCTTCGGGCAGGTCGACCTTGAGGGTAAACCGGATCGACTCGCTTCCCACAACGAGATGGTGAGGACCGGCCTGAAGCGAATGAACCTGCAGTCGCGCCCCGTTTCTGGAGACTTCGACCACCTTTGCTTCAACGCTTTCTTCTTCGTCGGAGGAATAACAGGTGAGCGTTGCGCTCCAGCCGACCCGGTAGCGTGGCTCTCTTCTTCTTTCGCACTTCCCGACGGGCATGGACTTCTCCTGTCAGGGAGCGGGGGGCAGACACTGTACCGGCGCGCACATGGCCCGACGGACCATTGCCGCCTTGAGAACCCTGTAGATGGCGTCATGGTCGAGTGCTGCGGCGTAAACGGCGGGTGTCATATTGTGGATGTCTTTGGTGTTCACATCGGCTCCGGCCGCGATCAACGCACATACCGCCCCGCGCCGGCCATAGATGGTCGCAAGGGTCAGGGCGGTCCTTCCGAACTGATCCTTTATCTCCATGTTCGCCCCGTGGGAAACCAACAGGTTCGTCATTCGCGGATCGCCCTGGTGTGCAGCGTACATGAGAGCGGTTTGCCCTTCCGCATCGCGTTCATTGACGTCTGCATTTCTGGCCAGAAGAAATTTTGCGACTGCATAATTGTCGTTCATGCAGGCGCCCATGAGGGCGCTCACTTCTGCAGCCCTCAGTGTTGGGATTTCCTCGGTGCTTTGCATGTTGGGGTCGGCCCCGTGCGCTACGAGCATTTTGACGATTCCGGTATGCCCCGCCCAGGAGGCCTGCATGAGTGCTGTAATGCCGAAGATGTCCATCATGTTCACCGACGCCCCCTTACTCAGAAGCAGCCGGACCATCTCGGGTTCCCCGCGCAGAGCCGCGTGCATGAGAGGAGTCATGCCGGCCCTGTCCGTCGCGTTAATCTGCGCGCCGGAGGAAAGCAGTCGCACAACGGCGTTGCCCTCCTGGTGATCGACCGCCGCGAAAAGTTCCATGTTGAGCTGATCGCGCTTTGCCGCGGTCATCTTGACTTTTTTCCGCGTCTTGGAGACAGCGATTTTCAGATGAGACGTTTTCTTTACGCCCGCCGCCAAAGCGGGTGACGAAAAGACCATCAGCAGGCACAGGGAGCAAATCAAAACCCGACATTTGCTCTCATTCATTTTTTCCCTCCTCCCGGGATTTCCCTTGAATTTCCGCCTCTTTATTTTTGCCCCTCCGGGGCGCCAAGTATGGGCCGCACCTTACCGGTGCAGCCGGATAGCTAATGTTCATTCCGAAACCCGGGAACGCATCGGGTGATTCGACTCCTTTAAAATCCCCCTACCCCTCTTTGCAAATGGGGGGAGTCCGGTTCAGCGCGCGCCCGGGGTCGGATTTCCGAATGGGCACTATCTATGCAAAACGCGCGCCGCGAGTAAAAAGTGAGTCCACAGTCGGTGAGAAACCGTGTGATTCGTCTCTTTTCACTTTCGACCGTGGAGCCGTTGCCCTTCGAACTTGCTTTTCGTCTTTGACCTGCGACTTTCGACTTTTTGACCTTCGACCGTTTCTATGTCAAAATTTTGGGCGAAGAGGGTCAAACGGGCGTTCCGTGAGACTCGATTTTGTAATTGGATTTCTGTTTTGCACGGTCGGTGCAATCGGGCTGGATTGCCAATTTAAGGGAGAGTGGATCGTTGAGGCGGGGAGGAGAAAAGCGGAGATGAAAGACCACAAGGGGTTGAAGGTGCTGCTAATCGACGATGACCCGGGGATTTTGCGCGTGATGACCATAGCGCTCGAAGACGAGGGGCACGAGGTCCTAAGCGCCGGCGACGGCAGGAGCGGGCTCGAATTGTGCGCGGCCGAGTCTCCCGACATCGTAATCACCGATATCCGGATGCCGGGCATGGACGGCATGGAGGTGCTGAAGAAGGTAAAGGAGATGGATCCGGAGAGGGAAGTGATCGTGGCCACGGCCTTTACCGATATCACCTACGCGGTGGAGGCTCTGCGGCTGGATGCTTCGGATTTCATCCTGAAGCCGATAAGCGAGCAGGCCCTTGCCATTGCGGTCAAGCGGGCGCGGGAAAGGTTCGCCACCCGGAGGGATCTTCGGGACTACACGGCTCTCATTGAAGAGCGGTGGATGGAGACATCCGAGGAACTGGCCCGGACCTTCCAGACACAAAAGCTCCTCATCGAAAGCTCGATCGACGGGATCATTGCGGCCGACAGGGAGGGTAAAATTATCATTTTCAACAAGAGCATGGAGCAGATGCTCGGCTATTCGCGACGGGAGATGATCGGGGAAAGGATGCTCGAAGGGTTGTTTTGCGCCGGTGAGGCGGAAAAGTTCCGGGGTGCGCTGGCATCGGGAAATCTTGGGGGCAGGGGCAGGCTCTTTTTGCATGAAAGCTGGCTTGAAGGCAGTGACGGGGCGAGAATCCCCGTGCAGCTTTCGGCGGCCGAGATGTTCCAGGAAGAGGATCGGGTGGGGTTGGTGTGTTTCGTGCGCGACGAACGGGAGATGCGAAAACTGACCCAGGAAGTGGCCGACCAGGTGAGAATGCTGCACCAGGATAAGATGATCTCGCTGGGGAAGCTTGCGGCAAGCGTTGTTCATGAAATCAACAATCCGCTGGCCGGGATTTTGAATTACGCGCGGCTGATGAGCAAGATACTCTCCCGCGGCGTCTTTTCCGCGGATTCGAGCGAAAAGTTTCAGGGCTACCTGTCGCTCATGCAAAGCGAGCTGGAGCGCTGCGCGAAGATTGTGGCCAACCTGCTCGCCTTTTCCCGCAAATCCGAACTCGACTTCGGCCCCGTGGACCTGAACGAGCTTTTACGAAACTGCATCAATTTGAGCGGGCACAAGCTGGCGCTTCAAAACATACGGGTCGACACCCATCTTTTTCCGGAGCTTCCCGGGATTCAGGGCGATTTCGGCCAACTCCAGCAGTGCATCATAAATCTGATTTTTAACGCCGCGGATGCGATGCCGGACGGCGGGGTGCTCACTTTCACCAGCAGTATGGAGGCGTCCAAAAATCTTATCCGCATCACCATAAAAGACACGGGATGCGGGATTTCAAAAGATGACCTGCCCTATATTTTCGATCCTTTCTTTACTACCAAAAGAGAAGGAAAGGGGGTGGGGCTGGGGCTTTCGACTACCTTTGGCATTATCGACCGGCATAAGGGGGCGATACACGCAACAAGCCAGCCGGGGCAGGGGAGCGAATTCGTGATCGAGCTTCCGGCAAACGTAACTACTCCTCGGGCTTGAGTTCGAACTTCTTGATTTTGTGATGCAGCGTGACCCGGTTCATCTCCAGCACGCTTGCCGCTTTGGAGATGTTCCAGCGGCAGAGTTTGAGGATGTGTTCGATGTGGTTTTTTTCGACCTCCCGCATGGTGACCGCGCCTTCCTTCTCCTCGGGGACCCGGAAAAGAAAGGCGAAGTCTTCCTTTTTCAGATAGGCGGACTTGGAGAGCACCACGGCCCGCTCGATGGTGTTTTCCAGCTCCCGGACATTGCCCGGCCAGTCGTAGGACTGGAGCAGAAGCATCGCGTCCTCCTTTATGCCCCGGGCCGGTTTGTTTGTTTCCCGCCGGAATTTTTGAAGAAAATGGTCGGCCAGATCGGGCAGGTCTTCCTTGCGCTCCCGGAGCGGCGGGACCTCGATTTCGATCACTTTTAAACGGAAATAGAAATCCTTTCGGAACTGTTCCCGGGACACCTTCTGGAAAAGGTCCTGGTGAGTGGCCGAAATCAGCCGGAAATCGGCGTTTATGTCCCTGTTTCCTCCGACTCGGTGAAAAATCTTCTCCTGAAGCACGCGAAGCAGATCCACCTGCATCTTGAGGGTGATCTCGCCCACCTCGTCGAGGAAAAGCGTTCCGCCTTTGGCCATCTCCAGGCGGCCGATACGGGTGCGGTTGGCGCCCGTAAATGAGCCCGCTTCGTGGCCGAACAGTTCGCTTTCGAGCAGCGTGTCGGTAAACGCCCCGCAATTTATGGCCACAAACGGTCCGTATCTGCGGTTGCTGCGCGCATGGATCGCCTTGGCCACGAGTTCCTTGCCGCTCCCCGTTTCCCCCTGGAGCAAGATGGGCGAATCGACCTGGGCCACCTGGTCGATGAAGGAAAAAAGGCGCCGCATGCACGCAGAGGAGCCTATGAGATCATGGTAGCGGGAGCCTCCGTTCAGCTGGCTGCGAAGCGAGAGATTTTCCTCCACCAGTTTTTTCTGGTTGAGCAGCTTTTCGATCATCAGTTCCAGTTGCTCGGCCTGAAAGGGTTTCATCAAAAAATCGTCGGCCCCGCTCCGCATGGCCTCGATGGCGGTCTCAACCGATGCATAGGCGGTGATCATCACGACGAGAATATGGGGGTAGGCGGTCTTTATGGTCTTCAAGGCTTCCAGGCCGTTTAGGTCGGGCATCCGAATGTCCAGGAACACCAGGTCGTATTCGCTTCCGGAGAGCATCGCGAGCGCCTGGCGCCCCCCCTGCGCGGTCTCCACGAGGTGCCCCGCCCGCTGCATCCAACCCGCCAGCGACTCGCGGAGAATCAGTTCGTCATCTACAACCAGGATCTTTATCTTCGCGGACATGAGCCTTGCCTTCAGCGCGTTGCGGATTCGACGGGAAACTTCATGATGAAGCGCGAGCCCGCCCCCTCTTTGCTCTTGACGAAAATCGAGCCGCCGTGTTCCTTAACGATCCCGTAGACTACCGAGAGCCCGAGCCCCACTCCCTTGTCGTGGCTCTTCGTCGAAAAGAAAGGCTCGAAGATGGAGGGGACGATTTCTTCGGCGATTCCCGTCCCGGTGTCGATCACCTCGACCCGAATCAGGGGGGAGGCGCCCTGTACGCGCGAGGTTTTCAGCACGAGTTCGCCTCCGCCCGGCATGGCATCGGCGGCGTTGAAGATGAGGTTTAGCAGGCATTGTTCGATCTGGCTCTGATCTCCGGTCATGAGAGGCAGCGCCGGCGCCAGTTCGGTTCTCACCTTGATTTCCTGCGAGTCGAGGCGAAAGCGCACAAAATCGATCACCCGTTCAATCAGACCGTTTACCTGGAATTGGCTTCGAATTCCCCGGGACTGGCGGGAAAAATGGAGCAGATCCCTCACGATGCCGCTGCACCGGGCCGATTCGGAGTCGATGAGGCCCAGATAATAGATGAATCGCTCGCGGGAAGCCTCATCGGTTTTGCCCGATTCGAGTTCCTGCCGTACGAGACGCGCCAGCGAATTGATCCCGGAAAGGGGGTTGTTTATCTCGTGGACCGCACTGGCCGCCATCTTGCCAAGAGATATCATCTTTTCCTCATAGACCAGCCGCATGAGATCTTCCTTGAGGGCCGAGACCTTCTGCTCGACCTTTTTTTCCATCTCATCGGTGATATCGCGAAATATCTCCACAACCAGCTCTATTCGCCCGCCGGTCTTGAGCGGAACGGCGGTAATCTCCTGGTAGCGGCCAAGTCCCGGCCCGCCGGCCCCCTCCAGAATCGCAACGGCCGCCTCTCCCGTCTCGAGGCAGCGCGCGACAGGGCAATAGAAACCCTCCCGGTTGCACGGCCGCGATGTTCCGTAGGCAACCTCGTGGCAATGTTTGCCCACGATATCGTCCTTATTCTTGCGAACGGCGGTCAGAAAGGCTTCGTTTGCGTCCACCAGTTTGCGGTCGGTCTGCATGACCACCACCCAGTCGCGCAGCCCCATGAAAAGGCTGTCCACGATGCCCTCGACCAGGTTGATCCGGCACTTGGCGAACTGGTATTCTTCGCTGAGTCGCAGCACATCGCCGAAGATCCTCGAGATCGCCGACTCCAGAACGCGCACCCTGGCCGGCTTGTGCCGCAGAAAATCTTCGAGCAGATCCTCTTTCCCGGTCAGTTCGATCACCAGGTCCAGATTTCGGATCTCGTAGAGATCTTCGTAATCGGTTGTGACAAAAATTTTCCTCTCACGGGCGAGGCGGATGCCCGGGGCCTCCAGGTCGGGGTCGGCAACCGCTACGATTTCCGCCCCGAGCTGCGGGAAACGCATGGCGTCGAACATCTCCAGGAATGCCCGGCACCGTTTTCCCCCCCCGATAATCCCTATTTTCATCGCCTTTTCCATTTTCGACCTCGTGACCCCGTGTATCGGTGTATCAGTGTAAAAGATTTATACACAATTGTGGGGGAAGCGGGAAGCGGGGAAATCCCCCGACGCACTGCAACGGCGTCCGGTGAGGGCCCAAAAAGCATAGGTCCCTATATGACCTATAGGTCTTATAGGACCTATGCAGGTTCCCGGATGGACACTACGCAGCCATTTCGGACGCGGGGATGCAAACGCGCTTTTCTTCCCGCTCCACGCTTCCTGCTTCCGCCTCTGTATAATTTTTATACAACCTGTTCAAATCTCGACAGACACTTTCTGTCCAAATCGCATGAAGGCCATCCGTTTTTGCTGCGGGAAGGCCGCGTGGCCGGAGTTTCCGCAGAATGGCATGCCTCTTGCCTTGGAAGTGGACTGCGGTTTTTTTTTATGGAGAAGGAAGCCCTATGCCATCCGGTGATCGAGATCCGCCCGGGAGAAAATCCGTCCCGGCCGCCGAACAAGGCGAGAAGGAATGCGTCTGGATGAGGGCCAAAGTGGTGAATTTCAAGCTGTGCGACCGCGATTACGACTGTTCCGGGTGCCACTTCGATAAAGCGATGAAAAGCGCATGGAATCAGGATAACGGAGATAAGGAGACCCTGTCGGGTGATGAGTGAGCAGTTTTTCGATTTTCCTGTTCACTGCTCACTGATCACTGCTCACTGAACATAGAGGTTGTCTAATGCGTGCCAAAATCGGTTTCTATATCTGCCATTGTGGAACGAACATTGCCGGCAAGGTTGCGGTGGGGGAAGTGCGCGACTTTATCGGGAGCATGAAAGACGTGGCTGTAGCCCGCGACTACAAGTTCATGTGCTCGGATCCCGGCCAGGAGATGATCCAGAAGGATATAAAAGAGCTGGGTCTAAACCGGGTGGTTGTCGCCTCGTGTTCGCCAAGGCTTCATGAGAGAACGTTCCAGAACGCCTGTCGGCGTGCGGGTCTTAACCCCTATTTTTTCCAGATGGCCTGCGTGCGGGAGCATTGCTCGTGGGTGACCGAAGATCCGGCCGCTGCGACCCGGAAGGCCAAGAGCCTGGCGAGCGCCGCAGTCAGTCGGGTCAATTTTCACAAGACCCTTTTCAGCCGTGAAGTGAGCGTCAACCCCGACGTCATGGTCGTAGGGGCAGGGATAGCGGGCATCCAGGCCTCGCTCGACATTGCCAAATCGGGCTGCCGCGTCCACCTGGTGGAAAGGGAGCCCTCGATTGGCGGCCACATGGTGCAGTTCGACAAGACGTTTCCGACCCTCGACTGCGCCGCGTGTATCTCCACGCCGAAGACCGTTGCTGTGAGCCAGAGCCCCAACATCAAT
>JAKAJS010000114.1 GCA_021813685.1 Deltaproteobacteria bacterium | reverse complement strand
AAACCTTACCAGCGTAAAGCGGGCTCTGGATCATCTGGGGTATTCGTGCCGCATCACAAACTCCCCGGACGAGATCCGTCGGGCGGACAGGGTGGTGTTTCCGGGGGTGGGGGCGGCCGGGAAGTCGATGGAAAACCTGGGGCAGTTGGGTCTGGATACCCTCATAAAAGAGCTTTTTTTGGCCCGGGTCCCTCTTTTGTGCATCTGCGTGGGGCTCCAGGTGCTCTTCGATCTGAGCGAGGAGAACCAGACCCGGTGTCTTGGGATTTTGCCGGGTGAGGTGCGAAGGTTTCCGGAGAAAATGGTTTCCGAAAGAGGGGATTTTCTCAAAATACCGCACATGGGCTGGAACGAGGTGAAATTTCGCCAGGACCACCCCGTCGTGCAGGGGATCCCTGCGGGGAGCGAATTTTATTTTGTCCACAGCTATTATGCCCGGCCAGGGAGTGAGGATATCTGCTTTGGCACGACAGAATACGGAATAACGTTCACCTCCGCCGTTGCGCTCCAAAACCTTGTCGCCGTTCAATTCCATCCCGAAAAGAGCGGAAAACCGGGGCTAAAGCTCCTTGACAACTTCTGCCGCTGGGGCGGCCTTTCCTAGAAACTGGATCTGCAATGCTCAGCAAACGCATCATACCCTGCCTGGACGTTCGCGACGGCAGAACGACCAAGGGGATCAAATTCAAGGAAAATGTCGATATCGGCGACCCGGTGGAAATGGGACGTTTCTACTACGAGCAGGGCGCCGATGAAATCGTGTTCTATGACATTACCGCATCGAGCGACCGGCGTCCCATCATGCTCGATGTGGTTCGCCGGGTGGCGGAGACCATCTTTATCCCGTTTTCGGTCGGGGGGGGCATTCGCACTCTGGAAGACATGCGCGAGGTTCTGCTTGCCGGTGCGGAAAAAGTTTCGGTAAACTCCTCGGCCGTGCAAAATCCGGACATCATTCGGCAGGGGGCCGAAGCTTTCGGAAACCAGTGCATAGTTTTGGGCATGGATGTGAAGAAGGTCGGGGCTTCGGGGAAGATTCCCTCCGGGTATGAAATCGTCATAAACGGAGGCCGAACCCACATGGGAATCGATGCCCTGTGGTGGGCCAGGGAAGCCGAACGACTCGGAGCCGGAGAGATCTGTCTCAACTCGATAGACGCCGACGGCACCCGGACCGGTTACGAGCTCGAACTGACGCGGCTGATTTCCACCTCCGTTCGCATACCGGTCATCGCATCGGGCGGGGCCGGGGAGCCGCAGCACCTTCTGGACGTTTTCGAGCAGGGCTGCGCCGACGCCGCGCTCATCGCCTCTATGGTTCACTACGGTACCTATACCATCGGAGGGATAAAAGAATTTCTGTCGCAAAAAGGGATAGGGGTTCGAGGTTCGTGGTAAAAGGCAATTCGTCGACCTAGACGAGTTGCCTTTTCCAGAAAACGAGCAGCCCCTCTTTTCCGAAGCTCGCCTGCACCAACTCCCAACCCTCCAGCCCGCCTTCGTTTAGAAGACTCTCCATCTTCCTTATCTGCTCGGAAGGAACCATTTCCGCACTGCAGCTTCCATCCCGGGAACAAAACAGAACGATTTCCCGGAACGCTTCTGCCGGATGGAGGGTAACCTTATATTCATAATTGCTCATTACTGTTCTCCTGGAATCATTTCCCTCGGAAGCTGGAAACGGCAAGGGGGAACACCGTTTCATGCCGGACACCTCGACTCCCCTCGACTCGAGGATTATATCCACCCCCGCGGGATTCCTCAATGGCCCGGCGGAAAGAGATTTCAGCCTGTCAACCCTCACCATTTCGATTTGTGTCGCGTAAGGTCTGAATGATTCCCCTGTTGCCCCAAAAGGGTAGGGAAGGCACTTTTGTCTTGCCCGCCCGCGAAGCAAGCGGGCAGCCCGGCAGCGGCGACCCGCCGCCCGCCTAACCTACATGCCTGTGTCCGATCTTGGCGCGGCGTGCGCTGCTGTGCCTTTTCTTCACGGCCGTTTTGACCCTGGCGCGGCTGTGGACGGCGAGCTTCCGCTTCTTTTCGCGCATTCGCTGGGCCTTGTGCGAGGCCTTTACCGCTTTTGCGTGGACCGCTTTTCTGCGGAGGGTCGCAAGTTTTTTCCCCTTTTCGAGGGCGTGTTTGGACATAACGGTTCGGCGCCTGGCCGCATGTGCCGCGGTTCTGCTTACGACCCGATGCTTCACGCCATGGTGGCTCTGCGCTTTTCTTTCGCTCAAAGCCAGCCTGGTTGGTGCTATGCGCCTGCCGTGGGCCAAAGCTCTCAGCCGATTCCGGGAAGCGGCCACGGTTCTCGCTCTGAGAACCTGCCTGCGGGCGACCCGTCGCGAGCGCCCGGTTGGCGCTTGCCGGACCATGCGCATCGGCTGGATCTTTCGATGGGCGACCCTGCACATCCGGGCGCCAGGCGCTCGTGGATAGCGACCCACTGCGTAGCAGGGGCCTCCGACTTCCCGGTAGGCATTTTCAATGAGGCTTTCGACATCCACGCGTCGGATCCCCGGGCTTTGAGCGCCCAAAACCACGGCAATCATTCTGGTGTTGTCCCGCATGGCGGTCGCAGAGATATTGAAGCCCGAGGCGCAGACAAAGCCGGTCTTCAGACCATCTACCCCGGGGCAGACGCCCAGAAGGTTGTTAGGGTTGTGATCCGTTTTGCCCTTGTAGGTAAATGATCGCTTGGAACTGATCGCGAGCGCCTCGGGGAAGCGGCGAATATAGGCGATAGAGGCCTTCATGATGTCTCGTGCGGTAGTGAGCTGCCCCTGGGCGGGCAGTCCGTTGGGCGTCACGAAATGAGTATGGGTCATTCCCAACTCGCGCGCCTTGGCATTCATCATGGCGACGAAATGCGGCACCGTTCCGCCGAGGTATTCGGCCATGGCCACTGCGGCGTCATTTCCCGATTCTATGGCCATTCCGTGGATCAGTTGCGAGACGGTGACTACATCGCCTGCTCGCAGTCCCATCCGGACATTGGGCATGGAGGCGGCATACCGGCTGACTCGGACCCTGTCGGAAAGGCTGATCTGTCCGGACTCTATGGCTTCCCAGGTCAGGTAGAGGGTAACAATCTTAGTAAGAGAAGCCGGTGGGATTAGCTCGTCGGCGTTTTGCTCGTAGAGCACCTTACCCGACGCCATGTCATAGACGATGGCCGAACGGGCGTTGACCCGTTGAAATTCGGCATGTGAAATGGTTGGAAGAAACGAGCAGAAAGAAAACAGCATAAAAAACCATACGAACTGCCCCTTGCCCCGCATCTGAACCTCTCCTCTTTTGTTGTTTCCGACCTCGAGAATGAGGCCAACGCGTTACTGTGACTCCCAACTCTTTGCCCCCGAGACCCCCCTTCGCGAGATCCGAAGATTGTGTATCTATGGAGAGGTAGCGACTTTTTGTCAACCGAAATTACCCGATTTTCCATCTAAAAGTCGATGCAGAGAATAATTTTATTTTGGGAAACTTCCTTTTGCATAAAGAACCCTTCTTTTGATATATACTTCGCCATCTCTGGATAAACCGGGAGTGAAAGGGGAGCGCGAAATGTTCGGCCGGATGATGGATTTTCTCGCCAAAGACATGGCAATGGATTTGGGTACGGCGAATACCCTCATATATGTCAAGGGAAAGGGTGTTGTTCTTGACGAACCATCCATGGTAGCCACGACGAAAAATTCCGGCGAGGTGATCGCTATCGGGCGGGAAGCGAAAAACCTGGCAGGTCGGCACACGCGCGGAACGGTTATCACCCGGCCGATGCGCGACGGAGTGATCTACGACTTCGAGTTGGCTTCTTTCATGGTCCGCTCCTTTCTGGGAAAAGTATTCCGGCGTTTCCCGCTCTCCAAACCCAAGTTGGTCGTAGCCGTTCCCGTGGGAATCACTTCCGTGGAGAAGCGCGCGGTGATCGAGGCCGCCGATATGGCCGGCGCCGGAAAGGTGTACCTCATCGAAGAGCCGATGGCCGCTGCAATCGGCGCGGGGCTTCCCATCGATCAACCCGCGGGGCAGATGGTGGTCGATATCGGCGGGGGGACTACCGAGGTCGCCATAATCTCCAAGTTTGCCGTCTCCTGCAGCGAGTCGCTCCGGGTGGCCGGCGATGAAGCAAACGATGCCATCTGCAACTATATCCGGCAGAAACACAGTGTGTCGATAAGCGAAATGATGGCCGAAGTCATCAAGATGAAAATCGGTTCCGCCGTGCCCTTGAAGAAATCACTCGAGATAAAGCTTCGGGGCAAAGACCTCGCCAGCGGGATGCCGAAAGTCATATCCATCACCGATGCCGACGTAAGACAGGCGATGCGTGAGCCTACTCTGGCGATCATTGAAGCGGTTCGCCGTGTGCTGGAAAAGGCTTCGCCCGATCTGGCGGCCGATGTGGCCGAAAACGGCATCTGGCTGGCCGGGGGAGGGGCGCTCTTAAAAGGGCTTCGCGCACTCATCAACCAGGCCGTGGGACTCGATGTGATCCAGACCGAAGACCCCCTTCGGGCCGTGATTCGCGGCGCCGGATCGGTAACCGAGCATTTCGATCATTACCGCGACGTCTTTTTGAACTGATGGTGTTTAGTTGTCAGTTTTTGGTTGCTGGTATCTGACAAGCGGCAACCGGAGATCGACGACTATCCATTTTTTTCCGAGCGTGTCCGGATAAGCTCGGCCGCGATGCTGACTGCGATCTCCTCTGGAGTCTCGGCGCCTATCTCCAGCCCGATCGGGCATCTTACCCGTTCGAGGCTCTCCTGGCTAACGCCCTCGGAACGCAACGCTGCATAGACACTGGTGCGTTTTCGGCGGCTTCCGATCATCCCGATATAGGCCGCGTTCGTTCGAATCGCCTGCGCGAGAACGGTCTTGTCGTGGCTGTGGCCGCGGGTGACAATCACCAGGTAGCTCTCGGGCCCGATCGGTAAAGCTTGCAACACATTGTCGAATCCGGCGGTCACGCGCACTTCGTCAGCTGTCGGGAAGCGTTCCCGATTGGCGAATTCGCCCCTGTCATCGAGCACAATGGTGCGAAATTCCATGCGTGAGGTGAGTCGGGCCAGTTCCCGGGAGACGTGCCCGGCGCCGAAGATGAAAACGGACCCCCTGGCACACATGGCTTCAACCAGGTAGCGTTTGCCGTCCAGGGGGAGGATAGCGGTCGAGCGATTTTCTCCAAAGGCGCTTGCGATGCGCCTGGCAACGGGGGCGGCGGCTTCGGTGTCGCCAATGGCCGAGCCATCCTGCCGAAGAACGAAGCGCTTCAAAGGCCCCGAGGGATTTGACTCCGGCAGAAGCGCCACCGAAAGAATGCGCCTGCCCGCCTCCATTTCTTCCACCACGGCTTCGTAGCGAGCCGCCGCTCCGGGGGTGAGCGCGAGGTGCTCGATAAGCACCGAAAGCCGGCCGCCGCAGATAAGATCCATATCCGCCCCGGCGCTTCCCGTCAAATCGTAGTCGCGCACCATCGCCCCCGATTTTGTCCGGATCTCTTCGGCCGTCTGGATGACTGCCGCTTCCACCTTACCGCCGCCGATCGTGCCCCGGATCCGACCGTCGGGACGAATTACCATCTGCGCGCCCATCGATCGCGGGGTAGAGCCCTGGTTGGTGAGAATGGTTGCCAGCACCAAATCCTCGCCCCGTCCAAGCAGTTCCAAAATATCCCGTTCGATCCGTTTCATCGCCGTAAACCTTTCTCCTTGTATCGATTAGAGCGCCACTGCTGCAGGATTCAACAGCCTTTGCCAAAGGAGCAGATCGGGTAGCGGCACTCGGCGCACCCTGCGCACAAGCCTCCGTGTCCCATCGCCACAATGTCGGCCCGGGTAAGGGTCTCACCGGCCACGATCCGGGGGACCGTCAGGTCGAACACACTGGCGCGGTAGTACATGACACAGCCGGGCAACCCCACTACCGGGACGCCCCGGATATAGGCCAGCATGAACATGGCACCCGGAAACGTAGGCGCACCATAGCTCACTACCTCGCCTCCCGCGGAGCGGATGGCCGTAGGGGTCTGGTCGTCGGGGTCCACAGACATGCCCCCCGTGACCGCTACCAGGCCTGCCCCCCCTTCCAAAAATCCGTGGATGGCGGCAACCGTCTTTTCCACCTCATCGGCCACCAGGACCTGTCCCATGACCGTACAGCCCAGTTCGGCAAATTTGGTTCGCAAAACGGGGCCGAATTTGTCTTCGATCCTGCCCGAATACACTTCGGAGCCTGTGGTCACAATGCCCACCTGGAGCGGGCGGAAAGGGCGAACCGAAACCACCGGACCCGACTCCCGGCAAATTTTTTCCACCTCTTCGATCTTTTCTTCCCGGGTCATCAACGGAATGATCCGCGTACCCGCTACGCAGCGCCCCGCGCTTGCCTGCTGGTTGGTGTGAAGAGTGGAGAAAACGATCTCCTCGATCGAATTGATGCGCAATAGGGCTTCAACCTCCACCTTCAAAAGCCCGGAGTCCACGGCCGAAAGGTTTACCCTGCCCTCGGCCGGATCGCTCAGCGCTATGCCGGGGCCCGCCGCCGCCCTGGCGATGCGCAAAGCAGCGTCGTCTTCATGAATCCAGCCCTCTTTCAATTCAAATACATACAAATGCTCTTTGCCCAGAT
The DNA here is from genome assembly GCA_021813685.1 of Deltaproteobacteria bacterium. Taxonomy (GTDB): domain Bacteria; phylum Desulfobacterota; class Syntrophobacteria; order Syntrophobacterales; family Syntrophobacteraceae; genus SbD1. Next base: position 34,394 of record JAKAJS010000114.1, on the reverse strand, counting down.
TCTTCAGCAAGGGGATGTCCTCGGTCTGGACCCGATGGCCTTTGCGAAACGCCCGCCCCTTGAATTCGCCCGGAACGATCCGGGTGATATCGTGACAGAGCACCATCCCTACCGCTTCTTCCACGCGCACCTGTTTCATCGAAACTCCTGAATGGTTCTTTGTGTGCCGTCCACCTCTACCTCTCCATATCTTGCCGTGACAGCTTCCAAATATCTCCCCGCACGCATAAAGTCAATGAACAGTGCGAGGCAGTGAGCAGTGAACAGTGAACAGTGAGCGGTGGGACCCTTGGTCGGCGAACTGCTTTTTCTGTTCACTGCTCACGGTTCACTGCTCACTGCCTTTTTCATTGCCCTGGCGGTAAACTTTGCCGCGTCGATGACAAACCTTTCATGGTATCCCTCGCAGATCTTATCGATCCCGTCATCGGCCTCGAGAAAGAAGGTGAGCTTGCGTCCTTCGACTTTTTCGAGCCTTCCCCGTATCTGCACGGTCAGCCCCGGCGGCGTCGCAGCCGTATGAGTCACATTTATCGCCGTCCCCACTGTCTGCTCCCGGGGCCAGTCGATGTGTGGGGCTACTGCCCTGATGCAGGCCCATTCGAGCAGACCCACCATGAAACCTGTCGCAAATACCCTTGGCATCGATTGAAACTCTTCGGATTCCGGATACAGGCGCGGTACGGTCTTTTCCTCCGACACGAGGAAGCTGAACTGAAACGTGAGGCCGGGTGTAAGGCTTTCTTTCATCGCACATCTCCTTTTATCGGCGGGATCGAAAATAGCCTGCTTCCTGGACAGGCGTCTTGAACATATGCTATGGATAAAAAATAAGTCAAAGTAATTTTTCTTATAGAATCATTAGCAGGATTTATAAATATGGAGTGGCAGCAGATCGTCGGTTTCTACCACGTTGTAAAACGGCAAAGCTTTACCAAGGCTGCGGAAGCTACTCTCAGGAGCCAGTCGGCGCTTAGCCAGCAAATCAAGGCGCTCGAGGAAGAATTCGAGTGCCGTCTGATAGAACGTGCGGGCAAGCGAAACCTGCGTCTCACCCCGGAGGGGGAACTCTTCTTTCACTTTGCTGAACTGGCCTTGCGAGGCAGTGAGAATTTTCATGAGAGTCTCGAAACCCTCAGGAAAGGCAGGCGGGGGAGGCTAAGACTCGCTGCGCCCTATACAACGCTCTATCATCTTCTCCCCGAGGCGGTGCAGGAGTTCAAACGCAGATTTCCCGAGGTGGAACTCACCTTGCTCGACAGGCCCCAGAGCGTTGTGATCGACCTGGTTCGACGCGGAGACATCGATTTTGGCGTGATCCTGGAGAAGGCGGTGCCCGGGGAACTTGCGGGGGTGCGTTGGAAACCGGTCGAAACCGTCGTGCTGGCGCCCCCGGGACATCCCCTCTGTGCACTGAAGCGGGTGGGTCTTAGGCAGCTCGCCAAATATCCCCTCATCCTGCCGCCGGAGCATCTGCAGCATGCCGGGCGCATGCTCCTGGAGGAGCAATTCCGCAAAGAGGGGATCGAGTACCGAGTAATCATGGAGTCTTCCAATGTCGAACTGAGCTCGGTCTACGTCGAACTGGGGCTCGGGGTGGCCTGCGCTTCGATCGTCAGAGGGGGGACGCAGCTCGCTTCGCGAAATCTCCGGTTTTTATCCCTGAGCCATCTTTTCAAACCCGGGTTTCTCGCTCTCGTCATGAGAAAAGAAAAGGCAGTGGGACCCCAAATGCAGGCATTTATCCAATTGCTTATGAAGACTTGAGACTGGACCTCTGGATGAGGTTTTGATTGTTGCTCTTTGGGGCTCCGAAGTAATCTTAAATCGTTGTAATATGGAATGTACACCTGCCGGAATGGAGAAGCGATGAAAGGGCTTCATGCTGAATATCTTGTGGACAGGGATGGAAAACGAAAAGCCGTGGTTATCTCCGTTTCCGAATGGGAGCAGATTCTCGATGCTCTTGAAGAGTTCGAGGACATCCGTGCCTACGATGATGCCGGACAGAACCCCTCAGAGGCAATTCCTTTCGAACAAGCGGTTTCCGAGATTGACGAGGGGATAGTCGATTGAAAGAGATTTATCACACCTGAATAACAGTCTTTTTTTTCGACTCAACGTGGCAAATCGCCCGGGAAATCTTCCGAAGCCATGGCTTCCAAAATTCCCAGGGAAGCATTCACCATGCTGTTGAGTTTGGCATGCTTTTGGATAAGTTCCCGATGCGCCTCCAGCGGGTTTTCTCCCCCGAGACCCATCATTTCGAAGCGATGGAAAGCGCGCAGAAGCGAGTTGCGCGTGAATCCGTTGGCACCGATTTTTCCCGCGTCCGGAAGGTTGCCGGCGAGCGCGGCCTGGTAAAGTGTTTTCAAGGTCTCGTGGTAATGGGAGCTTAGAGATGCATATTCAGTTCGGACTGCTTCCATTGTCGATCTGAATGATTCCAGAGCAAGGAGTTTCGCTCCGAATCAGGCGAGAAACTTTTCATCATGTTCAAGCCCCAGTGCGTTCTCCCAGAGTATTCGATTCAGAAAAGCGTTCTGGTATCTTTCGGAGATCTTTTCCGCCGCCGGTAAGTAGATGAGGGTTCCGTTGGAAAGGAATCGCGACTCGTAGATCGAAAGGTTTGGAAACTCGGAAAGAGGTTCGGTGCGGCCGAAAAGCATCCTCTTCGCACTCGCTTGTACCGCTTCTACACACAGGTAGTCCCTGCACCAGGTCTCCTGACACCTGTCTTTGAGGCAGGGCGTGCACTCGGTTTCGACCTGCAAAACCACGTGGCCCCCGCCAAAGGGAGCGGTTTCCCCGAAAAAGGCTGTCGAAAAGTAGAGCCCCAGGACACGCGTTCCCACCGCCGCGGCAATGTGGGCGGTTCCCGTATCGTTGCTTACGAGCAGATCGCATTTTGTGAGAATGGCGGGCAGCTCGCTCACGCGGGATTTTCCGATCAGGTTGACTGCCGGTATAGGGGCTTTACGCAAAAACTCCTCTCCCAACCCGGACTCCCCGGGGGCGCCGAGCAAAACCGTCTCCACGTCGGGATGGTCCGTCAAAGTCTCTCCAAGGCGTGCAAAATGGCCGACGGGCCATGCCCGGTGAGGCTGATTTGCGCCCATCTGAAAGGCGACCAGTTTGCCGCGCCGCTTCCAGCCATGTTCGACCAGGAGTTCCTCGGCGCTTTGCTCTTCTTCTTCTCCGGTTTCGAGCCACTTCTCCATCGCCTGGTGCCGCAGACCGCCCATCCCTATATGAATGTCGACCAGGTTGATGAGGTTTTGCGCTCGGTTATTTCTGTCTGTCGCGACGGAAAAGAGGTACTTGCCCCAATCTCCCTCGAGCGAAACGCGGCCTTCGCGATCTTGCACCAGGCCCGATTTTTTCCGGCTTCGGATGTTGTAGCAAAGAGAGGCGGCGAGAAGATCATGCGTCAGATTAATGACAAGGTCGTAGCTCTCCCGCAGTTCGGCGATCTCGAGCAGGAAACGCAAACCGGTGGAAGGATTTTCCCGCGAGCGCAGTTTTTTATAATAGCCATAGGGGATGGAGACGAACCGGTCGACCGGGACAACGCTCCCCAGCAGTTGGGCAGGCTCCCGGATGCAAAGAAGGGTGATTTCACAGGGGAACTTTTCATCCCTGAGCCGTTTCAGGAGCGGCAGGCTCTGCACGACATCACCCATCCGGCCCATTTGGATAACGAAAAATTTGGCGCGTTCTTTCACCGTCCCGGTATGCTCCCGAAGGTATCGACTCGATGGACTTTCACAATCCGGGGAGAAAAGAGGCAAGATGCATGCCATGATCGGGGTGTCGCGGAACGCTCGCGGCGAGTGTCGATTTTGATTCGCGCTCTTGGGGAAAATCCCAGGGCGGCGGCGAGCCGCCGCCCCGGGATTTGTGTCTTACGACTTTACAAAAATCTGTATCTTTGCCTTCGATTTTAGTCCGTCTATGTACGCGGGCAGAGCTTTTTGCATCTTTTGGGCTTTCAGATGCTCTTCGATCTGGCCCTTGATTTTATCGAAAGGCACCGTTGCCGGCGGCTTGACTGCGGTAACCTTGATCAGGTGATAGCCAAAGCGGGTTTTGACGATGCCGCTCATCTGGCCCGGCTTGAGTGCGAAGGCGGCATTGGCGAAGGAAGGCACCATCTGATCTTTGGCGAAATAGTTGAGATCTCCCCCGTTTGCCCGCGAGCCCGGGTCTTCGGAGACCTGCTTTGCCACGGTGGCAAAATCCGCGCCTTTCAGGATGCGCTTTTGGATCTTCTTGATTTTGGCAAGTGCCTCGGCCTTTTGCTTCGCGGTGGCATTTTTGTCCACTTTTATCAGGATGTGGCTGGCCCGTACCATTTCGGGCGTCTTGAACAGGTTCGGATTACTGTCGTAGAACGCTTTCACTTCCTGGGGCGTAACCGCTACCTTGGACCCCAGTTCCTGGTCGATCAGCTTCTTGATGCTCAGTTCCGTCGCCATGTAATTTTGAAAATCGGTTTCGGTCATGCCCATTTGCTTGAGGGAAGCCGCGAAGTTTTGCGGGGTGGTGGATTTTTGGATGGCATCCATGGAGGCCTTGACCTGGGCCGGGTCCGCCTTGATGCCTTTCTTCTCCGCTTCCTGTTTGAGAAGTTCGCGGGCGATCAGGCTGTCCAGGATTCTCGTTTTCAGAGTGGAGGTCTGTTTGGGATCAATTTTTTGCCCCGTCAGGCTAAGCTGACTCATGATGCGGTTTACCCGCGCGGTATAAGCGGACATTGCAATCGGTTTGCCGTTCACCGTAGCGGCTGCCTGTCCGTTCGCAGCGGGTGCGGCGAGCGATACCGAATAGCTGCAGCCGATCAGAAGTGCGATGGAGGCGAGCATGGAAAAAGTTGTCAGCCAAAATTTCTTCATCTAAATTCTCCTCAATGGAAGATTGCGTAAATAAAATATACTCTGAAAAGAGGCCAGTTTGCTTTCCAACTTTTCATTTCTCGCATGAAAGCGGTCCGGAGTCAATAAGGCTGTATTGCAGATCCGAGATTTGCGGAAAAGCAGGACCGGTGGGAGGATTTTCCTGGTTTTGGCGTGGAAATAATGGTGCGATCCTCTATATTTATTTTGCTTTGTGGGCAATAGAATACGCAAGAGAGGGGAGAAACAGGTGCTTGTCGGCAAAATCGGAGAGTTCGGACTGTTGGAGCGGATAGCGGCCATGCTGCCCAAGAGGTCGGCCGGGGTTATCGAAGGAATAGGCGACGATGTTGCGGTCCTCGACGTCTCGGGGCCCGAGTATCTGCTCGCCACCTGCGATATTCAGGTCGAAGGAGTTCATTTTACGCGGGAGGCCATCACGCCCTACCAGTTGGGGCGAAGGGTGGCGGCGATCAATGTGAGCGATATAGCCGCAAAGGGCGGCGACCCGCGCTGGGCGCTCGTCTCACTCGCTCTTCCGGGGGATATCGAAGTCGGCTGGGTAGAGGAGTTGTATCGCGGAATGCGGGAAGAGACCGCCCTTGCGGGTGCCTCGGTTGTCGGGGGAAATCTGAGCGGGATGAAATCGGCGGTGGTGGTGGATTTTACACTACTCGGGGTTGTAGCCCCGGAGCGGTTCGTGCGGAGGAGTACGGCCCGCGCCGGCGACGCCGTTTTGCTCACGGGGGCTGCCGGCGAGTCCCGGGCGGGGCTTGAGCTGATTCGCCGCCCCGATATGAAGCTGAGTTCCTCTGTCCGGCGCAGGCTTACTCAAAGGCATTTGTGCCCGCAGCCGCGTCTGGCCGAAGGCAGGCTCCTGGCTCACTCCGGTCTGGTCACTGCGATGATGGACGTAAGCGACGGGGTAGTGGGAGACCTTTTGCATATCTGCGAGGCGAGCGGCAAGGGGGCGGAAATCGAGACTGCCAGCCTTTCTATCAGCCCCGAGCTATCCGAGGCCGCCCTGGCCGCGGGGGCCGATCCTCTGGAATGGGCGCTTTCGGGCGGCGAGGATTACGAATTGTTGTTTACCGCCGCCCCCGAAGATGTCCCATTTTTGAAAAAAATGGTACTGGAGGCCACCGGAACTGCCTGCACGCAGATAGGTGTGATTTGTACCGGGGCCGGTGTCGTGCTGCGCCTCGCCGACGGAACGCTGCTCGATCCCGCGGCCAAAGGCTGGGATCATTTCGGGAGATAGATGTGAGAATACCAAGGGCTCTTACGATTGCCGGCTCCGATTCGAGCGGGGGGGCAGGCATTCAGGCCGACCTCAAGACTTTTGCCGCGCTCGGCGTCTACGGGATGAGCGCCATTACGGCCCTCACGGCCCAAAATACCCTCGGGGTGGATGGGGTTTTTCCGATAGACCCCGATTTCGTCTCCTCTCAGATCCGCTCGGTGGTTCTCGACATCGGGGGCGACGCCGTCAAGACGGGGATGCTCTGTAATGCCGCCATCATTTCGCGGGTCGCCTCCGATGTGCGGGATCTGGGGCTCGAAAACCTCGTTGTCGATCCGGTGATGATTGCGACGAGCGGGGCGCGCCTCCTCGATGAAGACGCCGTGGAGGCCCTCGTCACCGAATTGTTCCCGGAGGCCCTGGTGGTTACCCCCAACCTGCAGGAAGCGGGAGTGCTTACGAATATGCGGGTCGAGAGCGCAGAGGATATGAGGCGCGCGGCCGTAAAGCTTTGGTGCCTGGGGTGCCGCTACGTGGTTTTAAAAGGCGGCCACCTTCCGGGAGATCCCGTCGACCTGCTCTATGACGGCAGAACGTTTCGAGAATATCGCGGCGTTCGCCATGAAACCCGCCATACGCATGGTACCGGATGCACGTTCGCTTCGGCTGTGGCGGCCTGTCTCGCACGCGGCCAATCGGTGGAGGAGGCCGTTTCCGGCGCCAAAACATTTGTTGACGGGGCGATCGCCAAAGGGTTGCCTCTGGGGCGCGGGGCCGGACCGCTCCATCACTTCCATGGTTTCTACGGGTTCGAATAGCTTGCCCGTCGATATCGCCTGGTTGTAATCGTGAATCAATTAGTATATAAGCGAGCATCAATTTTAAATTTCCTAAAATCCTAATCAGACACTATTTGGCGGACTTTAAGATCAGGTCGGAAGTCTTGCGTAGGGGAGTGTCCATGACGGAGCCAACTCGGGTGCTGCTGATCGATGACGATCGGGATGATTTTCTCATTGTCTCCCAGATGCTCTCGGAAGCCGAGTACACCAGGTTCAAACTCGATTGGGTCCAGACCTACGAAGCCGGACTCGAGGCGATCTGCGGACGGGGGCACGATGTCTATCTGCTCGATTACTTCATGGGGCGCCATAACGGTCTTGAGCTTTTGGAACGGGTTGTCGAAACAGGGTGCAGGGCGCCGGTAATCTTCCTTACCTCTCATGGAAACTATGCGGTCGATTTGAAGGCCATGGAGGCGGGGGCCTCCGATTACCTCATCAAGGGCCAGTTCACGGCGCCCGTTCTGGAGCGCTCCATCCGCTATGCCGTAGCAAGCAAGCGTAGCGAAGAAGAGCTCAAAGCCTCCAGAGAAGAGCTCAAGCTGCTCGCTTCCCAACTCCTTCGTGCTCAGGAAGATGAGAGAAAACGGATCGCCATGGAGTTGCACGACTCCATCGGCTCCTCGCTAAGTGCCGTTAAGTTTTGTATTGAGAACGTGGCCTGCAGGTTGGACGACAACCCCGAGGTTCGCGCCCCCCTCCTGACGCTTTCGCGCGCCATGGAGCAGGCCATCGACGAGGCCCGCCGCATCATGAGCGATCTTCGCCCTTCCATGCTCGATGACCTCGGGATCCTTTCCACCATAAGCTGGTTTTCCCGGGAGTTTGAAAAAATCTACTCCGGCATCGGGGTGGAAAAACTCGTGCGCATCGAAGAGTCGCAGGTTCCGGAAAACCTCAAGATCATCATTTTCCGAATCATACAGGAAGCGATGAACAATGCGGCAAAGCACAGCAGGGCGGCAAAAATTTCTCTGAACCTCTCCTTCGAAAACGGATCGATCGTCTTGTGCGTGAGCGATGACGGGATCGGGTTGGATCGTTCCGGAACTGTCTCAGAAGGCCGCCGGGGATTTGGACTTTCTTCCATGCGCGAACGTGCCGAGTTGTCGGGCGGAAAGTTCGAGATCGAATCCAGCCGGGATTCGGGCACCACCGTCAGGGCCTGTTGGGTAGTTGGTAGTTGCTAGTTTCTAGTTTTCGGTTGATGATTGGTGGCCGACAACCAGCAACCGACAACCAGCAACTATCAGCTGTCCCTCTGGTTTCTGCCCCGGAATACCAGCTTGAGGGGCGTCTTATCGAGCCCGAAGCTCTCCCGGAATTTGTTTGTAAGAAAGCGCTGGTAGGAAAAATGGACGCTTTCGGGGGAATTGCAGAATAGAACGAAGGTCGGGGGGCGAGTGCTCGCCTGGGTCGCATAGAAGAATTTGAGCCTTCGGCCGCGCACCATGGGCGGTTCATGGGCGCCGATGGCTTCCCGCAGCCCCCGGTTGAGGATGCCCGTAGAGATTCGGCTGTTGTACTGGGCGAACACCTCGCGCACTGCCGGGAGCACCTTCTGGGTGCCTTTTCCTGTAAGAGCCGAAAAGGTGAGAATCGGGGCGAAGGGCATAAAGCGGAAGCGGTATTGGAGATCTTCCAAAAAGTCCTTTCTGGACTTGGGGTTCGAGTCGAAGGCATCCCATTTGTTCACCCCGACGATGCAGGCGCGCGTTCGGTCCTGGATATAGCCCGCAATGTGGAGGTCCTGGTCCGCAGGACCCTCGACGGCATCTATCAGCAGTATGCAGACGTGGCTTTTGTCTATGCTTTGAAGCGCCTTGATGATGCTTATTTTTTCGAGCTTTTCCCTGGTCTTTCCCTTTCTTCGTATCCCGGCGGTGTCTATCAGTACGTATTTGCCGTTATCCCGTTCGAAAGGGGTGTCGACCGCATCGCGCGTGGTTCCGGCAAGGGGGGTTACGATGACGCGCGGCTCTCCCAGGATTCGATTTACCAGGGTCGATTTACCCACGTTGGGGCGGCCCAGGATGGATATGCGGGTCTCCTGCGTCTCCTCGTCCGGGGGCTCTGCGGGTTCGTCCAGAAGCGCTACCATATCGGAGAGAAGATCCCCCACCCCGAAGCCGTGCGCTGCGCTCACCGGATACATCTCTTCGACTCCCAGGGCGTAAAAATCGGCCAGGCGCCCCTGTTGTTCCGGTCCGTCGATCTTGTTAACCGAAAAGAAAGTCGGCTTGGAGGTGCGGCGCAGAATGTCGAAAAGCGAGGAGTCCTCGGGTTGGAGCCCGGCCCTGCCGTCGGCCACGAATAGAAGAATATCGGCTTCTTCAATGGCGTTAAAGATCTGCTCCCGCGCCCCCTTGTCGAAAATGGAGGCCTCCCCGCTTACAAACCCGCCCGTATCGACGATGGTAAAACTCTTCTCATCCCACGAGGCGCGCGCATAATTTCTGTCCCGGGTGACCCCCGGCAGATCGTCTACCAGCGCCTGGCTGCTTTTGCTGATCCTGTTGAAAAGAGTCGATTTACCCACATTGGGTCTTCCAATGATCGCGATTATCGCCATGTACGATTAACCTTGTTGAATGGTGACTCGTCACTAAGAGGGCTGTACGGGGGATTTAGGTGCGGGTATCGGGCGCCGGATATCGGGTATCGGATGACGCGACCGCTTTTCCCCGGGCCGTCCGATATCCGACATCCGCCCTCCGATCTATCGCCTCAGTTGGCCAGGGCGCCTTCCAGCTTATCGAGTATCCTTTTGGGAACCGGATAGGCGTCCTTTATCAGGTAGAGGCCAAGCACCATCGGATCGAAAGAAATCGCTTCGGCGACCTGCGCAACGCTCATTCCTTTTTCTTCCATCTTCTCGATCAATTTCAGTTTTTGTTCCATTTCGGGCTCCTGTAGGGTGGAAAATTCAAGGGCAATGGACAATATGGCATAATTGAGGCGAAGAAGGCAAGAGCCGAGTAGGTGGGGGAAGCCACTCTGTTGTCTGGCCTGCCGGCGAAGCAGGCGGGCAACCCGGCAGCGACGCCCAGCCGCAAAAAAAGTGAAGGCCATAAGGGATTTCCTTATGGCCTTCTTAACTGTGGAGACTCACGACGATTCGATTGGAACAGGAACGATTCAGCGTGAATGTGACCCCTCATCGGGATCGATTCTCACGGGAGCTTGAGAGGGAGCGGCGAAGGGATGTCGAAATTGTTACGAGCGTGAACAGGAACAGCAGTCAATCTTCAGCTTTCTCCTTGAGCATCCGTTTTCACCAGGAAATGTCAGAGCAACAAGAGTCGAGTCTCCTCGTTATGCCGGATTCCAAACAGGCGGAGCGCAGAGCGAGTTCAAAGTCAACGAGGTCAAAGGGTTTCTGCAGGAACGTTTGGATCTTCACCCGATCCAGAGTCTCAGCTACAACTTGAAAGTCGAATTCAGAAAGAACGATCGCATTGATTCCAGGGTCAACGTGATTGAGTTGCTTGACTAGGGAGCATCCGTTCGCATCGGGAAGATGATATTCAAGAATAACCACACGAGGAGCAGCACTTTGAGCGAGAGCAAGAGCTTGAGCAGCGGTTGAGCAGCTTCGAAAAGGATATCCGGCCGTATTGAGGTAATTTTCCAAAGAGCGTCTAAACGGGGCATCGTCTTCAACAAGAAGCACAAGATTTTCAACTGGCACTGTCGCCTCCGTTGGCTTTCTCTTGGTGCAAGCGGTGTGCCACAGCTCCCGCGAAGGGCAAAAGCCTCGCAGCGCATCGGTTTGCAGCCCGGGCGTCGTGCGTGAAGAGGAAGCATCGTGAACAATATTGTGCACTGCGGCAGAGGTGCAAGGGTGGAACGGAAAGAAAAAGGCGTTTTGTTACCATGGGTTATGTGCGATGTGGAGGATATTGTTCATGTCACCCGAGAAGTGGAGGATTTTGTTCACTCGCGGGGTTGGGTTCCTTTGTTTGTCATTTGCCGTCCAGCTCGATTCCATATTTTTTGAGGCGATAGAGGAGCACGTGGCGGGGGAGCTTGAGGAAGCGGGCCATTTTGGCCTTATTGGCCCCGCATTTTTCGCGCGCCTGGAGGATTACCTGTTTTTCGAGCTCCTCGAGGCCCAGTCCTCCATCGGGGAGCACGATATTCAATTTTTCCGACGGGTCCGGGCTCTTTTCGCCGGGGTCCTGGTCGAGAAAGCTGAGATGCCGCCCCAGGATCGTGTCGTCGTTTTCCAAGAGCACGACACGTTCGATGCTGTTTCGCAGTTCGCGCACGTTGCCGGGCCACGAACGGCTCAAGAGGAGCTGTTCGGCCTTGGGGGCAAAGCCCCGGAATTTTTTCCCGTACTTATCGTTAAACTCCTCCATGAACACCCGGGCAAGGGGCAGGATGTCGTCTCGCCGCTCGCGCAGGGCGGGCAGGTTGATTCGGATCGTAGACAGCCGGAAAAAGAGGTCTTTTCGAAAACCGCCCTCCTCGGCCACCTGCCACAGGTCCCGGTTGCAGGCCGAAACGATGCGGATGTCCACCTTTTTTTTGCGCGTGCCCCCGATGGGGAAAAATTCCTTTTCTTCCAGCACGCGCAGCAGCTTGGCCTGGATCTCGGGATGCAGATCAACCACTTCGTCTAAAAAGAGGGTGCCCCCGTCGGCTACTTCGAGCAGCCCCTCTTTTCCTTCGAGTTTTGCGCCGGTAAACGCTCCTTTTTCGTATCCGAACAGTTCGCTTTCGATGATTTCGGTGGAAAAAGCAGCGCAGTTAAGAGCGACGAAAGGGTACTGTGCCCGGGGGCTCTTGGTGTGTATGAGTCGGGCGAAGAGTTCTTTTCCGGCACCGGTTTCGCCCTGGATCAAGACTCCGGCGTCACGGCTCTGTGCGCTCTTTACGGCAAGCATCTGCGCTTCGACAAAGGTCTGGTCCCTGCCGATCATCCGGCCCACCCCCTGGAGCCTTTCGACTTCCTGGCGCAGCCGGGTGACCTCGTTTTTAAGGCCCGCGTATTTCAGAGCGTTCTGGATCGTCACTTCGAACTCATCGAGGTCGACGGGTTTTACCAGATAGTCGAACGCCCCCTGTTTTATAGCCAGCACCACGTCTTTTACCCGGTCGAAGGCGGTGATCATCACCACGGCGGGGGAGGGGCGTATTTCCTTGAATCGGGGCAGTAAATCCAAGCCGCTTGCGTCGGGCAGTCCGATGTCGAGCAAAACCAGGTCGGGTTCTTCGCTCTGGGCAAGCTGCAGGCCGCTCGCTCCGGTGTCGGCCTCGATGACCCGGTGGGTCTTTTCAAGAAAGCGGCGTAAGGCGGAGCGAAAGTGTGCCTCGTCATCGACTATCAGGATCTTGTGTTTTTCACGCATGATACCCCCGTCCGGCCAAAATCAGTGAGCAATAGAACTCAATCTATTCTAAACGGGATCGGGAAAGAATTGGATAAAAATTCCAAGTGAGCGCTCAGAAGTGTCGGTTGAAAGCGCCAACTGAGCCGCGTAGCGGCGTGGGGGGCAGGGGGCGAAAGCCCCCGCGCTTTTCCCCGGCTGTTCTTGCGCCTTTTCTTGCAAGCGGATATGGAAAATGATACACGGAAGTGTGCGGGCGGGAGTGCGCTCCGGCGGCATGCAGGCCCTGGAACTTGGCCTCGGAAGGGGCTTTGTTATTCGGAGCCGATAGTTTTTTCTATTCAGGATGACCCATGGAGTTGGATGCAAGGATTTTTATCCCGGGCCACAGTGGCCTGGCGGGCTCAGCAATCTGCAGGCGACTGGAAGCGGGGGGCTACCGGAACCTTATCGTGCGTTCCCACAGTCAGCTGGATTTGAGCCGCTGGCAGGAGGTCGAGGCGTTTTTCGCACGAGAAAAGCCCGAGTATGTTTTTCTGTGTGCTGCCAAAGTCGGGGGAATCCATGCCAATGACACCTACCCGGTCGATTTCCTGCTCGAGAATTTGAAAATACAAAACAATGTGATCGAGGCGGCCTTTCGCAACTCGGTGAAGGGTTTGCTTTTTCTGGGGAGCTCCTGTATCTATCCCAAGGAGGCCCCCCAGCCGCTGCGGGAAGATTATCTTCTCACCGGACCTCTCGAGCCCACCAACCAGGCGTACGCAATCGCAAAAATCGCCGGTATCGAGCTTTGTAGAGCCTTCAACCGTCAGCACGGCACGCGCTTTTTGTGCGCAATGCCCACCAACCTCTACGGTCCAAACGATCGCTACGATCTGGAAAATTCGCACCTGATTCCGGCTCTTATCCGCAAGTTCCATCTGGGAAAGCTCGCTCTGCAGAAAGACTTTGCCGCCATCGGGCAGGAAGAGTCCTGCTACGGTCCCATTCCGCGAGACGTTTTAGAAGGCCTGAAAAAGGATGAGGGTCCGGAGGTCCGCTTGTGGGGTACCGGCGCCCCGCTGCGCGAGTTGCTCCACTCCGACGACATGGCCGATGCCTGCGTGTTCCTGATGGAAAGAGCCGAGGGACTTTTTGAAAGAGAGCGTGAGGGTCTTGCGGCATCTCCCGTTTTCAACGTCGGTGCCGGCAGAGATACAACGATTCGCGAACTGGCGCATACGGTGGCCAGGGTGGTCGGGTTCGAGGGGCGTGTGTCCTGGGACCCCGCAAGGCCCGACGGCATCCTCCGGAAACTACTCGACGTAAGCCGCCTGCGCGAACTGGGGTGGGAAAGCAGGATCTCCCTGGAAGATGGGCTTCGCGCTACCTATCGGGACTACGTCTCAAAACTGAGCAGGGGGTGCAGGTGAAGGCTTCTTCCACCAATATCGAGGGAATTGTGGTCTTGGAGCCGAGGGTATTTTGCGACGAGAGGGGATTTTTTTTTGAAAGCTATAATAGTCGGACCCTGGCAGCTCTTGGGGTGGATATCCCGTTTGTTCAGGACAACCACTCGCAGTCCTGTCGCGGCGTTTTGCGGGGCATTCATTACCAGGTGAAGTGTCAGCAGGCAAAGCTCGTTCGCGTGGTGGGGGGGGAAATCTTCGACGTGGCGGTCGACCTGAGAAGAAGTTCTCCGACCTTCGGACGCTGGTACGGGCTTACCCTTTCGGCTGCAAACAAGCTTCAGCTCTTTATCCCCGCCGGTTTCGGCCATGGTTTCCTCGCCCTTTCGGACAACTCCGAGGTGCTCTACAAGGCGAGCGATTTCTATGCCCCGGAGCATGAGAGATGTATTCGGTGGGATGATCCCGATCTTGCCATCGACTGGCCCGGGGAAGGCGAAAGGATCGTTTCCGCCAAGGACGCCGCAGGCAGTTTTCTGCGCGAGGCCGATTTGCCGTAAAGAAGGCGTGGTGTCCATGAACCGCAACATCGTAGTCATCGGAAGCTCCGGGATGCTGGGTGCCGATCTCGTGGAGGCTTTGGAAGAAGCCGGCCTTAAAGCCGTGACTCTTGCACGGCCCGGGCTCGACATAACGAGGCCCGAAACCGTTCGGTCCGCCCTGGATCGCGTTGCTTCTCCCTGCCTGGTCATAAACTGCGCGGCCTACACCGCCGTCGATAAAGCCGAGTCGGAGCCCGACGCCGCGTATGCGGCAAATGGCGACGGACCGGCGCATCTTGCCGATGCGTGCCGCAAGCTCCAAATCCCGCTCCTGCATATCTCGACCGACTATGTCTTTGACGGTACGTCCCGAAGCCCTTACAAGGAAGAGGACCCGGTAAACCCCATAAACGTCTACGGTTTGAGCAAGCTGCAGGGCGAGGGGGCGGTGCGCTCGGGACTTTCCGAACACATCATCGTGCGCACCTCGTGGCTCTACGGCCTAAGGGGCCGAAACTTCGTAAAGACGATCCTGAAACTCGCCGGGGAGCGCGAGGAGCTGCGAGTGGTCTGCGACCAGCACGGCTGCCCCACCTGGTCCGTCGATCTTGCGCGCTGCCTCGTACGGATATCTCAAGCCGTTCTCTCCGCACCCGAAAGCGTGCATTGGGGCACCTATCATTTCTGCGGAAAAGGGGCTACGACCTGGTATGAGTTCGCTGCGGCCATCCTAACGGAGGCGCGGCGCATCCGACCCGATAATCTCGCAAGGCTCACTCCCGTTTCGACAAGCGACTTTCCCACCCCCGCCGCACGGCCGGTCTATTCGGTGCTCGACTGCTCCAAAATGGAGGCCAATTTTGGCCTGGTGCCCCCTGCCTGGCAGCAGAGTCTTGCCTGTTTCCTCGAACTATTCTACAGGAAAAGTGAGTGAGGCCTTCATCGCCGCTATGGCCTGGAACGGACAGTCGGGGGCGCCCCGGAGGGCATTTCCATCACCTCCGATGGCGGTCGATGACGTCCAGCACCATATTCTGGTAGGTCAGGGCAAACTGCTGGATACGCCCGGGCAAGGAAGCTGAGGCACGTTCCAGTTCTTGCTTTTCAAGGTCGGGATCAAAGAATTCAATCACTTCGAGCATGTGAGAGGCGAGCGCTTCCGGGTCACGGGGATCGAAATAAAGCGCTCTTTCGGGCGCCTGTTCCCGGTGCACGGCAAGGTCCGAAAGAATGAGAGTTTTGCCCATGCTTTTGCCCTCCTCGACGGTGGTGCTCCAACCTTCGAAAAGTGAGGGGTTGATCACCGCGAGCGAACGGCGCATGATCCCCGTCATATCGGGATAGGGGACCAGCCCGAGAAAGCGAAAACGGTCGGCGAGCCCGGCTTGCGCTATGCGCTTTGAAAGCGAATCGAAGAACCCCTGGTTGCGATAATCTTCTGTCAAGCCTGTGCTTATCACTAGGGGACAGAGGCCTCGGCTCGCAAGGATACGAAGGGCATCCACGACAAGGCCGTGATTTTTATGGACCCATAATTGGTTCGGAAGGTGAAAGAATGGTTCAGCAATGCCGTACCGTTCGAGCAAGGCATTGGCAGCCGGCAGCGTTTCAGCTGCGGGAACTGAAACGACGAACGGTAGAATGTATGTTTTTGGAGCTGCCTGCGGGTAAAAGCAAATAAAGTCCCTTCGGGCGTCCTCGCTGCTAAGTACTATCGCTTGGGCATTGGCTGCCATGGCTGCGAACGTTGCATTCCGGGACTTGATTTCCTTGGCGGAAAAGAATTGAGGAAGCCTCCTGTGTTGAAAATCGGGAATCCAGCACAACGCGGGGACTGGGGAAGACAGACCCAGCCATTGGTCGTGTGATAAGAGTCTTATGTCATTTGCCAGCAGCGATGCGGCGAAATAACCCCCGTTATGCATGATCTTGCGGTCGATGCGCTCGCGTATTTTTGCCGGCCAGAAGCGAGGACGCTGAGGCAGGGGCATGAATGTGCACCTGTTCAGGGGAGGGGGGGGATTTGCCGGATTCCCTATCAACACAGGGTCAATGATTCGATCTGGAAGGGCAAACAGGGCTTCCGCGAGGTTGCGAAAATAATTGGCCCCCCCGGTCCACCGGTAGTAATCGACGAGTTTCCAGGCGATACGGATCACAAGCGGAACTCTTTTCTGAACCAGGATACGTAGCCGGCCAGGCCGGAAGCGAGCTCGACCTTGGGAACAAATCCCCAGGATTGCGCTCGGCCAATTTCGGCGACGAGATGGCAGGGATCGCCGAGTTTGGAGATTTTGGAAAACTCTGGAACGAGCCGTGGCGACCACAGCAGACCTAATTGAGTGAGGACTTCCCTAATCGTGAGTCCCTTGCCCGTGCCTCCGTTGAGGATGGGGCAATGGACACAGGCATTCTCAACAGCAAGGCATAATAGTTGGGCTGCGTCGGAAACATGGAGCCAGTCACGCAGTTCGTCACCAGTGCCAAAAAAACTAAACTTCCCGTTACGCGCTTTGTTGCAGGCATCCCAGAGGAGCTGCTTTCGCAGTTCTTCGCCGTAGAGGGAGAAGAAACGGACCACGGCGGCCGGCACCTTCCAATGCGCAGAATAGTAGATAAAGAGGTCCTCGACCATACGTTTATGCAGGCCGTATGGGGATATGGGCGCCAAGGGCGCGGTTTCGCGCAATGGGGTAACGTTCGCCTGACCATAGACGGCGGCGCTCGAGGGGTATACCACTCGCACGCGGGGAGCCCGCCTGCGGGCAAATTCCAGCACGTCAAGGGCAGTTGACACAGTGGAGTGAAAATCTTCGCGAGGGTGGTCCAGGGAAAAGGCTACGCTCGCCCCGCCCACGCAATGAGCAATGACCGCAGGTTCTCCGGCGTTGTGGGCGAGTTCCTCAAGGACACCTAAGGTGACATCCGCCGTTCTCCAGAAATCTATTCCCCATTCGGATGGCGGACGGCCTTGCCAATTGTCATGACCGATCCCCGAAACGTGAAAACCATGTTCAGCCAGGCATCGGGCAACATTGCGCCCGAGAAAGCCGGAAGCCCCGGTGACAAAAGCGGTCCCTTTCATGGGCGTCTGCCCGCAAAGGTGTAGAGCCTTCCCGGTGTGGTCAGCCGCCTGCCCGCCCAATGGACAAACCGGGCGGGTATGAGCCGCGGGAACGGAAACAGGTAGCGGCGGGCCAAAGACGAGCGCTTGTCGCCGAGCGTTTCGGGGAAGAGATTGATATCTGATTCCCAGGGTGAGAGGATGGCTGTCATCTCGATCCCCGCACCGGCGAAGGCGCTCAGGTAGCGCGGCAGGGGGAACGCATTCTCTCCGCCGTAGAGATGATGCAGGGGGTGGAGGTCGAGAAACTTGGCAAGGTCCGATTCGCTGTCGACTACGTGTTCTCGCGTGGCAATGAATGTGCCGCCGGGTTTGAGGACCCTCCGGCATTCAAGGCACAGGAATTCCAGGTCGCGAGCGTGGTGGAGAACCTGCCTCGCATGTACCAGATCAAAGGAGGCATCCGGGAATGGCATTTTTTCGCCAAAGTCTGTCACTACAGCGATTGGCTGCCCGCTTTCGGCGGCCAGCGCACGGATTGCCTCCGCGCCGACCAGCGGGCTATGGTCGGGTTCCAAAGCCGTCACGGTCCAGCCGTCGGCGGCGAGCGCGTAGGACGCTATGCCTCGACCGGCGCCCACGTCAAGTACAGCTCCCGGCGGGGATGGGAGCAGTTCGCGAACCGCTCTCCATTCGGAGCCGGCATGATACCGTCTGGCAGCGTCCAGGAGAGGATCGTCAAAAAAACAGTCCCGGACAAGAGGTGCCCGATCAGGCTGTTTTCTAAGCCAGTCAACAGCCTGCTCCCAAGTCATGGGATATCTTTGCGTGTTCGAGACCGTCATGCAGGATTCTTTATTATGCGGATAGTGCGTGCAGGGTTTCCGGCAACAACCGTATACGGCGGGACGTCGCGGGTCACAACCGACCCGGCGCCTATGACCGCTCCCTCGCCTACCGTAACGCCGGACAAAATAACGCTTTGGCAACAGATCAGGACATCGTTTTTGATTATTACAGCAGCCTCATTTAGGGAGATTGATCGTGGTTGGCCGGTGGTGATGATTTGGACGAATTGCCGGTGCCGTGCGGCAGGGTCGTCGATGGGGTGAGTATCGTTGTCGAAGATGCTCACGCTGTGCGAGATAAGCACTCTGTCGCCTATATCTATGGACAGGGCAGACCATATGCGCGTCCCTTCCCCAACGTAGCAGTAATCGCCTATGCTGATGGCTCCGCCGTGGCCAAAAGTCAGCAACTCACCCCGT
Source organism: Deltaproteobacteria bacterium (assembly GCA_021813685.1). Taxonomy (GTDB): domain Bacteria; phylum Desulfobacterota; class Syntrophobacteria; order Syntrophobacterales; family Syntrophobacteraceae; genus SbD1. The sequence continues at coordinate 15,813 of JAKAJS010000114.1, read as the reverse complement.
ACATGCGTATGGCTGCCCAGCCTGATAGCTTCCGGGTTGCCCAGGGCATTATTTATTTGTCCGGGAGGGTACAATAGGGTCCCTTCACCGGAAACGCACCAGCGGCAATCGCCGGCGGGACGGGGACGATCGGGTGACGGTCCAAACAGAGAGTTAATGATTCGGCGTACCCTGCCGCTCATCGGACAAGCTCCAGGCACGCGACTGCGCGTGAAAATGCGGCGCAGTCCGAATCGTAGGTTTTTTGAACGTTTATGTCAAAACATGTTGCGTGCTTTGCCTGCTGACGCGAAGAGAGTTGCCAGCAGTCACCGCTGTATTGAAATATCTCCTCAGTATGGCGTCCGGGGCCAAAACGATCCACAAGCGAAGACACCATCTCGGAATCAAAAACTTGGAACCAGCCGTGGTTCTTGGCTTTTCCGAAAGGAAGCGTCAGATACAGGGAGCCCCCCGGTTTCAACAACGAATGAAGCACCTCGACGAGTGGCAAGTAGTCTTCAGGGCGGTTCTCCTTTTTGCCCTGGTCGCAGGTGTAAAGAATCGTATTGTCCAGGCCCACGTGTTCAATCGTCGAGATGCAGCAAATGCAGTCGAACATCATCTCGCGAAAACAGGTTGTCCGCAGGTCTTCAAAAACATAAGAGATACCGCGCTGCCAAAACGCCGTGCTCTCGGGGGCGAGAGTACTGATAAACAACTTCTTGTTCCTGAGTTTTTCATGGCCCAGTAGAATTTCGTGGTTTAGCGCGGAGCCGGCATCGAGCATAAGGGCAGGTTCGCGTTGCAGTTTTTCGAAAAACCATCCATATTCCACGATGCGCTCGTCGATCCTCCAGCCGAATCGCTCAACTCCCAGCAGATCGTAAAACGAAACGCTGGAAGAGATCACCCTCCCAATGTTATCCCACTTGTAAAGCTGATATCCTCGGGTCCATGGCTTGGAGCCGCTCTTTCTAAAGCTCTTCAATAGACGCTTTCGCCGGAATGTGGCAAAAGAGGATTTCATAACCTCGCGCAAAAACATGAAAGGCTTCCCGTCTAGCGAGAAAAAATGGAATCAGCGGCTCGTTTCACTTCTCCGCCCGATAACTCGTCGGGTAGAACTTCCTCAATAGTGGATTCTTCGGTTTCGCTGCATCTCTGAATACCCTCCCGGATGTTAAGGGGGAAGTTTGGACCCTCCGGCTGTGGGGGCTTTCTCTTTTCGCGACCCGATCGCAATGTTCGCAATTTAATGAAGATTTTAATAAATACCAAAAATAGGACCTGCGGGCAAGAATTATGTAAATAATCCCGAAAGAGAACAGCGTGCTTTCCCCCTGATGTCGCTTTTGCCAAAGAACCATCACAAGGAAGAAAACAGCAACCAGTCTGCAGAGCTGGTTTTCTATGGAAAGTGGTTCAAGGACAGAGTATCCTGCTTGATATGCACGATACCGTGGGAAGATGCCATAGGGAACTCTCGGCGAATCGCCAACATCAACTATGGGCTTGCAAGATTTCAAACCCTTTTGTCGGCAACGCTTCTAATTGGGGAAATCGGGAACAGTAGAAAACCTGCACAACTCATTTGACTTTGCTCTTCTCGTCTGGTATATATAGGTATCCAAAATACTTCGTTTGGGAGTGTTCCAGCTTTAACGTCGGTGCCTATTTATATAAGGAGCCCCCTGCGGGCGATTATGCCAATCGTTGGATTTCGTCGGTTTTCCAAAGGCCATTATTTCGCCGGGGTCCTGTGTTGCAGCCCCTGGAGGGTCGGCCCTGTTTCCAGTAGCTCTGGATCAGCTCAATGACAGCAAGCGTAGACAATAAAACGGACAGGATTCGCAAGGTCTTTTCCCTGCCAATCTCACGGATTTTGAATAATGCTTCGTATTGTGGTAACCGAATACCCTAAATCTGGAGGCAGCTGGGTTACGAGCATGTTGGGCGACGCTCTGTCCCTGCCTAAGCGAGATATTTATATAGGCGATGACTACAAGGCTTTCAACATACGAAAGCATCCATGGTATGTAGGTCAAACGAGGCTTGGGCTGACGGAATCCTGCGTCATCAAGAGCCACGAGTTGCCGAACTCGAAATTGATCGACTTTCCGGCTGTGTTTCTTCATTTGGTAAGGGACGGCAGGGACGTTGTAGTATCGAGATATTTCTACGAAAAAGACTTTTGCGTCAACAATGGGCTTCGCCACCGGTTTGATGTTCCTTTTCAGAAGTTCGTTACTCAGGCTGCTGCCGAATGGGACGCGTATGTCACCTCATGGTTGGATGCCACGCGGGATTACTACAAATACGAGGATTTTATTCTAAATCCATTCGATACATTGAAAAAAATTCTAAAGCTGCTTAAGGTTGATGTCTCCGACTCACAAATATCATACGCGATTGAGAACAATACGAAAGAGCGATTCAAGGCCGCTCTGGATGCTACTGTTGAGTACAACACCTTCGTACGAAAAGCAACCTCCGGCGATTGGGTGAATCACTTTAAGGCTGCCGATGAAAAGGCGTTTAAGAAGATAGCCGGAAAGACGCTGGTTCGGTTGGGCTACGAAAGCAGCCTGAACTGGCAGAACTCGGGTGAAGGTGTTTTAGCGCGGCGAGAAAAACGGGGGGATCGGAAATGGCCAAAATGGATCGATTGGCCCGGTAGGAAGGACCGCTAGCCGAGCCTCATTTTGCTCGATGAGTTCGCTTCGACGTGAGCCTGTTTTTCTGAGATTTTAAAAACCCTTCCACTCCCCTCTCAATCGGTCTGACGATTGAATTCTTGAAAAAATAGAGCCACTCATATCTTCTGCCAAGAAAAGTCCGGATAAGTCGGGTCTTCTCGGCCATGAAAGCCTCATCACTCGATATCGCACTGGCCCCGTTCAAATCGAAGTGAGCTAGGGCGACATGCCTGTATTCAGGCGCAGTGTCAGGGCTCCCAAAACATCTCAAGTTGAATGCCCAGTCGGCGCAGAGCCTGTATCGGGTATCGAAGCCGCCCCATTTGTGAAACAGGTCTTTGTGATAAAGGATCGCCTGGTGGCAGATGTTTCGTCTGCACAACTTCCATTTGGAGAAAACCCCGTCGTAGAGCTTTTGGGTATCTCCCCAGACGACGTCGCCGTAAACCAGTTTTCCCGCGGGGGCAGGCGTTAACAATTGTTCGAGGACTGTATCGTCAACGAAGAAGTCCCCTGCGCCCATGAAGTAGATCCAGTCGCCCCGGGCAAGCCGTACACCCTTGTTAAAGGCGTCGTAGATCCCCTCGTCCGGTTCGCTCGCCCAGTAGTCGATACGCTGCTCGTTTTGCCGCATCAACTCGAGCGTACCGTCCCGGGAGCCTCCGTCCAGGACGAGCAGTTCTTTTTCAGCATATGTCTGGGAAAAGATGCTTTGCAGGGTTTTTCGTGCGGCTTCCCCGCCGTTGAGAACGACAAAAACGATCGAGACGCGAGGCCTCCTGCCGGCGGCCGGTCTGTCAATGCCGGCCTCGCGAGGCTTCCCCGCCAATATAGAGGGTGACTCTGGCACGTGATCTCTCTTTATACCTGATGGATTTCGCAGCGGTTGCCCCTGCGCGGCGTTCTCCCGTTGCTCTCCAAGTCGCGCAGAGCTTGGTCTAACATATCCTCTCCGGTGTTCGAAAAAAAAGTGCTCTCACTGGAGAAGGGTGCCAATGATCGCGCATATTCTCTCTGCTGCATGGCCGTCACCGTACGGGTTTCCGGCTGATGCCATGCTTTGATGCTCGCCCCCATCGGTAAGAAGAGTTTCGATGGAAGAGCGGATCTCGGCGGTGCGAGCGCCGATGATCTTGACCGCGCCCGCACGCGCGCCTTCCGGTCGCTCCGTCACCTCTCTGGTGACCAGAACGGGTATCCCCAAAGAGGGCGCCTCCTCCTGGATTCCTCCGGAATCGGTAACGATCATATGGGCGCGCTTCATCAAATAGATGAATGCGAGATACTCGACCGGCTCGATCAAAAATATGTTCGAGCTTCCGGCATTTCCCAGCGCCTTGCGCACCGGGCCGTTAACGCTTGGATTGAGGTGGACCGGGTAGAGAACCTGCACCTGCTCAGGGCGGTTCGATGCGACCTCGGCGAGCGCCCGGCAGATATTCTCCAGGCCTTCCCCGAAATTCTCCCGCCTGTGGCCCGTTACCAGAATCAGTTTCTTTCCCGGATCGAGGTAAGAGAAGCGCTGTGACAGTCGGCTCTCCATCTCCGGATTTTTTTCAAGAATGCCAAGTGCGGCAAAGAGAGCATCAATGACTGTATTACCTGTAACATGGACGCTCTCTGGGGCAACGCCTTCCGCAATCAGGTTTTGGCGCGCCTCGGGAGTCGGTGCAAAATGGAGGTCCGCAATGGCGCTCGTTAGCCTCCGGTTGATTTCTTCGGGGAAAGGGGAAAACTTGTTCCTTGTTCTAAGACCGGCTTCCACATGCCCGACCTTCCGGTGAAGGTAAAAGGAAGCGAGCGCCCCCGCCATCGTGGTGGTGGTGTCTCCGTGGACGAGCACCAGGTCGGGCCGGGTTTTCTCGAGTACACTTCGCAACCCGTTCAATATGGCGCCGGTCACCTGCAAAGGATCCTGGCCGTGTTCCATGATATCGAGGTCGTAGTCAGGGGCTATTTCGAAGGTGGACAGTACCTGGTCGAGCATTTCCCTGTGCTGGGCCGTAACACAGACAACGCTGGTGAAATCTTCCGGGTGCCGCTCTAGCTCCTTTATGACTGGAGCCATTTTGATGGCTTCCGGGCGAGTCCCGAATATACTGAGGATTTTACGCACACCGTTCCTTTTGTGAAAAACAAAGAGATTCCTGGTCCCCTCAGGGAGGATAACTAGCACAACGAGTCGCGGCTTTGAAAGCCTTTTCTCGAAAGGTTCCCCGCAATTTGTGCAATGACCTTGCTTTCTGCCGGCCGTCCGCGTTCAGAGCGAATTCAACCAGATGTTCGAGCTTGACACTGAAGCCCGCGGCTACATAAGATTAAGCGATTTTCGGATGGAATGGCCAAAAACTTGCCGGCTGGGCGATCCCGCTGAAAAATTTGCCAGCCCCATTTTTATCAACCTAAAGTTTCCTTTGAACTGCGATGCCTGAGACAACCATTATAATCGTCAGCTATAACGGGTTGCACGAAACTACCGCCCCTTGCCTGGAGTCCATTTTCTCCTGCGGCGCGCAAAGCGATTTCGAGGTCGTTGTGGTGGACAATTGTTCCTCCGACGGCACAGCCGCCTACCTTGCCGCCATGATGAAAAAAGAGCCAAGACTCCGGGTGGTTTTCAACGAAGCAAACCATGGATTTGCAGGCGGCAACAACGACGGACTGCGGATTGCGTCCGGCGATACGTTGATTCTCTTAAACAGCGACTGCATCGTAACGAAGAACTGGATAGAGAAGCTGCGCGCTCCCCTGCAGCAGGACCCGGCCGTCGGGCTTACGGGTCCGGTTTCCAACTCGGTGGGAAACGAGCAGAAGATCTTCACACGCGGGGCGACTCGCGAGGAGATCATGGAGGAGGGCTTAGCCTGGGTTTCAAACAGCAATGGCGCCAGCTTCGATACGGACATGCTCTCCTTTTTCTGCGTGGCGATGCGCAGGGATGTTTTCGACCGGGTTGGTGTGCTGGACGAGCGGTTCGGTCTCGGATTCTACGAAGATGACGATTATTGCATACGCGTGCGTCTTGCCGGGTATAGGCTGATATGCGTCGAGGACGTATTCGTCTATCACTGCGGGGGGGGATCTTTTGGCCGTCTGCCGCAGGGTACGCGAAAGATGATGAAGGATAACCGCAGAAAACTGGAGACCAAACACCTTCCTCACACTCGAATCCATCCCAGGGACCTGCAGTTGCAGGTGATGGAGGGCTATCTTCGGCAGGCATCCCGTGAGGGTTTTACCCCCCACCTTCAGTTCAGGGTCTCTAACCGGTTTAAGGAGATGGAGTCGCGAATGCCGCGCGGGATATTTAAAAAATGGGCTTTTCGCCAACGGCTTCACCGTCTCAAGGTGCGCTTCCGGCAATATGGATACGAGCCCTGAAAGGTCTCGACCCTCTGGTCGCTTTTGCTCTCATATGCCTCCCCGCGGCACAATCGACGGGGAGTTCCGCGGCGTGCTCTGCGTCATTTCCCCGCGCTCGCGGCAAAGAGCGAGCAACTGTTTAGTCGCCTCCGAAACGGTGTAGGGTGACTCGGGAAAAGTTTGCGTGGCGGAATTGCCCCAGTCTTCCAGTATTCGTGCCGCCTGCTCGCTGATCTGGGAAGGGGAATCGGCCTCGGCTGCGAAGTGGCCCTGGCTGAGAAGCATCTCTTGCAAGGGGGGATTTTTGTAGACGATTCCCAGGATCGGCCTTTTTGCCTGCAGATATTCATAAAACTTCGACGGTATGGTTTCATAGGACAGCTCGTCCCTGTTTTGGATCACTACGAGCACGTCTGTTTCCCGCATCGCTTTCAGCGCCTCCGACCACGATACCTTGCCCAGATCGGCGACGATGTCGCGATATTTGAACCGGGAGATCGCTTTCCGGGAAGGTGTGTCCATCGCGCCGTAAAATTCCAGCCGCACTTTTTCGACGAGATCCGGGTGCTCATCGAGCAACAGGGAGATTGCTTCCAGAAATTTTTCCGGGTTGCGCGACCCGGCGAGGGAGCCGAAGTGGGAAAAGCGGCAAAACTCCTTTTTGCGGTATGTGGCTTCGGGCGCCTCTGCGGCGCAGGCTCCGGGATAGATCACGTGGACCTTGCGGCCGTCGACCTTGTTTCTTGCAAGCGCCCTTTCCCGCGCTCCTTCGGTCAGAAAAACGACCGCCGAGGCGTTTTTGAGGATGAATCGTTCGAGCCATGCATGGATCTTGAGCGCCCTACCGCTCCTGTTCCAATCGGTGAATACGATCGGGTCCTGAAGCTCTGCGATCCAGGGCCTCTTGATGCAGCGGGCCAGAATGCCGGCGGCCAGGTGGGCGCAGGGGGGGCCTCCCGTCGAATAGATGAGGGTGAAGCCAAATCTTCTGTGCAATAAAAGTCCGCGCAGGAAAGCGGGCAAAAACCAGGACCACTCGCTTTCCAGGTTGATGAGCATCTTTTCGAGCAGGTAGAGCGGCAGGATCGCAACCAGCAGGGGAGCGGCCGCGAGCTTGAAAAACCTGTTTCTCCTCTTGAGATATCGCAACTCGAAACGGACTCCCGAAGGAGCCACGGAAGAGACCCTGTAGTGTTCTCCGCTTTTGCTCCGCTCCCCGCAGATACCGGACAAAACCACCGGCTTTATCCCCGAGGAGGCCATGTAGGGAATTCGAGAATCCAGGTGTTGCGAACAGGCTTTGGCGTCTACATTGAAAAAGTAGGAAAATAGCATCCAGGTTTCAGGACCCCCCCGTCCTGCCGCACTATCCATCTTTGTTTACTTCCTTCCCCCCCAATGAGCCTTCCTCCAGCAAGAACTTTTGCCTCTTTCGCACCACGCCGCAGATTTTGTGTGCCCCACGTCACGCGAAAGTGGTTGAACTCTACTATATCGCATGCGGGATTCCAATCAAAATTGGCTATTGCAATTTCAACCTTACCTGTACTAAAATCCGCAATCATTTTTCCAAAGGGTCCGACCAGGAACCGTTTCGGTTTTGCCCGATTTTTTCTCTTTTATGTCCCAGATTTTGTCCCACTTTGCCCAAAACGATTTCAGAATAGTGTTAGATTTTAGTTCGGGTAGATGTGTATTTCTGAAAATGCGTTCGTGAGAGGCTTTTTGCGTTAGTTCGTCAGTCATTACCCACCTCATATTTCGGAGAGGTCGCCAAAGACCTGTCTGAAAGAGTCTTCAAGAGCCGCGTGCGGCCGGTCGCCAGGGAGGGGGGGGCTGGAGCAGCGGGCAAGTTACAAGAAAAAATGATCCGTAGCGCCGGCGGGGCGTGTTTGGGAACTGTTGTGAGGGGAGGGCCTATGTCCTGTTTGAGTTCCAATCGAACTTGGATGGTGCATGATGGCTCCCAAAGTAAGCGTTTTGATACCAACGTACAACTATGCGGCATACCTTCCCGAAGCGATCGAGTCGGTACTGTCGCAGAGCTATACGGATTTTGAACTGCTCATTATCGACGATCGCTCTACGGACGAAACGGCCGGGAGTCTCGCCGGATATGCCAAACGGGATACGAGAATCTCCTTCCGGGTCAACCCGCGCAATCTCGGAATGGTGCAAAACTGGAATCTGTGCCTGAGGAGGGCTGCGGGCGAGTACGTCAAATACCTGTTCGGAGACGATTTGTTCTGCTCCCCGGAGGCTCTGGGGCTCATGGTCGAGGCGCTTGAGGGTAACCCTTCGGCTGCACTGGTCGCTTCGGCACGGCGCCTCATCGATTCGCAGGGCAGAGCGGGCGCGGTACTGTCCCATTTCCCCGACTCGGGATGCCTTGAGGGCAGGCGGGTAATCAGTCGTTGCCTGAGGCATCAGAAAAACCTTATCGGCGAGCCGACAGCGGTCATGTTCAGGAAATGTCTCGCCGCCGAGGGATTCGATCCGAAGTTCAGGCAGATCGTGGATCTGGAATTCTGGTTCCGGTTGCTGGAAAAGGGCGGATTGGCCTATATAAGCCGTCCCCTTGCAGCCTTCAGGCGCCATGAGGTGCAGCAGACCGCGCGGAATCGCAAAAATGCGTCGCTTCTTCTGGACGATACCGAGCGCCTCCTGACCCAATACGTCCTCAACGATGCCTGGCATCACCTGCAGTTGTCCCGTTTTCGCAAAGCGTACCTGGTCTACGACTACAGCTATCAGGTCTGGAAGCTGCACCGGCAGAAAATGCTCCGTAGAGCCGAGGCCAAAGGCCGGATTGCTGCGGGGTACGGCTGGGGCCGATTTCTTTTGGGATATCCTCTCTACAAGCTTCTAAAACCTCTCAACAAGCTTTTGCTCCGCATGGAGAACGGTTTTTTTTAGATTCGGACCGGCGGCGTCGGAGGGTGGAGGTCTTTTGCATGGGAAGGGTTCAGAGATCGAAAGCGAGCGTACACCGCAAAGCAACCGGCAAGAGGCGCGTTGCCGCCCGCCTTTCTTCCGCGGGGCCGGGGGCATCGGTGATCATCCCTGTTCATAACAGACTCGACTACACCAAAAGGTGTCTGGGGAGCTTGCGGGCCCATGGAGGCGGCATCGAGGAAATCATTGTCATCGACAATGGTTCCACCGACGGCACGGCCCGATATCTTTCCGGACTCCAGGGTGTGAGGGTGCTGAGGAACCGGGAAAACCGCGGCTGTGCTGCGGCATGGAATCATGGGCTTGAGGCCGCCGCCTCACCCTGGGTGCTCTTTTTAAACAACGATGTCGTTGTGACCGAGGGCTGGGTTGAAGGAATGCTCGAATTTGCCGTTCGAAACCGCACCGATGTGGTGAGCCCCGCCATTCGGGAAGGCCTGGGCCGATACGACATAGATCGCTATGCCGAAGAATTCGTCGCCCGCATGAAACACTGCGCGAGAAACGGGGTGGCCGACGGAATATGTTTTATGGTGCACAGGAAAGTCTTTGAAAAAATCGGCCGGTTCGATGAAAATTTTCGTATCGGGCAGTTCGAAGACACCGATTTTTTCAGGCGGGCCGCAATGGCGGGGTTTCGCCTCGCGATCACCGGCCGCTCCTTTATTCATCACTTCGGCTCGGTTACACAAAATTATATTCGACTGGTCGAGGGGGACACTTCCTACGAGTCGGAAAACCGCGCCTACTATCGCTATAAGTGGGGCCTGTCCCGACGCAGGAGGTTCCTTGGGCGGCAGGCCGCAAACGCCAGAAGGCTTCTGTGGGTGCTCAGGGAAAGAGTGCTGGGAGGTCACTTGTTAATCGGAGAAAAGGGATGAAAATCGGTGAATCGGTAGGTCGGTGAGTGGGCAGAGGGATTTGGTTTTTCCCATTCACCCATTCACCTACTTCCCAATCTTTCCGAAAACTGGTGGAATTGCAGCTGGTAGAGCCTGCGGTATTCGCCGTCATAGGCCATAAGATCGGCGTGACGGCCCTGATCGACGATCTTGCCGTCCGCCAGGGCCAGGATGCAGTCGGCATTCTGGATGGTGGAGAGGCGATGGGCGATGACGAGCGTCGTCCGGCCCTCCATGAGGTTTTCGAGCGCCTTCTGGACTTCGCGTTCGGAGTCGGAGTCCAGAGACGAGGTAGCCTCGTCGAGGATAAGGATCGGGGCATTTTTGACAAGGGCGCGGGCTATACAAACCCTCTGGCGTTCTCCCCCCGAAAGCCTGACGCCCTGTTCTCCGACGTTGGTATCGAATTGTTTGGGCAGCTTCATGATGAAATCGTAGGCATTGGCGGCCTTTGCCGCGGCAATGATTTCCTCATCGGATTTTCGGAAGTCGCCGTATCCGATATTGTTTCGGAAGGTGTCGTTGAAAAGAACGGACTGCTGGGTGACAACGGAGATCTGGGAACGAAGCGAGGAAAGCGTTACCTCGCGGATGTCGGTCCCATCGATGAGGATAGCCCCCCCGGTAATTTCATAGAAGCGGGGCAAAAGGTTTATCAGGGTGGTCTTGCCCGCCCCGCTCATACCGACGAGCGCCATGACCCGGCCCGCCTCCACCCGGAAGTTTATGCCCGAAAGGACCGGTTTTTCCCCGTAGCCGAAAAAGACATCCTTGAACTCTATGCATTCCCTGATAGGCGCAAGATGCTTGGCTCCGGGTTTATCGACGATCTCCACGGGCTGATCGAGAATGTCGTAGACCCTTTCGGCGGCTGCCAGGCCTTGCTGGATCGAAGAATAAATGGACGAAAGGCGTTTTACGGGAGTGTAGAGGCTTATGGCGGCCGCCAGAAAGGAAAAAAGGCTGCCTGCATTCATTTGTCCGTCAATGATCCGGTAGCCTCCATACAGCATAATGGCTACTATTGCGACTCCCCCCAGAAACTCCATCCCTGCGCTGTTTACGGAGTTTACCAGCACCGATCTCATGGCGAAGGTCAAAAGTTTTTCATTTTCGCCGCGAAACCTTGCCTCCTCGTGGGTCTCCATCCCGAAGGCCTTTACGATCCGGTTTCCTACGATCGTCTCGTGCATGATGACCGAAAGGTCGGCCATGGCCTGTTGGGTCCTGGAACTGATCCTTCGAAGCACCTTGCCCACCTTGACAACCGGCAGAACGGCGAGCGGGACGATGAACATCGAGAGGGTTGCGAGCCGCCAGTCCATGTAAAACATGATGCCTATGCAGCCGATGAAGGTAAAGGACTCCTTTACCATTCCCGTTACCGAGGAGGAAAGTGTGTTCTGCACCGCACCCACGTCATTGGAAATACGGGACATGAGATTGCCGGTTTCCATTTTGTCCAGGGTGGGAACGGGCAGGTGCTGTATGTGTTTGTAAACGTTTTCGCGCAAGTCGGTTATGATTTTTTGGCTGACGTAGTTCATGAGGTAGGCGTTGCCGCAAAGGCTGGCGCCTTTTACCGCGTAGACCAGGAGTACGGCGATGCACAACAGGTCGAGCATCTGCCTGTTTTTGCTTATGATCAGCTCATTGAAAACGGGCCTGATGAGATAGAGGCCTGCCGTCGCACAACCCGCAGCAATCGCCATGCACAGCATTGCGAGCACGATCTTGCCCCGGTAGGGCAGGACCAGCCTCAGCTGCCTTTCGTAGACACCCTTCACTTTCGAATCCTTTCGGTATTGCTTTTCGAGCGCTTTCTCCAATTGCCGCCGGAGTATAGAGTGAGAAGGTGAAGGTGGGAAGGAAAAAATCGGGCACTGCCCGGGGGCGTTGTCGCCAAAGCCAAAAGCAAACGGGCGGGCAACCCGGCAGCGACGGCTCGCCGCCGCCGCGTATAGGGCTTGACTCTCGTGGTTTTATTTTGTACCTTTTCAAAGGTTTATACCAGTGTTCATCGGGAAACCCTAATTCAGTCGGGGACTGGATTAGATCCCCCCTTTCGCGAAGGGGGGCGTCGTCGAGGTTTCCGGAAGATAGCTATGCCGGCAAAGCAGTGTGCGATACGTAGGCGATTGCCGGTGTGGTGGGGAAGGGTGGCGCCCGCCTCGCAGGCGGGGACGCCCTGGTTTTTTGCAAGAATCGCCGCTTATCCCGATTTCGATCAGTCCAATAAGGAGATATCTGCAGATGTCTATGAGAAGTTATCTGTTTACTTCCGAATCCGTGACGGAGGGCCATCCCGACAAGGTAGCCGATCAGATCTCGGATGCCGTTCTGGATGCGATCATCGCCGAAGACAAGACAGCGCGCGTGGCTTGCGAAACGCTTGTTACTACCGGGCTTGCCTTTGTAGCCGGTGAGATTTCGACCTCCACCTATGTCGACATCCCCCGCATTGTAAGAGATACGATCAAGGATATCGGCTACAACGATTCCTCCATGGGCTTCGATTGGGAGACCTGCGCCGTTGTGAGCAGCATCGATAAGCAGTCGCCCGATATCGCAATGGGTGTCAATGCGGGCGAGGGGCTTTTTGAAGAGCAGGGCGCCGGGGATCAGGGACTGATGTTCGGCTTCGCCTGTAATGAGACCCCGGTTTTCATGCCGATGCCCATCTATTATGCACACCGGATTTCCAGAAAGCTGGCCGAAGTGCGCAAAAACGGCGTGCTCGATTTCCTGCGGCCCGACGGCAAAAGCCAGGTCACCGTCGAGTACCTCGATCACAAGCCCCTCCGGGTGGACACGGTGGTGGTTGCGGCCCAGCATACCCCGCAAGTCAGCTACGAATGTTTGCGCGAAGCAATCATCGAGGAAGTCGTAAAAAAAGTCATCCCGGAAAACCTGCTCGACGCGAAAACGAAATTCTATATCAATACGACGGGGCGTTTCGTCGTCGGGGGGCCCATGGGCGATTGCGGCCTTACGGGAAGAAAAATCATCGCCGATACCTACGGGGGGCAGGGAAGTCACGGCGGAGGAGGTTTCTCGGGCAAAGACCCCTCCAAGGTCGATCGGACCGCCTCCTACATGGCCCGGTATGTGGCTAAAAACATCGTTGCCGCAGATCTTGCCGACCGGGTCGAGGTCCAGGTCGCCTACAGCATCGGTATGGCCGACCCTGTCTCGCTGATGATCGACACCTTCGGAACGGGGCGCATTCCCGACGAAAAGATCCAGGAGCTCGTCCTCGAGCTCTTCAGCTTTAAGCCGGCGAATATGATCAAATATTTGAAGCTCCTGCGGCCGGTGTTCAGAAAAACCGCCTGCGGAGGACATTTCGGCAGGACCGACCCCGATTTTACCTGGGAAAAAACCGATATGGTCGATACGCTCCGGGAAAGAACGGGACTGAACCACAGCGACCGCACCTGCAAATGCTGAACATTTTCTGACTGTGGGTCGGGGGGGTGCCGGGCGCCCCCCCCGACAATCAATGAACGGGGAGTGTGAATGAATTTTGACATAAAAGACAGTGGATTGGCCGAAAAGGGCCGTTTGCGAGTTGAATGGGCAACCCAGTCGATGCCCGTGTTACGTTCCATCCGGGAGAGGTTTGCTTCGGAAAAGCCTTTGACCGGGTTGAGAATGGCTGCCTGCCTGCACGTTACTACCGAAACTGCCGCACTGGCGCTGACCCTCAAGGCGGGGGGGGCCGAGGTGCGCGTGTGTGCTTCCAACCCCTTGAGCACCCAGGACGATGTGGCGGCATTTCTTTCCGTTTGCGAGCAGATCCCGGTCTTCGCCATAAAAGGCGAGGATAAGGATACCTATTATCGCCACATCCATGCCGCTTTGGAACACTCCCCCCAGCTTACGATGGACGATGGGGCGGACCTTGTGAGCATCCTCCACTCCGATCGCAGAGAGCTTCTGCCCGGTGTGATAGGCGGTACCGAAGAGACCACAACGGGCGTTATCCGCCTTCGCAGTATGGCCGAAAAGGGCGTTCTCCAGTACCCGATCGTCGCCGTAAACGATGCGGATACCAAGCACCTTTTCGACAACCGCTATGGAACGGGCCAAAGCACCATCGACGGAATCATTCGCGCAACCAACCGGTTGCTTGCCGGTTCGGTTTTCGTGGTGAGCGGCTATGGGTGGTGCGGCCGTGGGGTTGCCCGGCGCGCTGCGGGGATGGGGGCCAAGGTGGTCGTGACCGAGATCGACCCGTTGCGGGCTCTTGAGGCCGTCATGGACGGCTATCAGGTAATGTCCATGGACAGGGCGGCCGAGATCGGGGACTTTTTCTGCACCCTCACCGGCGATTTGCACGTTCTGCGCAGACAACATTTCGAAAAGATGAAAGATGGCGCGATCATCAGCAATTCGGGCCATTTCAACGTAGAGATAAACCTCGAGGACCTCCAGGCTATGTCCTCCTCGGTTCGCACCATCAGGGAATTTGTCGAAGAATTCAACCTCGGCGACGGAAGAAGACTCTATGTTCTGGGCGAAGGCCGCCTGATCAATCTGGCCGCCGCCGAGGGGCATCCTTCGAGCGTTATGGACATGAGCTTCGCCAACCAGGCGCTATCCACCGAATATATGGTAAAAAACCACGCTTCTCTCGAAAAGAAGGTCTACCGGGTGCCCCTGGATATCGACCGGGAGATCGCGCGCTTGAAACTCGAAAGTATGGGCGTAGTGATCGATACTCTCACCCGGGAGCAGGATGAGTATCTCCATTCGTGGGAAATGGGTACCTAACGGGGGAGTTTGCTCGCCTTTTGCCCCGCCTGCATTCAGTTTTTCTCAATTTGGCCGGGAAACCCCGATAAGGGGCTTCCCGGCTTTGTTTGGGGAGAATCTCTCGTTTTCCGTTTGTAACCCCATTGCAAACAGGTCTCGCCTGTTTTAAAAAGAGTGACAGGCTTTGACTGCATAGAGAGCACTTTTGTCAGGGTTGTTCGAAGGGAGTAGGAGTGCCTTCGATTTATCCCCGCTGCCGGTAGATTTCATAGAGGAAATGAAAGAGAATACGCATTTCGTCAAACGTACGGAAGAGCGCACTCATTGCCGGAAGTGCCCCGATATCGCTTTGGGTTATTTCGGGCAGTGACAGGATCGCGGCCTGGGCCGAACGAAAGCGCTCCGCGGCTCGTTCGGCGAGCGCCATCAATTGCGGCGCGACTTCTTCCGGGTCGGTGTCCGAGATAAGTTTTTCCAGGTTTCGATATTTTTCATCGTATTCGCGGCTAAGTTGTTCTATAATCAGAATCTGCGGGGAATCATCCTTCATCGAAGGCTCCTTTCGAAGTTTTGAGGTAGGCCGTTATAACACTTTCCGCAGAGGGTGCGGTATAATTGCTGGTATTATCCGCGCCGATGCCGGAGAGTACAACTTTATAAAAAGTCATGCTCACCGAGAACGAAACGACCGGTCCGCGGCGAGAGGGAATGGGCTTGCTGCGGGTGCGGTGTTTTTTCGCCGCTCCGGAGTTCAGGCTCCTTCTTTTATCTCTCCCGGTTGCCGGGAAGGGTGTCTGGGGGACTGTGCGCTCCGGATATAGCGCTCGGTCCAATGTGTTGGTCACTGCTGCATTTCCTGTCCGGGGGCGGCTGCGTAGCTTGGCGCCTGGCGGAGGGTTTCTGAGATGTTCGCCAAAAATATCAATGTCCTGCTTGCTGAGTGGATCAAATTGCCTATGGACGGGCTGCCGCCCGTGCTTGAAAAAAAGTTGCACGAACGGCTGGTTTTTACCAATCCCGAATATGAAATGCGGCACAACCGCGGCGAGTGGCTCGGCAACATCCCGGCCCAGATCAGCTGCATTAAGCAGAAGGGCAGAAATTATCTGATCCCCAGGGGGTTTTTCGATCAATTCGTCGATCTGTGTAAAAAATAC
>JAKAJS010000198.1 GCA_021813685.1 Deltaproteobacteria bacterium | reverse complement strand
GAAAGAAGGTTTCCTCCTGCAGGGAAACATCGTTTAGACCAACGGAGGCGAAAAGATCCACCAGTTGCCCGGAGGTCAGGCTTCGGGTGTGCGTTGTGTCGCGTGCGACTTCGATGTCGCGATGGAAGGCGGCTCGCGCACTGTTTGTGTCGGTCATGTGGTCGCAGGCGACCAGCACCCCGCCGGGCCGCAGCAGTGCGGCCTGGCGAGCGAGGAATTCTTCGGGCTCGAAGCTGTGGTGCAACACATAGCGGGACAGCGTCGCATCGAAGGGCGCGAACTCGCCCGGGAAGGCATCGAATAGAGATCCCTGTTGAAATTGAGCCGCCTTCCCCCATGCGGCGCAACGCTTTTGCGCCCGTTCGATCATTTCCCGCGAAAGATCCACGCCAATCACGCGAAACCCCGCATCGAGCAGCGCATGGCTCACGAGCCCGGGCCCGCACCCGGCATCCAGCACAAGCGCACCGTCCGGAAAATCGGCGTTTCGTATCAACCGGCCGATCGCCTGCGGGTCCGACTGCACGGGCGCACGCTCGAAGAGGGCCGCCTGTGCGTCGAAGGCTTTGGAAAGATCGTCGTCGTGGTTCATGTTTTTCTCCCGTTTCCCGGTCCCGGATCTATTCGGTTTTTAAGACTAATGAGCCATCTAAGCGTTGCAGCCGCACCCAGGGCCGTTCCGGCAAGGCAGACTCCATTCCAGCCGTAATGAGCGTAGGCAAAGGAGGAAACCGCCGAGCCCAAAACTCCGCCGGCAAAAAAACTCGCCATGTAGGCCGAGGTGATTCGGCTTCGCGCGTCGGGCCGCAGGCTGTATATCCGGCCCTGATTGGTTATGTGCAGTCCCTGGACCGCAAAGTCGAAGAGCAGGATGCCGACGATGAGCATGCAAAGCGAATGGCCCCCCAGCTTCAGGGGGAGCCAGGAGAGCGCAAGAAGAGCCGCTGTGATCCCGGTCATGGAATGCGACCAGCCCCTGTCCGACATCCGGCCTGCAAGAGAGGCCGAAAGAGTTCCGGCCACGCCGGCAAATCCGAACATCCCGATCGTCCCGGCAGAAAACCGGTAGGGAGGCCGTGAAAGCATAAGGGCGAGAGGAGTCCACAGCACGCTGAACCCAGCGAACGCAATGGCGCCGTAGAGGGCTCGGAGACGCAACAGGGGTTCTTCGACAAGCAGTGAGACAATAGATTTCAAAAGGGCAGGGTAGCTTAGGCCGAGGTGCTCGCGGTGAGGAGGCAGCCCGCGGTACAAAGCAAGGGCGAGTGCCATGGTAGTTGCCGAAAAAACCGCAAATACCGCTCTCCAGCCCGCGTATTGCCCCAGATACCCTGCCGCGGTGCGGGCGAGAAGAATGCCGAGCAACAGCCCGCTCATGACCGTTCCGACAACCCGCCCTCTTTGCTCGGGGGCGGCAAGAGTGGCCGCAAAGGCTACAAGAACCTGCGCGACCGTTGAAAGCGCACCCACTACAAGAGCGGCCGCAAGAAGCACCGAAGGATAGGGGGCGAAGGCCATTGCGGCCAAAAAGACAGAGCCCCCGGCGGTCATTGCGACTACCAGTCTGCGCCGTTCCACAAGATCGCCGAGCGGCACGAGAAATCCCAGCCCCAGAGCATAGCCCAACTGGGAGGCCGTGATGATAAAGCCCGCTCCAAAAACGGACATCCCGAGGTCCTGGCGTATGAGGTCGAGAAGCGGTTGGGCATAGTAGATGCCGGCAACCGTCAAACCGGCCCCCACAGCCATAAGCCATACCAGCCCCCGCCTCATCCTGAAAACACCCGCAGCCCCCGGCCCGATCTTGACCGCACAAGATCATCGTTTACGTTAAAAACACATGCAGCAGTTCCTCCGGGGAATAGCACAAAAACTCCACCGTTGCTGCGATCACAGCCAGCCTGCAGCATCTTAGGTGTTTTCCCGTATACGGTCAAGCGAACTGCAGATCCTTATCCAGCCCCTTAGTTCCCATCATTTCCCTGCTCGTCCGCCGACGTACCGGCTCTTGCCGGCCTATCTGCGGCGTACTCGGCATCGACTTTCTCCTTCTCGCACCGTTTGGTTGCCGAAGCGCCGCCAGGCCCGGGTCTTACCGGTCATGGACCTCGCTCGCCTGGATTGCCAAACAATCGGCCGGGTCCTGCGCCCCTATGTTGCGCCCGTTTGTCGGCCAAAAGCCTTCGGGACGAATCGTGACGGCGCGAGGGGCGGCGTCGAATCGTATATTGCCATTATGGAAATGATCCGTCAAGCAACATTCCAAAATGGCAAGAAATGATGAGGGGCTTTGCGGGAAAAAGAGCTGCCAACAACCAGCAACTGACAAGTAGCCTACCGTTTGGCCCACCACCAGGCGACTCTTCCCAGGATCGCCTGCTGCGCCTCCTCCGTATCCAGGATGAGGGCCGAGTCCCTTTCGTCTCTGTTTTCGGGCTCTCCGATCACGAGGCGTTTGGCCGGGTAGGAGCGAAGCCATTTGATGGTGGCCCCGTTTGCCTCCCGGAAGGCCACCAGCTTATCGGCGAGGTTTTGCGGGTTGCGGTCGAGGTGGTCTATGGCCACGATATCGCCGGGGGCGAGCACCGGGTACATCGAATAGCCCCGCACCCGAATGCAGGTGTAGAACTCTGCGTCGTGGTGCATCCACTCCCTGGAGGCGTAGATGAGGACCCACCCGTCGATATCCTGCTCTCCGATCTCGGAGACCGGGGTTGCGGCGGCCCCGTCTTTGAGGAGGCGTACGGCGGTGTATTCGGATTTGGCAAGGGAGGAAGCATTGTCGTAGCTTTCGAATTTTTCCACCTGTTCGATGAGGAGCCTGGGGGAGAGCTTTCGTGCCGGTCGCGCGGCCTCCCGGCCGAGCAAAAGGGCGCAGGGGTCCACCTCAAGCGCTTGAGCAAAGCGCATCATCCACTCGATGCTGTCGCTTCCCAGGTTCCCGCTCAAAATCTTGGAAACATTGGCCGGAATCGTTTCGATTTTTCGAGCCAGTTCGGCCTGCGAGAGACCGGAGGCCTTGATCCTTTCATCGACGATGATCCTTGCGCGCTCAAACCATTTGAGCGCGGCAGCCGA
Source organism: Deltaproteobacteria bacterium (assembly GCA_021813685.1). Classification (GTDB taxonomy): domain Bacteria; phylum Desulfobacterota; class Syntrophobacteria; order Syntrophobacterales; family Syntrophobacteraceae; genus SbD1. Next base: position 5,460 of record JAKAJS010000198.1, on the reverse strand, counting down.
AGAGAGGGGGGCGGGATTCGGTTTTATTTCCATTTTGGAATTATTTCTTGACATATCAGTTCCATTATGGCAATATGCCGTCTCAGCTATCGGGTTCCACAACACCGGCCGAGGCGAGCATCTGCTTGATCGGTCACTACCCACGGGGGGTATAGTGAAATTTATGGCAGCCTGGCAATGCGCAAAAGATCTCTCCCCGTACCCGATTATCTCATTTCAGCAGCCGGGAAGTCAGCAAGATTCGCGCAGGAGACTCCAATAATTTTTCTTGCGACGAAGATGGAGCACATCCTAACACGAAAAGAAGGGCCAAAGCGCGGAATGGAATAAAAGTGAGGATATAAAAGCGAAGGGGTCGTGGCATGAAAGTGAACGGCGTGGACATCAGGAGCGAATACACCGGGGTATTGGAGGTGTTTATCGATGCGCTCGATCAGGCGCAAAGAGGCGAGAGGCAGGGAGGGGCAGGGCAGGATTTCGAGGCACAGCCGCTCTGTGAGATTGCAAGACGGCTCGGTTCGGATTTTTGTCTGGGACAGGCGGTTCATAAGGTCTATGACGCTCGGGTGATACGACGGTCGAGGGGACCGCAGGCGGCAGTCGATGAGCTGCTGGGGGCGATACGTTGTCTGGCGGCCGGCGTGATCATTTTGAGGGAGGAGCATTTCGAGGAGCTGTCTGCGGAGTCGGGCGCCGGGGCGGGGCGATCGGAAGGGGTTCAAGGTCACGAGGGAGCGGAAAACCGCCGAAGCACTCATTTGCCATGGGTATTGGCCGATACGGAAAAGAGCAGGAAAGGGGAAAAAGATGACTGAGACGCCTTTGTTGATGGGATGGAGGGCCATAGCGGACTATGTGGGGTACTCCGACCGCGGTTTGCGCAACCACAGGGGAATGCTTCTGGACAGGGGTGTGATTTTCTACAGGCGCATGCGGCTGGGCAAAAGGATGGTGTGTGCATGGCCGACGGATTTGAGAGAGTGGTCGAAGTCGCACCATGTCGAAAGGTTCCCCGGGGGGAGTGATGAGCGTGCCATTGAAATGGAGCCCGGTAGTAAAGTATGATGCCAAAACGTCTCGACAAAAACTGCTTATAAAGAACGGAAACGACAGGCAATGACCGATTTTCAAGACGAGGCAATCGCCCGCAGGTACGCCCGGCTCGAAGAGATTCTTTCGCGCATGAAGAGCGTGGCCGTCGCGTTTTCCGGCGGAGTGGACAGCGCGCTGCTTTTACGGGTTGCGGGGAAGGTGCTGGGGAAGCAGGCGGTGGCGGTGACCGCCCGGTCCCAAACCACCGCGAACCACGAAATGGAGGACGCGGTGCGGTTTGCCGCCGAGTTGGGCGCAAAGCATCTGGTAATCGACTCCAATGAACTGGAGGATCCGGAGTTTGTAAAAAATCCGGTGGACAGGTGCTACAGATGCAAAAAGGGTCGTTTTTCGGCCATCGCAGGAATTGCCCGACAAAACGGCCTGGCCTTCGTGGCCGAGGGTTCCAACACCGACGACCTCTCAGATTTTCGTCCGGGCATGAAGGCCATTGAGGAACTGGGGGTGAGGAGCCCGCTTCTGGAAGCGGGGCTTTCGAAGACCGATATACGGTTTTTATCGCAAGAGCTCGGGCTTTGGACCTGGGACAAGCCGCCCTGTGCCTGTCTGGCTACGCGCATTCCGTGCGGAAGCCCGATCACCGCCGAAAAACTGCGGCGCATCGACGCCTGTGAAGACCTGCTGGGCAGTCTTTTGATCTGTCGGCAGGTGCGTGTACGCGATTACGGCGATACGGCGCGCATCGAACTCAACACGGAAGACATGGCGAAGCTTTTGGAAAACGGTGCGCGGGAGCGGATAGCGGCTTTTTTCAAGGAACACGGCTTCGGGTTCGTCACTGTCGACCTGGAAGGCTATCGCATGGGAAGCACCAACAAAGGGTGAAAGGTATTGTTCTATGGACCAAAAACATCTGCGGGACCTGCTCGAAGAGGTCCGCAGCGGTCGGATGGATACGGATTCGGCACTGCACAAATTGAAAACGCTCCCCTTCGAAGATCTGGGGTATGCGCGCATCGACACGCATCGATGCGTGCGCACCGGGGTGTCGGAGGTGATCTTTTGCCAGGGTAAAACCGTTTCGCAGATCCAGGGGATCGTGGAGCGGATTTCCGAACATCATGCAAATATTCTTGCCACGAGAGCGGGGCGGGAGGTGTTTGAGGCGATCCGTGAGGTGGACGGCCGATGTGCATACCACGAGATGGCACAAATTGTGGTGATTCGCCCCGAACCGGTCGAAAGGAGCGGCAATATCGCCGTAGTGAGCGCAGGCACGTCCGACATTCCCGTTGCGGAGGAGGCCGCAGTGACCGCCGAGGTGCTGGGCAACGGCGTCCGGCGCATCTACGACGTCGGGGTGGCGGGAATACACCGTCTTTTGCATGTGTGCGAGGAGCTTTTCGAAGCAAACGTCGCGGTGGTCGTGGCGGGCATGGAAGGCGCCCTTGCGAGTGTAGTGGGGGGGCTGGTTTCCTGTCCCGTCATCGGGGTGCCGACAAGCGTTGGCTACGGGGCCAGTTTCGGGGGGGTGGCGGCCCTTCTGAGCATGCTGAACAGTTGCGCTTCGGGGGTCTCGGTGGTGAATATCGACAATGGGTTTGGCGCGGGATACCAGGCGGGGCTTATAAACAGATTGGTCGTAGAGAACGGCGGGGCCGGAAAAGAAGATCGACACGCGCCTGCGATGGGAGGCAAATAGCGAAACGGTCTTGTGCGCTCACGGGATATTGCCGGTTCCCGCTTGGAGGCCGCGAGGGCAGGGGCCCTCAAAGTCAGAGGGCTCTGATCCGGCGGCGAAAGCGAAGAGCCAAAACCGCGGGGGCTTTCGCCGCCTGCACCCCCCTCGCCGCTACGCGGCTCATCTCCTCGATTCGAAAAAAATTTTAAAAATCTACTCATTTAATATAAGTTGAATAACGAATATTATAGTGAGGGCGTGCGCGGTTGAAACTCGCAGCACGTGCAGCGCCAAGGGGGGCGTCCTGTCGATTTTCATCCGATAGCGCGACAGCAATTACCGGGATAATGGCTCGTTTTGATATGGGGGCACTCAAGAGATGGCTTCAACCCCGGACATAAAATCTTCCGGCAGGGTCCGTATTTCTGTAGAAATCGCACTTGTTTATCTGGTGGTGGGGGCACTCTGGATTTCATTTTCCGATAAGCTGGTTGGAATGATCTTCCGTGATCGGGAGCTGATCACCGTGATTTCCATGATCAAGGGATGGGTCTTCGTTTTGATAACGGGTTTCATGCTCTATGGACTCATCGAGCGGTGGACCACGAAGCTGGAGCGTTCGCAACGGGAGGCCCGCTACAGCGACGCAAAATACAGGGAGATCGTCGAGAGCGCAAACAGCATAATCCTCAGATTGGACAACTCCTGCAATGTGACCTACCTGAACGGTTTCGCACAGCATTTTTTCGGCTGCACCAAAGACGAGACGATCGGCAGGAGCGTGTTCGACACGATTTTTCCCCCTGTTGATACAGACGGTCGGGACCTCAGGTCCGCGCTCGAGGATATCGCCCTCAACCTGGGGGCGTGTTGCAGTTACGGTACGGAAAATACAATCGGAAGTGGCGAGAGGGTCTGGATCGCATGGACCGCCAAACCTGTCGTGGATGAAAATGGGCGGATCGGCGGAATCCTCTGTATGGGAAACGATATCACGGAGCAAAAAAAGTCCGGAGAGGCGCTGCGCGAAAGCGAGGCAAAGTTTCGTTCCTATATCGAACACGCGCCGCTTGCCGTGTTCGTCTCCGATGGTGAGGGGCGCATCGTGGACTGTAATCCGTCGGCGTTCAAACTGCTCGGGTTTGATCCAGCCGGTTTCGCAGGCAAGAGTGTCCTGGATTTGCACCCCGACGAGGATCGGGAAAAAGGCCGGCTTACTTTTGCCGCCCTTCTCGAACACGGCCATGTGGAAGATGAGTTGCGTTTGAAAAAAAGCGATGGGCAGCCGATCTGGGTTTCCCTCAATGCGGTTATGGTCACCGACCGGCTCGTGTTGGGCTATGCGATGGATATAACCGAGAAAAAAAGAAATGAAAGGGAGCGTGAACTGACGATCGACTTCCTGCGTCTCATGCAGGAGACTGAAAGCAAGCAGGAGATGATCGCAGCGGCCATGGCGTTTTTTGTGGAGCTTTCAGGTTGCGAGGCAGTCGGTATACGGCTAAAAGAGGGAGACGATTACCCCTATTTCGAGACGCGCGGTTTCCCGCCCGGTTTCGTCCAGACGGAGAACTCGCTTTGCGCCACCGGGGAGACGAGCGAGATCCCGCGCGACAACCTCGGCAATCCCGTGCTTGCCTGTATGTGCGGCAATGTCATTCGGGGCCGGTTCGATCCTTCGAAACCTTTTTTTACCGAAAACGGAAGTTTCTGGACTGAGAGCACTTCGCAATTGCTTGCAGCCACCACGGAGGCCGACCGGCAGGCGCGCACGCGCAACCGGTGTAACGGCGAAGGGTATGAGTCCGTGGCCCTCATCCCGTTGGACGCCGGCGCGAAAGGCCTTGGCCTGATTCAGATAAACGATCGTCGCAAAGGGTGCTTTACCGCTGAGGATATTGGTCTGTGGGAGCGTTTGGCTGGATATCTGGCAGTGGCTCTGGCCAAATTTGATTCTGAAGAAAGGCTTCGCGAGAGCGAGGAAGAATTCCAGACCATGTTCGAGAAGGCTTCCATAGGCATGGCTCAGACCGACCTGGTTACCGGCCGGTTGCTGCGGGTGAACCGGAAGATGTGTGAAATAACCGGGTACACTGCACCTGAGCTGCTCAGCAGGGGATTCATGGATATCACCCACCCCGAAGATCGGCAGCGCAACTGGGCGGCTTTTAAGGACCGCGCTAAAAAGGGGACAAAGGATTATAGGCTGGAGAAGCGCTACATCCGCAAAAACGGCGAAATTGTCTGGGTAAGCATTAACTCCACGGTGATCCGCGACTCTAACGGGCAGCCACGTCGCACCTTCGCCGCGATCGAGGATATAAGCGAAAGGAAACGGGCCGAGGAACTCTTGAGCCGCCAGGAGATGATGTTGCGGGAGACGGCCGAAATAGCCCATGTGGGCGGATGGGAATTCGACCCGATAAGCCTGGAGGGGAGCTGGACCGAGCAGACCGCCCGTATCCACGATGTCGCTCCGGAGCTGAAGCCGGATGCGACGTTTGGCATGAATTTCTACGTTGGAGAATCGCGCCCTCGGATAGAGGCGGCGGTGAGGGAAGCCATAGAACTGGCAAAGCCCTACGATCTCGAACTGGAGATGGTTTCGGCAAAGGGAGTGCATAAATGGGTGCGTTCGATATGCCATCCCGTCGTTTCGGAAGGCCGGGTTGTCAAGGTGCGCGGTTCCATACAGGACATAACCGAACGCAGACAGGCGGAAGAGG
>JAKAJS010000030.1 GCA_021813685.1 Deltaproteobacteria bacterium | reverse complement strand
TAGATCTGTCGCGATCCCGGGTTTTGACGAGGATAATGCCGGAAAGATCCGGAAATGTTTTCCCAATCCTGTAAATCCTGTAATCCTGTCCGAGTTTTTGAATCATGGAAATCCTGTTCATCCTGTCCAGGTTTTTCTTGCATGTTTGAGCGGGAGGTCTTATCGTTTTTCGACCGCAGAAAATGTCTTTCGGGGAGAAAAGTCTGTCCGGAATGGTCCCGAGTTCTCGGCGGAGGGGCCTCAAAGGCAGGCTGATGGATGTATCCCTGCGATCTTTCACTCTGTCCCATGAGCATGGAAAGGAGACTGTGAATCTATGGCGAGTTCACGAGAAACGAGCAAAAAAGAGGTGATCGCAGTATTGAACAAGGCCAGGTCGATGGAACTGCATGCTATCTCTCAGTATATGAATCAGCATTACGGCCTTGACGACAAGGATTACGGCGAGCTGGCCAAAAACGTCAAGCTGATCGCAATCGACGAGATGCGGCATGCGGAGATGTTTGCCGAACGCATCAAGGAACTCGGGGGGGAGCCGACAAGCGATCTCGCAGACAAGGTCGTGAAAGGGCAAAAAAGCGAGGATGTTTTCGCGCACGATTCAGGTCTGGAAGATGACACGATTGGAAAATACAATCAATTTGTGCTGGTTTGCCGGGAACATGGCGACAGCACCACGCAAAAACTCTTCGAGCTGATCATCGACGAAGAACAGGCCCACTTCAATTATTTCGACAAAGTCAATGACCATATAAAAGATCTCGGGGCCGCCTATCTGGCTCGTATTGCCGGTACGCCGTCGAGCACCGGGGGCTATTCGAAAGGCTTTATACTGTCCCAGGGCGCCCAGTAGAAATCGATGCAGAATCACAGGGGAGGCTATCGGCCGCGGGGTCGTTTGGCTCTGCGGCCGCTCCTGTTTTCCCAATTGCCTTTTGGACTCGATACATGAACATCGTTCACGGCGGAAACATCTATGAACTCGCGACCCTGGCCGGGTGCTCCCCGGAGGAGATCCTCGATTTCAGCGCAAGCATCAACCCCCTCGGGCCGCCTCCCGGCCTCGAGGCGGTTCTTTCCGGCTGCTTCGGGCTTCTCGAAAGCTACCCCGATATTCACAGCCGGCGTCTGATCGAGGCGATCTCGAACTTCCATGATATCGATCCTGCGTGCATCGTTGTGACAAACGGTTCGACCGAGCTCATCTATTGGCTGCCGCGGGCTCTAGGGGTTCGAAGCGCACTGGCCGTGCTGCCCGCCTTCGGCGAGTACGTGAAGGCGTTCGAAATCGAAGGAGCGCGGGTGCAAAAGCTGTTTTCGACACCCGAGGAGGGCTTTCAGCCCCGGGTCGAACGGCTCGAGGCAGTTCTTGGGAGCGGCGCGTTTGATGCGGTGCTTCTCACCCATCCGTCAAGCCCGGCAGGTTCTCTTCTCGGGGCCGATACAATCGACTGGATAGTCGAAAAGGGGGCCGGGCCGGGTCCTTTTCTCCTGGTTGACGAGGTGTTCGTCGACTTTTGTGAAGAAGCTTCGCTCAAGCGCTTTTTAGAAAGAGCCCAAAACGTCGCCCTCATCCGCTCTTTTACCAAGTTCTACGGCATTCCGGGTCTTAGGATCGGCTACCTGCTCGCGCCTGCGCAGATTGCCGAGAGGGTGAGGGGATTTGTGCCTCCCTGGTCTGTCGGCACCCAGGCCCAGGCTGCCGGCGCCTATTGTCTGGGCCGGCAGGAGTACAGGCTGGAAACGCTCGCTTTTATGGAAAAGGAGCGTCTGCGACTTGGCAGGGAGCTTGCCGCCATTCGGGGTCTGGAAGTTTTTCCAGGTGTTGCCAACTTCCTGCTCGTGCGCCTGGGCGGGGGGCTTCCGCCGGCATCGGTCCTTAGAAACGATATTTTTGCGCGAAGCCGCATCCTCATCCGCGACTGCGCCTCCTTCGAGGGGCTCGACGACCGTTATTTTCGCGTTGCAGTCCGACTTCCGGAGCAAAACGACAGGCTCCTTGCGGCACTAAACGACGTGCTGTCCGATCCCTGCCCGTCTCACTCGTGCTCGTCTTTGAGAAACAACCCGTGATATTCGTTATCGTTCAGGTGATTGCGCATGAGGTCCGACATCAGTTCAAACAGCCGGTTTATTTCCTCATCGGAGAGGCGGGGGACGAGGACCTTTAGAAGGGCGTCGTCTGAGAATTTCTGCAGGTAGTACTTGAGGGAGTTTTCATCGATTTCCCGTGAGAGCCCGAAAGCCACCATGCCGTCGTATTCTTCGACGAAGGAGTGGTTGTGCGCATCCATAATGATTTCCTTCCCAATTGAGTGTTTCCGATTTAGCCGACAGGGTGTTTGTATCACCGGAGGGTAGTCGAACTCAATCGCGGCGTGAGACACGGGAGGAAAAAGGAATGAAAAAGAGGTTCCAACGAACCGGGGAGAAAGAAATGGCAGAGGAAAAATTCGACTTTGACAAAAAAGCTGCGACCTGGGACGAAAATCCGGGTCGTGTACAATTGGGGAACGATGTCGCTGCGGCCATCCTGGACGAAAAGATTCTCACCCCGGAGATGGATGTGTTGGAGTTTGGCTGCGGGACCGGCCTGCTCACCCTGCGGCTGAGCCCTCTGGTACGTTCGGTAACCGCCGTGGACGGCTCGCAGGGGATGCTGAGCGTGATTACCGCCAAGATAGAGGCGCAGGGCATCAAAAACATCCACACCCAACTGCTCGACCCTTCCCGGGGCGGCATCCTTCGGGGCGGCTATCATGCGGTAATTTCCAGCATGGCGCTCCATCATGTGAAAGAGACCGCCTCGCTCGTCGAACAATTCTACAACGTTACGCTTCCCGGCGGGCACCTGATTCTTGCGGATCTCGATCCTGATGAAGGAAAATTCCACGGCGAAAACCCCACCGTCTTTCACGATGGGTTCGACCGCAAAATGCTCGGAGACATCCTCACCCGGGCCGGCTATTCCAGCGTGCGGGACAAAACCGCAGCCGTCGTAAAAAGGCCGGCTTCGGACGGAAGTGTCCAGAGTTTCAGCGTCTTCCTCATAACCTGTCGTAAGGAAGGGTGATTTTCTATGGGGGGCTTTCAAGCCCCGCCACCCTCCAAACGATTTCTAAAAACGAGTGCAGAGCCGGCGACCGGTCGCTTTTTCGCCACATGACGGCTAGATCGATGGTTGGCGCGGGCGGTTCGATCGACCGGTAGACTACGCCCTGCCGGTGCAGGTTTCGGAGCGAGGCCGGTACGATCGAAACGCCCATTCCGGCTGCAATCAGGTTCACGATGGTCGGGGTCGAGTGCGCTTCCTGGATTATGCGGGGGGAAAATCCAGCCAGGGCGCAGATGCGGACGAGTTGATCGAAAAAACCGGGGGAGTGGACGATCAGGAATGATTCTTCGGAAAGCTCCTCGATGGCGATTCTCTTTTGTCCACAGAGGCGATGGCCTCGAGGCAGAACCACAACCAGAGGTTCCCGCCAGATCACCCGCGTGATCAAGGAATCGTCCGCTTCCACCGGCGGCCGCACAAGCCCCACGTCCAGCCGGTGCGCCCTCATCGCCTCGACTTGTTCGGCGCTGCTAAGATCCTGCAGCAGCAGCCTCACCTCCGGGTACTCCACCTGCATGAGTCGGAATATGGAAGTGACCTTCCCGTAGACCACAGAGCTTACGAAGCCCACGGCGAGTGTACCGATTTCCCCCCGGGCGGCGCGCCGGGCCGCGAGCACCGCCTGGTCGGCCGCTTCGAGAATCTTTCTCGATTCCTGCAAAAAGATTTCTCCCGCAGCGGTCATCTCCACGCGCCTTTTGGTGCGATCGAGCAGCAGCACCCCGATTTCCCGCTCCAGGGCCTGTATCTGCTGGCTGAGCGGGGGCTGGGCCAGCCCGAGCCGCTCGGCCGCGCGCCCGAAATGCAGCTCCTCGGCCACGGCGACAAAATATCTCAGGTGCCTCAGTTCCAAGATGTCCTCCCATTTGTAATACTAAATTTATATCGGTTGTTCACGAAAAGTATATTGGAAATATCAATTCGAGAGGGATACACTCCAAAAGCGTTGCAGGAAGCTGGAAAAGACACCAGAGGACTTTTGACGATTTGGTTTGAAGGTATGCAATTCACATGACGGCAATCGATGAGACCGCAGTGGGACCGGTTGAGCAACAGGAGCGGAGCGTGCCGATGCAGGCCATTGGTCTGAACAGGGCTGCCGCTTTGACGGGTTTGTTCCTGGCCGGTTTTTCGACATTTTTGAACCTCAACGCCACGCAACCCCTGCTGCCCTCTTTCCGGCAGCTTTTCGGCGCATCCGAACTCATGGTAAGCCTTACGGTAAGCGCTCCCTCTCTTGCGATCGCCCTGGCTGCTCCCCTCTTTGGCGTCGCGAGCGATTCCATCGGTCGAAAACGGGTGATAGTGGCCGCAATTTCCTGTCTGGCCATTGCGACGCTTCTTTCGGCGAGCGCGGCGACTCTTGGCCAGTTGATCGCATGGCGTTTTGTTCAGGGGCTGTTCATTCCAGGCATGATTGCCGTGGTGATGGCCTATATCAGCGAGGAATCTCCGGGCAACTCCGTGGCGCAAACGATGGCGATCTATGTTGCAGGGTCGGTGGCCGGCGGGTTCGCCGGACGGTCGATCGCCGGCGTGATCACCGCCCACTTTGGATGGCGACCCTGCTTTGCGGCGCTTGGGACTCTCACATTGGCAGGGGCTTTGGTCACTCTGTGGGTTCTTCCGCATGAAAGGACATTCGTGCGCGGGGCGAAAGGTTCCTTATCCTTTCGGTCCCTTGGCGCGCACCTGAAAAATTCGCAGCTCCTGGCGACCTATGCGGTGGGGTTCAACAATTTGTTTTGCATGGTCGCAGCCTTTACCTACGTGAACTTCTATCTTGCCGGCAAGCCCTTTTCTCTCGGGCCTGCGGAACTTGGCCAGATCTATCTCACCTATCTGGCCGGCGGGGCGATGGTCTCGGTGGTCGGGCGACACATTGACCGAATCGGCTACCGATCGGCGCTGCTGGGAGCAATCCTGATGGGAGCGACGGGCATTGCGCTCACGCTTGTCCATGATCTGCCGGCGATCCTTATCGGGCTTACCTGTGTGGCTTCCTGCGTGTTCATCTGTCAGGCCTCGGCTTCGAGCAACGTGGGCAAGGCGGCGAAAGGGGCGCGGTCCTCCGCCGCGGGGCTCTATGTTTCCATCTACTATTTCGGAGGCTTTGCGGGCTCCATCGTTCCCGGTTTTTTTTGGGACAAAGCGGGCTGGCCCGCCTGCGTGGCGGTGATCCTGTGCGCACAGGCAATCACCGCCATCATAGCTTACCGGCTGTGGAACTAGCGGAATTTCTTTCCCATGAGCGACGCCAGATCCTCCGGGGGAGTCAGTATTATTTCGTCTTTCAAGAGCTTTTGCAGATAGAAATCGTCCGTGCGGTAGTGGGGATGCATGTTCTGACGATTGACCAGCCGCAAAAAGCAGCGGAATTCGGGCAGGGTTTTCCCCAGAGGACCGCTGAAACAGGTGAAGTTAAAGGAGGAAAACTTCATTTCGTGATAGGCGAGAAGTGCGCGGCTGACCCCCAGGGCCATCGCGGATATGTCGGCTTCCTCCCATTCGCAAAAGTTCGACTTCTCGGGCCATACCGCATCGACCTCATTTGAGCCTATGGGGGAAAAGGCGGTGAACCAGGAGCTTTTGCCCAAATCCGCAAGCCATCTTGTTCCCGATTCCCTTTCGGTTTGAACGAGGTCGGTCCAATAGCAGGAGCCCGTATCGCGCAGGTAGGCGAGGCTTTTTTCCAGAAGCATCCGGTGATGCGTCGAGGGCAGGGGCGAGCCCAGGATCTGGATGTGCGGGTGCATGATGCTGCTGCCCGCCGGGGGCATAAAGTTGGCGTTGATCGTAAAATAGGGAGTCTGCGGGTCTTTTTCGAAGCACCTGCGGATAAACTCCAGGGAGACGGAGAAGGCATCGGAAAGAAGGGAGGGAGAAAATTCGTCGAGCGTTCGCCCGTGTTTTTCCCCCACCATGACGACGGCGTGATAGGCGGAAAGTGGAAAAAGATTGGGGAAAAGGACCACTTCGCCCTTTTGCAGTCTGCCTCCGGGCAGGAGCTGTTCGGGATACCGGGGTGAGGTCGCGCGCCACTTGCCGCCACACATGAAGCACTGGTCGACCGTTTCGCTCATGCGCCGGCGAAGGTAGTCATAATCGGTTTCCGGGAAAGCGAAGGTGATCTTGCCGTGGAGCGCCTGGTTTAGCACGCTCTGATGACCCGTGAGAGGGTCCTGCCTCACCTCTATGCTCTGGCTGTCCAGTTCCCCGTTTTTAATGGGGCTGTGGAATTCGACAACCTGCTTCCAGCTGGTAAAAGAAATTTTTGACATCGCACTATCCTGATCGCTTTGGATTTTGGTGTTTAGGTTCCTCCCGCAACATGACTTTGCGAAAAAGTACATGGTTTTTCCAAAACCCGGAAGCAAAAATTTCAGGACGGTTCTTCATCTGTTCGGGAATACCCTGAAATCATGAACAGGACGGTACGGTTTTCTTCCTGCTTTCCGCTCCTCGCTTCCCGCTTCATTTCGAGGATCGTTTCTTGTACGGCGTGAAGCCTTGGTTCAACTTGTGAGCCGCCATTTCAACTTGCGGATTTTTCCGGAAATTTCTATGATTGCACATTGTACCGTTTATCTTACCGGGGGAAAGCGACGATCATGAAAAAGTGCCCATTTTGCGCCGAAGAAATTCAGGACGAGGCGATAAAGTGCAAGCACTGCGGCGAGTTTATCGATGAGTCGATCAAGCGGCAGTTCGAAGAAATGAGAATCAGGTGGTATTTTCGAACCTCGTTCATTATCCTCGCGGTACTTACCGTAGGGCCCCTGGCGCTGCCCCTGATCTGGCTGCGCCCCGGGATTGCGAAGGGATGGAAAATCGGGCTCACCCTGGGGGTCCTCGTTCTCACCTGGCTCACCTGGGTGGCGACGGTGGATTCCTTCCACGTTCTAAAACAGTATGGGCAATTGATTCAGGGGATGTCAATCGGGGGAATCAGGCGGGCTTGAAATCGTCTCCTAAAAGACATAACGATACCCGACGCCTTGCAGCCCGAACCCACTGCATGCGTACATAATCTGTTGGCCTCTTTCGATCACCCTGCGGGGGAAACAGGCTCTCGGCGAATCGTGAGGGCGGCCGGCGGAACGGGCCGGAGACAGCTTTCCCCCGGCCCTCTGTGCTGTGCGGTATAGAGGAGCCCTAGAGCTTCTTCACCCTTACTGCCGCGGGTCCCTTGGCGCCCTGTTCGATTTCGAAGCTGACGCGATCACCTTCCGCCAAGGTCTTGAAACCCTCGCCTTCGATAGCGCTGTGATGAACGAAGACGTCTTTGCCGCCACCTTCGACCGTGATGAATCCAAAACCCTTCTGATCGTTGAACCACTTTACAGTACCTTGAGGCATGACTTTTCAAATCCTTCCGAATCAATTTGTTGTGTTTTTTGCAGGCAAGCTCCAGCTTTCCTCTTCACTCCGACATTAATATCAGATTTCAGCGGAAGCAACAAAGGAAACGGAAGAGTTGTGAATAAATTTTATATGAAAAGTTGCATTTTCGGGTGAAGAGAGGTTGACGAAGGGCTCCAGGTGGTAAGCAGCCTCCCTCCGCAAACCGCAGGCGAGTCACGGACCGGACCGAATTTCCCTCTTTTGCAAAAGGGCGGGTGGGGGGATTGGAAAGGAGCATGCAGCCGATTTATTTGTAAAATCCCCCTAAGTCCCCTTTTTCAAAGGGGGATTTAGGGGGGGCAGCCTGCACGTTCCTGGGATTTCCGGAGGGCACTCACGCAAAGATTGTGCACGGCTGGAAAGAAGCTGTCTAAAAAGAGCCGCCCGAGCGCAAAGCAGCAGGGCAACCCGGGAGCGGTGCCAGACGACGCTTGCAAAAGTTCTTTGTTTTCACTATCATGTCTTCTAATGGTTCCATTGCGCATTCCCTGTACCAAGCGGGTGCGGTGTCTTTCCCTGTCAAAGCTCGAAGTAGAGATTCCAAACACGACTCACCTTTTTTGTCTTTTGGCCTTGTTTGTCGTAGCCGGAAAGTTGCGGCTTAGCGTGGTTGAAGTGTCGATTCTGTCATGCGGGAAGGCCTTTATACTCTTCCTGCAGAAAGGAGGGCCGGGCAAAGAGGCGCCAAAACGTGTTGTTTTCCGAAATTTTCCGAGGAGGCGGGCCGCAAGCCGGAGAGACGATTCCCGTTGCGAATCCGCCGGAAAATCATCATGGAATTTTCGCTGTCGCAGAATAAGGAGACCATTATGTCCGAGAGTCAGCAACATCAGTTCGCGACCCCTCTACCGGCAGGGTTGGGGGCCCTGGGAATTGCCTGTTTCGGCCTTTTTGCCCTGTTCTCGGGAAGATGCACACACGAAGCGGCGCCGATACTCACCGCGTGGTTCCTTGGCGGCTTCGTCGTACAGCTCGTTACGGCCATTATCGAATTCAGGGACAAGAGTGTGGCGGGGGGGAACGTGTTCCTCGTCTTTGCCTGCTTTTTAGATCG
>JAKAJS010000003.1 GCA_021813685.1 Deltaproteobacteria bacterium | reverse complement strand
GATCCCCGGTGACCTCGACCACGGGGGCCTGCAGCTGGAACTGCGCGGGGCTAAACGGTGGAACAAATGCAAACTGTTCGGCCAATCTCATTGTTAACGGCGCGTGTGGAAGCAGTAACGGCGGCACCTACACTTCCGCCCCTTCGACCAATCTTTGCAGCGGCGGCACGGCTTCCCCGGTCACCTCGACCAAGGGGGCCTGCAGCTGGGGCTGCACGGGGTTAAACGGGGGAACGAATGCAAGCTGCTCGGCCAATCTCATTGTGATCGGTGCGTGTGGAAGCAGCAGCGGCGGCTCGTACCGCTCCGCCCCCACGACCAATCTTTGCAGCAGCGGCACGGCATCTCCGGTCACGACAGCCACCGGGAACTTCATCTGGAGTTGCACGGGACTAAACGGTGGCGCAAACGCAAGCTGCTCGGCCGACCTCATTGTCGACGGGGCCTGTGGAAGCAGCTGCGGGGGCTCTTACAGCTCTGCCCCCACGACCAATCTTTGCAGCGGCGGCACGGCTTCCTCCGTTACTGCAGGCTCGGGAACATGGGGCTGGGCCTGCGCGGGGCTAAACGGCGGAACGAAGGCAAACTGCTCTGCGAACGCCCTTGGAGATCTCTGGGGGGGGGCAAAAGATTATGGAAACGGTTGGAAATATTTCAGCTGGTTCGGCTATTTCAATACGAGCAGTTCCCCCTGGATTTACCACATGACGCTTGGTTGGCTCTATCCTGTCGGAACTTCCACCGACAGCCTCTGGTGTTGGGACCAGAGGATGAACACCTACTGGTGGACGAGTGCGGCGGTCTACCCGTGGGTCTACCGGGTCTCCGACCGCGCGTGGCTCTATTATGACGTAGCAGTGTCCAACCCTCGCTGGTTCTATAATTACAACACCGGGAAGTGGGAAGCCGATTGAAAGGGTTGCCCCCCAGACAACTCGAGGGGTAGGACAATGCCGGTTACGGTAATAGAGTTCCGCGCCTGCGCCATCGTGCCTTCGATCTGATGCGCAATGTGGAACAGGGGGCTGTGTTGGACTGGTGGAAGGTATTGTTTATCCGACTACCCGGAATGACCCGCAGGGGCGGCAGGAAGCCCCGACAGAGCTTATGTCTGCGGCCGGCAGCCGGCACGACCGAAAGGTGGAAGTCGGAGATGCCCGTTCCCGATAGCCGAAGCTGACTGCGTCGTCGTGAGCCGAGATGGAGAGCAACAAGAGGCGGACATGCAGTCCGTGGATGACGAACTCGATTCGGCAGCGCATAGCAACGAGTCTTCCGGGAAATGGCGAAGTCCGGACCTGGATCGGCCCGGCAGGGGTCAGAGCATCCATAGCGAAGTTGGACTGCGGAGAGAGCTTTCAGCTTTATCCGATACTGGGTAGAGAAGAAGGTATGGCCACACATGGGACGGTCCCGGAATCGACGGGGCTTCAGCTGGAAGACGTGGAGCAGGCATTAGCTGTATGATGAGCTGAAGCTGCTCAACGGCTGTCGGGTTTGGTGCGGGCCTTCACCGAAAGTGTCTCCGGCCTGATAGGTCTCATAACCCTGGACAGGAAGCAGACAGTGCTTAAAAACCGCGCGTTGCGTTCGAGGTGGTGGGAGCTGGAAACGTGGCTACGGCAGCCGGATTGAAGGCCACCGCGAAGCTGTGGAAATACCTCCGGAGCCTAATGGGTGCACGCCAGTTCTCGACCCTGCAGGAGGAGCGATGCAAACCAATGCACCGTCCGACACCTATCAAAAAAGATGGCAGGGCAAGTTCGCAGACGATTGTTTTTCCCACATTCTGAGATCGAAAGGCAGTACTATTAGGAGGGATCGATTGTCCCGGGGCTGTTGCATTTTGGATCGAAACGGTATTAGTATTGATTTTGAAATGTCAATTCGGAGGGAGTTCTCAAGATGTGTGAAGCAAATGCCTACCTTTTGAAAGAAGGCAAAGAGGAATTGATCCTGGAGGCGGTCGACAAGGTGGAGAGCGAAGACGGCCGCATCAAGATCGAAAGTATCTTCGGGGAGCAGAAAGTCATCGCGGGGCGCATTCGCAGCATGTCGCTCGTAGAGCACAGGATTGTGATCGAAGAGTAGGCGCGCTTTTCACTTTCTTTTAAAGCAGTACCATTCGATCTGCCTGCATATCCCCCGCACGAGCTGCACGTCGCGTCCGCGCACCTGCATTCTGCTGAAAAAGCGCCTGAGGCTCTCCAGGCGGTAGTCGGGGTTTTCGGCGCTCAGGAAATTGATTCTGGTGAGCGTGTCCTTGAGGTGAGCGTACATCGACTCGAGTTCCTCGCGGGTGGCGAGGCGGGGGATGAAGTGGTCTTTTTTTTCGGAGGAGGCCGTGAAGATCTCGTAGACCAGTATCATGACGGCCTGGGCGAGGTTTATGGAGGAAAACTCCGCGGTCGGAATGGTGACCAGTTCGTCGCAGTAGCGGATATGCTCGTTGGCCAGTCCGCTCGCCTCCGGGCCGAAAAGAAGGGCCACGTGGTTTTTGCGGCTGATGGGGATGAGGTCCAGGGCGAGCTGGCGGGGATTTCGCACCGACTGGCGGTGAGAGCCTCTGCGGGCGGTGGTTCCCACCACGTACTGGAAGGGTTTGAGCGCCTCTTCGAGCCGGTCGTACACCTCGATGCCCAAAACGAGATCTTCGGCATGATGGGTGGCGGTTTTGAGCATGCGGGTGAGATCGCACCCGGAAGGGTTTACCACCAGGAGGCGTGAAATGCCCATGTTTTTGGCCGCCCGTGCCGCAGCACCTATATTTTCCGGGTAATGGGGCTCTTGTAACACAATGGCTATATGTTCCAGGTTGATCTTCATCGTATGAACTTCCGTTTTTGTCCCTATTGCGGTGTTTGGCTGACACAAAAAGAGGGGCGGCCCTCCTGTCCCCGATGCGGTAAAGTCTTTTATCGAAATCCCACCGCAGGCGTTGCGGTTTTGCTGCTCGAAGGGGGTAAACTCCTTCTGGTCAAACGCAAAGGCTCCTACGCCGGGAAGTGGTGCATCCCGTGCGGGCACCTGGAGTGGGACGAGGAAGTGCGGCAAGCCGCCGCGCGGGAGTTTTTCGAAGAAACCGGCATAACCGTAAAAGTCGGCGCGGTCTTTTCGGTTCACTCGAACTTCCACGATCCCGAATCGCAAACCGTGGGGATCTGGTTTTGGGGAATACGGACCGGGGGAACTCTCCTGCCGGGCTCGGACGCCTCCGAGGCGGCTTTTTTCAGCCCGGCCGAGCTGCCCGATCTGGCCTTTCCAACCGACAGGAAGGTGTGCGCGGAGCTGGAGCTTTTTCTGTCACGCCCGGAGCGGTCTCACCGTTTTCCTCACCTGTAATAGTTCCGGTAATACTCCATCACCATCCTGTGGGTATTGAAGTAGGGGGTAATGTCGGAGATGGAGCGCCTCATGATGGAGAGCCACTTCCGCGGGTTTGCGTAATAGGTGGTGACCATGTCTTCGAGGTCGCGGTACAGATCGGAGGCCGCCATCTGGTCGTCCTGGTCTTCATCGTCGCCGATGGCCCAGCCGTTCACGCGGTCCTTGCACGCTTCCCGCCACCATCCGTCGAGAACACTCATGTTGACCCCGCCGTTGAAGCAGACCTTCATGCCGCTCGTGCCGCTCGCCTCCCTGGGGCGGCGCGGGGTGTTGAGCCAGACGTCGGCGCCTGCGGTCATGAGCGAGGCGACCCAGATGTTGTAGTTGGGGACGAAGGCGAGCTTCAGCTGGTTTTCGTATTGCTTGCCGATGTTGACGATCTGCTTGATGAGATCTTTCCCCGCCCCGTCCTGCGGGTGCGCCTTGCCGGCGAACACGAACTGGACGCGGTCGTAGGAGAGGTTGAACAGAAACTCGAGGTCGCTGAAGATGAGCGTTGCGCGCTTGTAGGCGGCGGCGCGCCGCGCAAAGCAGATCGTTAGCAGCTCTTCGGTAAATCCTGCGCCGGAAAGCGAATTGATGTAGCTGATGAGCCGCTTTTTGGCCAGCTTTTTGGCCTCGACGATTTCGCTGTCCGGAATGAGGGAGATGTCGGAAAGCTGTTGGGGGTCCTGACGCCAGGTCGGGATATAGTTGTCGTAGAGTTTTTTGAATTCCGGGGCGGTCCAGCTGAGGTGGTGCACTCCGTTGGTGATATGGCCGATGTTGAAGCCGGGAAACATGAGCCGGGAAATTTCCCCGTGCAGCTGGCTCACCCCGTTTGCGGCACGCGACAAATTGAGGGCGAGCACCGTGGTGTTGAGAAGGTCATCTCCGGCCAGGCTCTTTATGTTGGGCGGCAGGTAATCGCCGATCACCTTTTGGGCAAGATCGTAGGTGAATTTGTCATGCCCTGCGGGAACGGGAGTGTGGGTGGTGAAAACGCACCGCGACTTCACCTGCTCGACGTCTCCCCCGAAATCCTGCAGCATGGCCAGAGTGAGGAAAACCGCGTGTCCCTCGTTCATGTGATAGGTCGTGACATTGGGTTCGAGCCGCTTGAACGCGAGGTATCCGCCTATCCCCAGTACGGCTTCCTGCGAGATGCGCGTGTGCTGGTCTCCGCCGTAGAGATACTGCGAAATCAGCCGATCGGCGGGGGCGTTGTCCGGAAGATCGGTATCCAGGAAATAGACCGGGACACGAGAATGTCCGTTCCCGTTTCGCATTCCCATGACGTTATGTTTCCAGACGCCAATTTGCACCTCGCGCCCCTCGAGTCTTATCTTCACCTTGAACGGAAGAGGCTCCATGAAGGCGCGCGGGTCGAAATAGGGGTACATCTCTTCCTGCTGTCCGAAGGGGTTGATATTCTGGATAAAGTAGCCCCGCTTGTAGAGCAGCGTTACGGCGACCACGGGTATATTGAGGTCGGCGGCCGATTTGATGTGGTCGCCGGCAAGGATTCCCAGACCCCCGCTGTACGTGGGAATATTTTCCGTGAGACCTATTTCCATGCTGAAGTATGCGATTTTCATCGAGGCTGATTTCGCTCCTTTGCCGGTTTGGGATAGGTTCAGACGAGACTTATATCATACCGCCGCCTGTTTTCAAAAAAAACATGCAGCCCCGGGTCCAGCCTGTTGCATGATGCGTTTTGCCCCCCTGGAAGGGCTATGTTAGGATAAGGACTCGCGAGGGAATTCCAACGGGAGGAGCTTACGACTCATGCGAACACTTCTCATTTCGGCCAATACCGAGCAGCTGCAGATGCCTGTTTTGCCGATGGGCCTGGCCTGTGTAGCGGCAGCAGCCGAGCGGGCGGGCCATGAAGTACGGGTCGTGAACCTCATGACCCGGGAGGATCTGGAAAGGTCCGAGCTGGAAGCGGCCTTTTCGGGGTTCGATCCCGAGATCGTGGGCATTTCCGTCAGAAACATCGACAACCAGTGCATGACGGCCCCAAAATTTCTGCTCGAACCCGTACAAGGGGTCGTCGAGGCCTGCCGAACCCTGAGCTCGTCGCCCATCGTGCTCGGGGGCGCGGGGTACAGCATTTACCCGCAAAGCGCGCTCGCCTGGCTCAAGGCCGACATGGGCATACAGGGCGAAGGGGAAGCGGCTTTTGTGAAGCTTCTGGAAAGGATGTCGCGCAGGCAGGACTACTCAAACATTCCCAACCTGGTTTTGCCCGGCGCCCGGGGCGAAAGGGAAACCGGCCTCTTCGAAAGGCTCGACGATTTGCCTCTTCCCGAACCAAACGGACTTTTCCCCTTTCCCACCGTACTGGGCAATCAGAAGGTGTGGCTTCCCTTCCAGACCCGCAGGGGCTGCCCCATGAATTGCAGCTACTGTTCCACTGCGGCCATAGAGGGACGGATTCTGCGAAAAAGGTCCATCCAAACCGTCGTGGATTCGATTTGCCGGTTCGCCCGGGCGGGGTTTTCCAATTTTTTCTTTGTCGACAATACGTTCAATTTCCCGCCATCCTATGCCCGAAAGCTTTGCGATGAGCTTGCCGCCCGAAAACTCGACCTCGCGTGGCGCGCCATTCTCTATCCCTGGCTGGTCGAGGAGAGGCTGGTCGAGAGCATGGCCCGGGCCGGGTGCGTGGAAGTGAGCCTGGGTTTTGAGAGCGGTTCGAAAAAGATACTCCGGTCGATGAACAAAAGGTATGAGCCCGAAGATGTGCGCGCGATCTCCAACCTGCTGCACAGGTATGGGATAACGCGGATGGGTTTTCTTCTGCTCGGGGGGCCGGGGGAAACGAGGCAGACCGTGGAAGAAAGTCTCGAGTTTGCCGATTCCCTGGAGCTCGAAGCACTGAAAATCACGACCGGGATACGGATTTACCCGCATACCGCGCTGGCCGCCGCAGCTGTGGAAGAGGGGATGGTTCTGCCGGATGACGACCTGCTTGCCCCGACTTTCTACATGACCCGCTCGCTGCAGGATTGGCTGGAGCAGACGGTTTCCTGCTGGCTGGAAAGAAGGCCGAACTGGTACAATTAAGAGTCTTGGAAGGAGAAGCGAAGATGTCCAAAGTCCTGATTCACCCCGCAGGCTATGACGATGTCCGTAAGGCCGTCGACCGGGTCTTCGAGCTTTTTCCGGTCGGGATTGCGGGCCGCAAGGTGTTGATTAAGCCCAACGTGCTGCGCGCTACGGAGGCAGGCGAAGCCGTCGTCACCCATCCTTCGGTCCTCCGCGCGGTGGTCGAGAAGGTCGAATCGCTTTCACCCGCCTCGATCGTGGTAGGCGATAACCCCGGGATGTTCAGCTACGGGGCTAACGAGGAAAGCTTCCAAAAAACCGGTCTCATGGAAGCGGCCCTCGGCAGGTATCGAAACATCGGGCTCGATTCCATCAAGGTCGACTTCGACCCCGATTTCATGCCGGCGGTGAGTGTATCACGGGACATATTGGAGGCCGACGTCGTCATCAGCCTTCCCAAATTCAAGACCCACGGGCTGACCGTTATCACGGGGGCGGTCAAGAACTGCTACGGGTATCTGCCCGGCGCGCAAAAAGCCATGCTCCACAAGGCTGCCGGGACTCCGGCGCGGTTCCACGAACTGATCGTCGAAGTCTACCGGCTGAGGGTCCCGGATCTCTTTATCATGGATGCCGTAGTGGGGATGGAGGGAAACGGGCCGGCTTCGACCGAACTGCGCGACATCGGCCTGATCCTCGCCTCCGATAACGGCATTGCGATGGACTCGGTAGTTGCGACCCTGATGGGCTGCGACCCCGGCCGGCTTCGCTTCCTGCAGAAGGCGCGCGAAGTGGGCCTTGGGGATTTCGATCCTGCAACAATCGAGGTGATCGGAGAGCTGAAACCCATCGCCGGCTTCAAGCTCCCGCCCCTGGGCGGGGAGGCCAATGCCGATAACCCGCATGTGCAGCAGCTGATCGAAAGCCGCGTGGTCCTGCGCCCCCGGGCCGACTCCGAGTTGTGTACCGGTTGCGGCACGTGCGTCGAACAGTGCCCTGTTACGGCCCTCACCATGAGGCAAGCCCTGCCTGTGGTGGACCCTGGCGTCTGCATCAGTTGCTTCTGCTGCCAGGAAATGTGTCCGGAAAAGGCCATGGCTCTGCAATAAAGAAAAGGAGAATGGAAAATGAGAGGTCTTCTGGTTCGGTGGCTCCTGCTGACTCTTGCGATTATGCTCACATCCTTTTTCGGAGTGGGGATCCATGTGAGCGGATTTTTTGCCGCCTTTTTCGCCGCAATGGTCCTCGGCGTTCTTAACGCGCTGTTCCGGCCGATACTGCTCGTTCTCACCCTGCCGATCAATATCCTCACCCTGGGCCTTTTTACCTTCGTGATCAACGCGCTGCTCCTTCTGATGGTCTCGGGCGTGGTCCGTGGATTCTATGTCTACGGCTTCTGGGGCGCGGTTTTCGGCTCCCTGGTGATAAGCCTTGTGAGCTGGCTTCTCAGCTCCTTTGTCAACGAAAGAGGCACGATCGGCTACATCGATCTGAAAAAATCGAACAGAAACATCTGGGAATAGCTTCCAACCGTTCTTATTGAATCGGGATTATCTATTTGAAAAATAGAACCGGTCAATTATATTTACAGAAAACGATTCGATATGCCAACGGTGAGGAGGGGTAATGAGCGAGCAGGTAGTGGATGGTCGCGGGCTGGCGTGTCCCGGCCCGGTCCTACGGGCAAAAGAGGTGCTGGACAGAGGAGATGTCGCAAAGCTCAGTATTCTGGTGGACAATGCGGCGGCGAAGGAAAATGTGAGCCGGTTTCTCGCCCGAATGGGCTTTAAAACCGATTTTCTGGAGGAGGCAGGGGTCTTCACGGTAACGGGAACCAAAGAGGTGTCGGAAGCCGCCTGCGAGATCCTGGAGGAGCCGAAGGAAGCTGAGGCAAGAATCGCGGTGATCGTCGGGACCGACAGGATGGGTAAGGGCGACGACACACTCGGCCGCAAGCTCCTCAAAAGTTTCATAACTACGTTGAAGGAAATGGGGCCGGAACTCTGGCGTCTTATTCTTCTAAACGGAGGCGTAAAGCTTACGGTGGAAGACTCCGAGTGCCTCACCGAGCTTCAGGCACTGGAGAAGGAAGGAATAAGCATACTGGTTTGCGGGACTTGCCTGACCCACTTCGGGCTGCTCGAAAAAAAGCAGGTAGGCGAGACGAC
>JAKAJS010000037.1 GCA_021813685.1 Deltaproteobacteria bacterium | reverse complement strand
CGGGATCGAGAGCAGCACATCCTCTTTGCTTTCGAAATACTCGTAGACCGTACCATCGGCCACCCCGGCCAACTCGGCGATTTCCGAGATCTTGGCCTTCGAAAAGCCCTTTTCGGCAAAGACCGTCAGGGCCGCGTCCATGATGGTATTGGCCTTGTTGTTCTTGCCCTCCGACCCGGCGAAGACGGGCGGGGCAAGCATCAAATGGATCATGGACGCCAGGGATTCGAAATCGCACACGCTGTTTTCCGCTTCCCCGGCAGCCAGGCAGCCGATATTTTCCATGTCGAGGGCGCCCAGAATGATTCCCCGCGCTATGTTGAGATTAATATCAGCGCGAAACGCTCCATCCTCTACTCCCTGCTTCAGAATGTCATGGAGAATCGAGGAATATTCCCGTATGAGCTGATAGGCCTCGGAGGAATAGAAAGCCTTGCAGGAGCGGCACTCCAGAAGCAGAATGCGTGCGTAGCCCGGATGGGTGTCATTGTAGCTGAGATGAAACCAGACCATCTTGCGCAGCCGGCTCTCGGCGTCTTGAATGCCCTCCAGATGTTCCCGCAAAAGAGAGAGAACGTCTCTCATCCGCTCGCAGGCAATGGAAAACAGCAGGTCCTCTTTGCCTTTGAAGTATTGATAGATAACGGAGTCTTTGACCCCCGCTCTCCTTGCTATTTCGGAGATGGAGGAGTCGGTCGATCCTTTCTCCGACATGATGTCTTCGGCGGCCTTGAGGATCAGCGCCCTTTTTTCCGCTCTTTTTCCCATTAGAGTGACAACTCCGAATCAGCCATACAATTCACGTATCTTCTTTTTGAGAATCTTGCCCGAACCGCCCTTGGGCAATTCCTCGACCAGTTCCGCCGAACGGAGGGCCTTAAAATGGGCCAGCCTCTCCCGCGTGAATTCGACGATATCGTCGGCGGTCAGGCGGGAGCCCGGTTTCGCCACTACCACCGCCTTGGGGACTTCCCCCCATTTGGGGTCCCTCACTCCTATCACCGCGCATTCGAGAATATCGGGATGGGAGTAAAGGACCTGTTCGATCTCCAGAGACGAGATGTTTTCTCCGCCGCTGATGATGATGTCCTTCGCCCTGTCCCGGATGATGAGAGAGCCGTCAGGCCCCATGGAGACCAGGTCTCCCGTATGGAGCCATCCGCCATCGAGCACTTTTCGCGTCGATTCCTGCTTTCTCCAGTAGCCTTTCATCACCAGGTCTCCGCGCACCAGCAATTCCCCCACCGATTCACCATCCCATGGGAGTTCTCCGCCCTCCGCGTCGACCACCTTGAACTCAACCCCGATCACCGGAAACCCCCAGGTCTGGTGGGCACGACGCCTGACGGTCGCCTCGTCCTGGCCGGAGTAAAGTTCGGGATAGGCAATCACCGGACAGGTTTCGCTCAAGCCGAAAGCCCCGTGAACCCGACAGCCGAAGGCGCTCTCGGCATGGGCGCACATGCCGGTCGGCGGCGGCGCGCCTCCTATGAGAATGTCCCGCATGCTCGACAGGTCAAACGAGCCGAGGTCGGGCTGTTCAAGCATCATGGTCATCATGGTCGGGACGATGTAGAATTTGGTGACCCTCTCCTTCTGGATCAGTTCCAGCGCCTTTGCGGGATCGAAGGTCCTCAGCATGACGTGGGTGCCGCCCTTGGCGGTGAGGTAATGTGGGGTCCCCCATCCGTTGACGTGAAAGAGTGGAATGAGATGGAGCTGAATGTCCTTTTCCCAAAGAGGCATGGAGGCAAGAAGGCCCAGGGCGTGAATGTAGAGGTTTCGGTGGGTGAGCATCACGCCCTTGGGCGGACCTGTTGTGCCGCTCGTGTAGAAGAGCTCTGCGGTATCGTCTTCTTCAAACGGGAAATCGGCGCTCGAATACCTCTGCTGTGCGGAAGCGGCCTTGAGGAGCGTATCGTACTCGCCGCTCACCCACTCGGGCGGGGCGTCCATGCTTTCGAGCAGGTAGTACCTTTTGACGGAGGCTATCGAGGAAAGAACGGGGGCGATCTTGGGGATGAAACTCGGATGTATGAAAACCACCACGGGTTCCGCATCGTTTAAAATGTACTCGAAATCCGGTGTGGCAAGTCTGATGTTAAGGGGAAGCAGAATCGCCCCCATCTTCAGGATCCCGTAATAGCATTCGAGAAGCCTGTGACAATTGAACCCGATGTAGGCCACTCTGTCTCCGGGCGCAACGCCAAGCTCCACCAGTCCATTGGCCAGGCGCTCGACCCGTTCGCCGAATTGAGCGTAGGTGAACCGGGAATCTTCACACACAACTGCCGTATTTGCGGCGAACAATCTGGTAGCTCTGTCCAAAAAACGGACGGGGGTAAGGGGAATGTGCATCTTAGTCTCCTTCCATCTTCGGGGCGCCACGACTTGTCATAAACGTTCCACCCGCGGCTCTGTCGGTGTACGGGGCCGGCCACCTGGTCCGTCTCAAGACTGGGGATTACCTCATATGTATCCTCCGGGATGTTATTCGTCCGTCCTGCCGCGTGCCCTCTATTCGAGGAGTTCTGCGATAATCATTATTTGAATCTGATTCGTTTTTTTATAAATCATGGTTTTTTTGGCATCTCTCGTCATCTGTTCCAGCGGGAATTAACAAGTATATCCAGAGCCGCCCGGCATCTGAACGAAATTCGTAATAACTTCCATTGCGGTGTCGGAACTGAATCAGTTCGCCATGGACGCCAGCACTTTGACATCCCCGGATTCCGGGTCATTATCAATGGTCGAGCAGACCCTGTCGGCCGGGGTGCGCGCCAGTTCGATCTTTAGAGCCGTTTCGTTTTTCGCATGCTGTCTTTTAGACAGGATCATGTCCGCCGGAAGGGGAAAGTCCATGTTCAGCACCTCCACCCGAAATTGTCTCCTGGCCATTCTGCCTTATAGACCCGGGCGGGAGGAAGAGTCAACGGAAAAGTGAATGCTATTATATATACAGATATTTTTGAATAGAATTTTAAAATCGGGCGCAGTCTCTTTACGGGCACCCAAAGCGCAGACGCGGTGCGGTCGGGTGGTGCAACAACAATTGAATCCCAAACCAGGGAATTTTAATGGTCGTGAGACAGCAATTTTGAGTGTCGCCAAGCGGGAATTATGTTCGTCTCTGATCACCTGGGCTTGAAGAGAGAGTAAGGAGAGCCCTCGCAGGCGTTGTTCCGTTTCGACGTTCGGCGTCTAAGCCCCGAACGAAACGGGCAAAGTCGATAATGACTTTGCCCGTTGGCCTTCTTTAAGTACTCATTTTTTGCAATGTCGCTCAAGCTGCTCGGAGCTTCCTCTTTAACACCGCCAGTCCTAACAGGCCAAGGAGGGCGAGAAAAACGGTCCCGGGTTCGGGAACGCCATGGATGGCCGGCGAATTGGCCAGAACGGCCGGGTCTCCATTGGTGGAAGGGTTGGTGTAAATATCGACAATATTACCTGGAAGGGCATTCGTTACCTTGGTCAGAAAGGTTGAGGTATCAGAGTCCGTAAATGGGAATGTGACCCCGGCGTCGATCGCGTTGCCCGAACCGATCGGCCCGACGTCATAGGTGAACTGCTCGGGAGCGATAGAATATGTCGAACTGGCATTCCCACTCAGCAGCCCAATGGACGCGAACCCTGCCGAGTTGGAAGTCATGGCCATCACCGCGCCGTTGAATTCACCGATGAAGCCATGACCGCTTGCCGCCGCAAAACCGGCTGCGTTTACGAAGAGCTGGTTCAGATTGGCATCATACGGATCTCCCGACGAGCTGCCGTAAAAATTATCGGCGGCATCGTTTGTGAAAACAGCCACTGCTCCCTGGTTGGGAGTGCCGGCCGCTCCCACAAATGCCTGGACATTGGCAGCCGCTGCGGCGCTGAGGCTTGTGCCAAATGCCGAATCATACCGGCTGACAACAACCGCCTTGTAGCTGTTCAGAAAACCGGGGGTTTCGAGATCGCTGGTTGTGACCAAGTTCCAGGAGCCGGCCCCAAAGGAGTTGGTAAGGCTGGTTAGAATGCCACTGCCGCCCCCGGTGGGATCGGCATTGTTGCCGTCCAACCAGACCGCAAATTCGGCCGCCTGCGCCTGAAGCGCAGCACCAACAACCAGAGCTAATGCAAGTAAAATCAACAAAAGTTTTCTTCGCATTTTTGGTTGCCTTTCTGCTCAGGAAATTGAAGAAACAAGCTGGTTGGCAAAGCAGAGAGCGTCGTCCATCTGGATGGCAGGCGCGTCATTGCAGGTTCACCAACCTGCTCCCATAGAGCTCCGGGAGTCCCTGTGAGCGTATCGTCGCCCGGGAGTTTGCGCGCTGCAGCGCTGAGAATTCTTCGGTTCCTGTTTCGTGTTGTCTTCGGAACCGCTCTGGATCAATCCATGGCATAATTCTTTGAGCAATATGTATGCCACGCATGAGTGGCGGAGTCCCCCCTGCATAAGCGACTGCTTTTGCTGACGAATTTTGAACAGAGGGGAGGAGGTGATTTGATTCTTGGCACTGAAAGATGTAAAAGTTTACGACACCGAAGGGAGAATGATTCGCATGAAAGGAATAACCAGCTGGAAAGTGGGCAGTTATTGCGCGGGTGCAATGCGTAAAATGCTTTTACGCTTTCTTGTGCGAGCGAGGTCGACCGGGTCGGATCAAGCGAGAGTGGCGATTGGCGCTGGTTTTCGTCGGCCGGGGGGGCTTAGGATATTGCGTTGGTTAACGAATCGGTATGTTTATCCTCTGCGATCCTGCGAACCGATGTGATGAAGTTTGCGGAGACCGACTGGAATGCCCACGGAGGCGGACACTTGCCGAAAAATCGTTGTTCCTAAGTTTCTTACAGCCGGCAGGGACACCGAACCTCATTCCATAGCGGAGTGGCGCACCAATGCTGACGGGCGTATCGTGCCCGTGGGTAAGGGATTCATTCGCAAGCCCTCCAAACGAGTGGACTCCCTTCTGCGCTATACTCGCGACTTCCCGCTTGCCGTGGTCGAGGCCAAGGCCCAGTAAAGGGCATCCCCATTCTCCACGCCGATTTTATCAACACGTCACCCGGGCCATTCTTAACGTCGTTGACGTCATTCGAGACACTCCCGTTGCGAGACTGGTCCAGGTCTCCAGAGCGGCCGAAACCGACAAAGACGCTGCATGGATAGAAGAGGCTGAACGTCTTGGTTTGATCACCAGGGCAAAAAATAGGGGGGCTTTTCCACCTGATTTTTTTGATGCAACCAGGATGCTTGCGGATAAGGCGGTCTTGGAGGCTCTTCTTGAAGATAGAGAGGGGGGGCGGTGAAGTTCCGGGACTCTTCGGCAATCGTTTCCCTCCTCTTAATTGAGGAAAACACCGAATATTGCATAAAAGCGGCTGCCGATGACCCGAGAATGCTCATCTGGTGCTTGATTATCGAAGCCGAAGAATTCGAAAAGGCAAAAAAGTGTCTCGCAATAATTATGAGCAGGGCCGACGAGGTTACATGTGTTGATAGAGTGCGCGCAAGGGCTTTAAGACTTCTGGAGGTTCATCCTCTGGGGGTTGCTGACGCGTGCCAACTGGGGGCGGCCCTGGTGGCTTCCCGGGAAGACCCCGAAAGATTGGCGATTCTGTGCTTTGACGACCGTTTGAAGTCCGCCGCAATGCAGGAGGGATTTGTAGTCAATCCATAACGATCCCTCCGGCGATTAGCGGAATGGTGCGGTCAGCCTTTGAGAATGAAACAGGGGGCTACTGATAACCGGGCTGTTTTTCTATTCCCATTTGATTGTCGCTTCGTTTCGCGTGGGAATCCGGGCGTAGCTGTAGAGGGGATAGCCGAGCATGAGGGCGCCGTGGACCTTGAATCCCTCCGGAACCCCGAGGGATTCGGAGATTGTCCTGTTTGCCTGCGCCGCCCGGGTCAGGAGCCCGGCCCAGCATGTGCCAAGGCCGTTGGCTTTTGCGGCCAGTTCCACGTAGGATAGAGCGATGGCGCAGTCCGTATCGCCCCAGGGATATTGGGCGGCCGTCAGGGCGACGATGAGGTTGGGGGCGCCTCGAAGGATGATCTCGCCCTGGTTCGGGACATGGGTAAAAAAGCGCGCATAGCCGGGCATCTCGTCTTTTAGCCACTGCGCCGCAAGCTCCTCCAACCGTTTCATCAGCTCGGGCTTTTCCACAACGATCCAGCTGACCGGCTGCGAGTTGGAGGCGGAAGGGGCCCACCTGGCGCAATCGAGAATTTTCTCGGTGGTATCGCGAGGCACGGCCTTTTCCTTAAACGTCCTGATCGAGCGACGGGACCTGAGGAACTGCACGACACTGTCGGTGCTCGGCTGAAGGTCTTGCCGGAGCGGAAGGGATTGCCCCTGCGGCAGCTTTCTATTGGAGAGTGCCCCGTGAGGGCAGGCGGCCACGCAATGGCCGCAGGCAAGGCAGAGCTCGTAGCCCTCTTCGCAGGTCTCGGGAAATTCCTGCAGGCTTATGAGCCCTCGGGGGCATACCGCGCTGCAGATCCCGTCTTTGCGGCACTTGCTCTGATCGATGTCTAAAAGGGTGCGGGCCATGGGGAATTCTCGCTACGGGTGAGAAGATGGGAAAGTTGGCGGCTCGGGCTCTACGGGCTGCGCCGCGAGCGGAAGCGACAATCTCCCGCTGTCGAAGAGTTCCTTGATTTTTTTCAGGATATGGCCGGTTACCGCGCCATAGTCTTCTGTTTTTACCCAGGGTTGCACAGCGACGGTAACGCTTGTTTCCGTAAATTTTGCGATGCCGATAGCCGGGGCGGGGGTTTTCAGAATTCGTTGGTCACCGTCCAGGATCTGCCGAAGCAAGCTCTCGATTCTCGCAAAATCATCCTTGTAGTTGAAGGCTGTCTGAATGTCCACCAGGCGAGTCGGTTCCAGAGTGTAATTGACGATGTTGCCGGCGCCGACCTTCGAATTCGGAATAATGATGATTTTGTTATCGGGTGTTTTTAGCGTCGTGGTGAAAATTTCGATTTTTTGTACGCTCCCGGAGGCTCCTCCGGCTTCGATAAAGTCGCCGACTTTAAAGGGTTTGAATACGATCATCAGCACGCCGGCGGCAAAGTTTGAAAGGGAGCCCTGAAGAGCCAGACCCACAGCCAGTCCCGCCGCACCCAGAACGGCTATGAAAGAAGTTGTCTGGATACCCAGTTTCCCGAGGGCGGCAAGTATTACGAAGGCCATCATGGCCACGTAGGAAAGGCTTGTGACAAAGGAGATAAGGGTGATGTCCACCTTTGTTCTTGCCATTATATTGTGAATGAGTTTACGGACAATCTGCGCGGCCCAGCGGCCAAGCAACAGGATCGCTACGGCTGCAATGACATTCAGTCCGTACATGGCGACCAGTTCCTGGGTTCTCGCAAGAATCTGTTCCAGCATGGTTTGTCATCCTTCTTTTGATAGACGGCCGCCATAGTATAATGAGGTGCGAGAGATTACAAGATGATGTGACAAATGATGCGGCAAATTCATTCTACGGCTTTTTCCTGTAATAGATCGCCTTTCCGAATTCCACCATTTCGAACAGCGTGGTGTATCCGCTGGTGGTTTCGCCCGTTCCCAGGAACAGGTAGCCGTTTGGCGAAAGGAGCTTAGCCATGCGGGTGAGTAATTCGCGTTTGAGGCTTTCGGAAAAATAGATCATTACGTTTCGCAGGAAGATTATATCGAAGGTTTGCACGGTTTGGACGGACAATTTGAGATTGTCGTGCCGGAAGGAGACCATTTTTTTTACCCGGTCGTCGATTTTCCAGCCTTTGGCCTCTTGAGCGAAATACCTCTGGAGGTGCTTTTGCTCGAGGCCCCTGCTGACAGCGATCGAATCATATCTACCCTCGTTGGCCCGGGCAAGCGAAGAGGTGGAAATATCGGTTGCGAGTATATGTACCCAGTTGTGGCAGAGGGTTTCTTTTCTCGAAGCGGTGTAGAAGTCCAAAACAGTGATTGCGGTGGAGTAGGGCTCCTGGCCGGTCGAACAGGCAGCAGACCAGATATCGATGCGCCTTTTGCGTCCTTCGGCGATTTGACGGTCGAATTCGGGGAGGATTTTTTCCCGCAAGACATTGTAGGGATACTGGTCCCGAAACCAGGAGGTTTCGTTGGTGGTGATCGCATCGACCATGAGCGTGCAGAGTCGGTCCGAGTGCGGGAGATTTTTGACCTTGAGATAGAATTCCCCGAAGGTGGACGAGCCGGATTGCTCCAGGAGACCTGCAAGTCGGTTTTCGACGAGATAGGCCTTGTTTTCGGCCAAAAATATTCCGCATTGTTCGTAAATGAGGTCCCGCAGCAGCCTGAATTCCATATCGGAAAGGTGGGGCGTCATCGGAGGTCCCCTTTCGGGTTTTTCCCTTTTACCAGTTCCAGAATGCGGAAAGCCAAAAAGTCCAGAGCGACTCTTTCATCCGAGAGGCCCGCTTCGACGACGGCGCGCGGCATACCGTAGACGACGCAGGTCTCTTCGGTTTGGGAGAGGCAGTAGCAATTCTTCTTTTTGAGAGCGCGCACCCCCTCCACTCCGTCGCTCCCCATGCCCGTCATGATGACGGCGAGCACCCTTCCGCTGTAGGTTCGGGCGATGGAGTCAAACAACACGTCTACCGAAGGACGGCAGCTGTTGACGGGAGGCTCCGAGGTGAGTTGCAGATACTTTTTCCCGGGGGCGCCGTTTCCCGCCCCTTGAGCCGCAACGATCATGTGTCGGCCCCCCGGTGCGATGTATGCCACATTGGGCAGCACCTCT
>JAKAJS010000236.1 GCA_021813685.1 Deltaproteobacteria bacterium | reverse complement strand
GGATATGGAACACGAGAGGGTGGCGCCACGAAGCGGCGACATCCCAGTGAACCCTGAGCATCTGCTGCATCAGAATTGAATGCCTCTCATGCAGGTCTCGGCAGTCGCGGTGATGGAAAGTGACCCCTCTTTCACTAAGGGTCGCCAGAACATGGTCCTGACCGGGCAAGGGATTGCAGCAGCGTGCAAATTTAAAAACCGCCTTATCCAGGCCCGAGACGGAGAGAGTGTTTCGAGACTCCTCTACGACCTCTTCCTGTTTTTTGGCCTCATCGGGCCTGTGTCCCTCGAGGTAATAGAGAACGACCTGCGGTGAGACCAGGTCCTGGCCGATCTGCAGATACAGTTCCTGGAGATCCTTTACGTTTAACACCTCGAGGATCAGCCGCATGTTTTCTCCCTCCAGGACGGCGGCCGAGAGCTTGTGGCGCACTATCTCCTGGAGCAGAATGTCCATGCCCGCCTGCCGGGCGAACAGCAGCCGTTTCTGATGCAACCGCCTGTTGATGGCCGTTCGCGCCTTGGGGGTTCTACAGAGCGCTTCCAGTTCGGTATCTACATCCATCTGTTCCGAAGAGGTCAGGATTTCAACCGTGTCGCCATCTTTTAACCGCCCGGTGATGGGTGTCCAGGCGCCGTTTACCAGGGCGCCCTCGCACCTGTCGCCGATCTCGGAATGGATGCGATAGGCAAAGTCGAGCACGATGCTTGCCTTGGGAAGGTAATAGATATCTCCCGCCGGGCTGTAGGTATAGATTTCTTCGGATTCCGAGAGCCGAATCAGATCCTTTCGATGGGCTGCGGCGCCTCCGTATTCACCGATGTCTCGGAGCAGTTCGCTTATCTCCTGCCAGTGTTCGTTGGAAATCCCCTCCTGCGATTCCCAGGCCCGTAGAATCCCTCCGCTGGCCCAATTCTCCATCTCGAGGTTCCGGATCTTGATCAGATAATTGTTCCCGCTCAAATGGACCCTGGTGTGCAGACTGCGGTATCCGTTGGCCTTGGGGTTGGCGATAAAATCGCGCAGGCTCTTCGGGATGGAGGCGAGGTTGTTGTTCACCAGGCCGAGCACCTTGTAGCAATCGGAGATCTCCTCGGTGTGCAGGAGAAGCGCAAAGTCGATGAAATTTTCCGGATAGTTCGGATCGAGGCTTCGTTTCAAGGGATTGTAGTAGCTGCCCAGTCCCTTGGCACGCGTGCGGATATCTGCCGGAATGGAACAGTCGGAAAGAATTTTCGAAAGGGAAGCCTCGAGGCTGGCCACAGCCGGGGAATTGCGCAGCTCCTGCATCAGGTGCAGGATCTTTTTGCTTTTTTTGGGATAGAGATAGGTGAGCGCGTGGTGGTAGAGTTCCCGTTTGAACGGGTAGAGGTTGAGGCGGGCCGCTATCGGGGCGTAGACGTCGATCGTCTCCTGCGCGATCCGCTGCCGCTTGGTCAGGGGCAGATAGTGGAGGGTTCTCAGGTTGTGCAGCCGGTCGGCCAGCTTGACTATGAGCACCCCCAGCCTGCGGCTTGCGCTGATGAATATCTTGCTGTGCGTAAGATCCTTGAGCGCAGCCCTGTCCAGGTGAAATCTGTCGAGTTTCGTGCACCCGTCCACCAGTTCGGCGACCCCGACCCCGAAGCGCGTTTCGATATCTTCGAGCGAGATCCAGGGGACGTCTTCGACCACGTCGTGCAACAGGGCCGCGGAAAGTAGCACCGGGTCCCTGAAGCGCATCTCCCGGATCATGATTTCGGCGACCGCACACGGGTGGCTGATGTAGGGTGCCCCCGATTTTCTGCGTTGCCCCTCGTGAAGCTCCGAGGCAAAATCGAGGGCCTTGTAAAAAAGAGCATTCTCCTCCGCCGGCGGGCCAAGGCTTTTTTCCATGCGCTCGCGGAACGCGGCGAGATTGAAAAAATGGGTCCCTTCGGTCGCTGCCGAACCCTGGGAACCTGGATTTTCGTAAACGTCTATCTCAGCCATCTCACCCGATCCAAGCGGCGGCGGCGTGTCGCCGCAGACAGGATTGCCAAGCCGGCGGGGCCATGACGATCATCGTGTCAGCCATCATGGGCGCCAAAGGTGCCGGCGTCCCGTTTGCGGCGGCTGCGCCGCCGCAAACGGACCTGTGGGGGTGCGGGGGGGCACGGCTCCCCGCGCTTTTGCTCTTCCCTGCAGCCTCCGCTGGCTGCCTACGGGTTGCTGTGCGCCATGACCTCCTGCGCCATATTCTCGATGAAGGCGCGGTAGCGTTCTGCGAGCGCGGTATCCAGAAGCGAGAGGATGCGCACGGCGAAAACGGCCGCGTTATGGGCGCCTCCCTTTCCTATGGACATGGTGGCCACGGGGACTCCCGGCGGCATCTGGACGGTGGAGAGCAGGGCGTCCATTCCGTTTAACGGCGAAGAATCGATGGGTACGCCGATGACCGGAAGTGTGGTATGGGCGGCCGATACACCCGCCAGGTGAGCGGCCCAGCCGGCCCCGGCTATAAGCACCCGTACACCCCGCTGTTCGAGCCCGCTTACGTATTCGGCGGCCTGCTCGGGGGTCCTGTGCGCCGAGAGGATTCTCATTTCATAGGCAATTTCGAATTTTTCAAGTATCCGGGCCGCACTCTCCATGACCTGCACATCGGACTTGCTTCCCATTATAATCGAGACCAGAGGATTTTTCATGACTCTCCCATCCATGACTTGCGCAGCGAAAAAATGTTTTCTCGTACGATTTCCCTGCCGGATTTGCCCGTAATGACGAGTTCCGGATTTTGCGTCACCTCGCCCACCAGCCCGCAGGGCAATCCGGTAAAGCCCTTCTCGAACTCGGCTGCGCGATCTTTGGGAACCGTTACGAGAAAGCGGCCGCACGATTCGCTGAAAAGGCGCCTGTCATCGCGAAGCGTTTCCTCCATGACCGGGGCTTTGGACAGATCGATTGTGAGCCCGAGCCGGCCGCCGATTGCGACCATCGCCGCATGGACCGCAAGCCCGCCCCTGTAGATGCCGTGGCAGGAGGCGAGAAGGCCCGAGGATATCGCTTGCTGTACCGCGCGGTAAAGCGAAAGAAGGGTTTCGGATTTTTGCGGATCGAGTGTCTTGGGGTCGGAAAAGCCGGCCACTTTCGGGACGTTTTCTCCCGTGTAGCCGAAATGCTCGTAATAGGCCGAGCCGCCGAGTTCGTCGGCAGTCACACCGAGCAGATACACCAGGTCGCCAGGGTACTTGGCTTCCATCGTCTGTGCCTGTAGGACATCGTCTACGATTCCGGTCGCCGTAAAGAGCATCGTGGGAAGACCGCTCACCTTGTGGCGCTCGCCAAAGGCGCCCGGAAGGGAGCCGTCGACATACATGCTGTCTTTTCCGGAGAGAAGCGGGATGGACCAGGCGAGGCACAGATCCCGGAGGGCCAGGTTTGCACGCACAAGCTGTGCCGCCTTGTAGCGGCCGTCCGGATTTTCCACCGGATGGTACTGAATGGACGGCCAGCAGAAATTGTCGACGCCTCCGATTTCATCGAGCCTTCCCCCGACCGCCAGGATACGCCGCACACTCTCATCGATCACCGCCGCCGTCATGTGGTAGGTATCGATTACCGAATAGGTGGGAAGGAGGGCCTGGGCCACTGCAAGGCCCCTTTTCGAATCGAGCACGGGCCGAAGGACCGCTGCATCGTTGGGAACGTCCCGGTCCCTTCCGGTCAGAAACTTCACTCCGCTTCCGCCCTGTACCTCATGGTCGTACTGTCTCTGGATCCATTCGCGGCTGCACAGGTTGGGGGAGGCCAGAAGCGCGCTTAGGAGCGGCCCAAAATTTCGGGGCTCGCCGAGCACCGGTTCGGTAAGGCCCCGCATCTTTGGCGAAAGCCACTCCGCATCGAATTCCCACTGAGGAAAATCTTCGGAAAAGAAACTCAGGTCCAGGCAGGCGCAGGTTCTCCCCCCATACTCCAAACGCAGCTTTCCCGTTTTTTCATAGTTTCCGATCACGGTGCTTTCGACGTCATGCTTTCGTGAAAGCTGCAGGAACCGGTCGAGGTTTTCCGGTTTGACCGCGATCGTCATCCGTTCCTGGGATTCAGAGACCCAGATTTCCCATACATCGAGGCCTTCGTATTTGAGAGGCACCCGGTCGAGCCGGACACGAGCGCCCCCGGCCATGGCGGCCGATTCCCCTATGGAGGAGGAGAGCCCGCCGCCGCCGTTATCGGTGATGAAGGTGATCAGGTCTTCGTCACGGGCATCGAGGAGGAAATCGTGCATTTTCTTTTGCGTATACGGATCCCCTATCTGAACGTGGCCGGCGGGGGTGCCCGCCCCGTAGCTTTCGCTGGAAGCGGTGACGCCGTGGATGCCGTCTTTGCCCACACGCCCCCCGCTCATTATGATGAGGTCGCCTTCCCCGGGTTGTTTGAGCTCCGAGGGCTTGCCTCCGACTTCCCGGGGCATGATTCCGAGCGCGGCCACAAACACGAGGCACTTGCCAAGATAGGAGGGGTGGAAAAAGAGGTTCCCGAAGGGCGTGGGCACACCGTGCTTGTTCCCCCCGTCCTTTACCCCCTCAACGATCCCGTCGAGCAGACGCCTGGGGTGCAGGTGAGGCTTGAGCGGCCCGTCATAGTCACGGGGTCCGACACAATAGCCGTAGAGGCCCGCAATGAGGCGCGCTCCCTTGCCGACCCCCATGATGTCGCGGTAAATCCCCACGATGCCGGTAAGAGAGCCTCCATACGCCTCCATGTTGGACGGGCTGTTGTGGGTTTCGCCGGTGACCGAGTAGTTGAAGTTCGCATCGAACCGGGCAACGCCGGCGTTGTCCCACAAAACGGAGACCACCCACTCCTTGCGGTCGCGGATTGCCAGTGTGGGGGCCTGGATGCAGGTCTTAAAGAGATTATCCACCGTGAAGCGTTCGCCCGTAAGGGGGTCGAAGTAGCGGAATTTACCGCGGAAGGTGTTGTGGTTGCAATGGTCGCTTCTCGCCTGGGATATCGCTTCGAGTTCCACGTCGGTGGGCGCCGAGAGGCCGAACTTCGCGCGCTCTTCGAGCACCCGGGGTCTCAAAAAATAATTCCGGATCACCGGAATGTCGTTCGGGTTGAGGGCGAGGTTTCTCTCGTCGCTAAGTCTCGCCAGCTGCTCGTCGCTTTCGAGCGCTATTTCACAAACCGAGGGCTCGTGTGCAAGCAGCACCTTCGGGGCAACGATGTCCGCTCCCCCGCTCGCCACCCACTCGGCCTTCGAATAAACCTTCCACTGCTGAATGATTTCGTTGGCAAGAAGCTCGCGCGCCACCGTTTCGGCCTGAGTTCTCGAAAGCGGAGCGTCTTCAAGCAGGTAGAGCCGCGAGGTGTAGGCCGCCTCACCCGGGGCCGGCGGTTTTCCCAGCAGATCCCCTATCGCCTCGATCGCCACACTTCCCGCCGTATCGCGAACCCCCGGCCGATACCCCACCCAGATCGCCCAGTCAAACCCGGCGCCTTCCTCGACAAAACCGCCCCCGAAACCGGAGGCCTGGGTCACCGGATTGGTGAAAATCCCGGCGCGGGCCGCCTCCAGTTCTTCATCCGAGAGGCCCGTATCCAGAGTCAGCATGTTTATGACTCGCGCCCCCCCTATTTCCCAGCCGAAATAGTCGCGAACGCGCCGGCAAAGGCTTGCGCCCTCCGGATCGAAGAGTTCCGGCTTGAAGCAGGTATCCAATCTTTTCACCATATTAGCTCCGTGAACAGTGAGCAGTGAACAGTGAAAAGTGCCGAGGGTTGAAGCCCCACTGATCACTGATCACTGTTCACTGCTCACTATATAATAAATTCAATCGCCAGTGCGATCAGGATCAGACCGCCGGCAATTTCTACCCAGCTTCCCAAATTCTTCGACAACCGTTTCCCCAATTGCATGGCGACCCAGGTCATGACCCCCGCGGTCACTCCGAAGCAGAGGGCGGGGGCGATCAGGGCCGACCCCAGAAGCCCCAGGCCAAACCCGACCCCGAGGGCGTCCATGCTCGAGGCAACCGAGAGTGTGACGAGGCTGAAGCCTCGCGTGGGGTCGGCGCATTCCCCCGGGTCTTTGTGCTGCCCCTTGAGGCTTTCTGCGATCATTTTCGAGCCGATGAAAAAAAGGAGCGCAAATGCGATCCACGGCCCCCAAACCTTCACTGCTTCGGGGACCCTGCGGCTCACAAGCCAGCCGAGAATTGGCATCATAAACTGAAAGAGGCCGAAATGAAACGAGAGTCTGAAGGTCTGCCGAGGCAGGCAGAAGCGTGCGCCAACGCTCATTCCCACGGCAAAGGCGTCACAGCCCAGAGCGATTGCGACAAGGGTTGTTTCCAAAAAATGCAAGGGACGACCTTTTACAAAACAGTGATGGGACAGCCGGAAATGGAAAATCCGGGCCGTACGGGCAGGGGGAAAAGGGCCGGGCCGGCGAAATCAAGACGGATGACCGAGGCCCGCAGGGCGGCCCCAGGTCCCCCCACTCACCCATTCGCCTGCTCTTCAGGTATAGTAACAGGCATAAACATTTGCGAGCGCATCATGCGCGGAGAGCTCGGAGAGCACTCTTTCCGTCTCTCTGTCAACGCCGGTAAATTTTATCCCCATTCCTCTGGGGGAAAGCGAGTCGCCGGCGCCGTAAATGTTTGCCCACACGACTTCCCCGGTTAGTTCGACAGGGTTGTTGAATCCTTTGAATCGGAGCAGGAGTCTTCCCTTGGCGTTGAGCCGGGCCGGGTTTTTGCACATCACCAGGATTC
This sequence comes from Deltaproteobacteria bacterium, assembly GCA_021813685.1. Lineage (GTDB taxonomy): Bacteria > Desulfobacterota > Syntrophobacteria > Syntrophobacterales > Syntrophobacteraceae > SbD1. The sequence continues at coordinate 35,179 of JAKAJS010000236.1, read as the reverse complement.
CCCGTTCATTGAAATGAACGGAGGTGCCCGAAAACGTTTTCCCGTCGGCTTCGAAAACCACCTGACAGTGCGGTTTCCTTTCTCCGCCGGCTTCTTTTAGGCCTTCCTGTTCGCTCACGTGCTTCCCCCTATCTCAAGGAAACTCCGAATCTATCCGTCACTTTTGCGATCAACCGGCCATGGAGGACGTTTACTTCCTCGTCGGTAAGGCTGCGGTCCGCGGCGCGATAGGTGAGCCGATAGCCGATGCTCTTTTTTTTCGCCCCGATCTGATCGCTTTTGAATATATCAAATATCTCGACACTTTCCAGTAGCGGTTCTTTGAGTGAGCGAATAAACTCGAGAGGCTCCTCAACGGGCAGCGCTTCCTCGGCAATCAGGGCGAGATCACGCGGAACGGGCGGAAACTTGGGGAGTCCTTTGTAGACCGCCCCCTCTCCTCTGAGGGCAAAAAGCTTGTCAAAGTCAAGTCGGAAAGCAAACAGGGGCCGCTTGACATCGAAGGCCTCCTGGACTTCGGAATGAACCCTTCCGAGTTCGCCGACTCTTTCGCCTTGCACGTACACCGAAGCCGCAACCGCAGGATCGAGCCACGGTGGAAGCGAGTCTGCCCGAAACCGCACATCTTCGATGCGTAAGGCCCAGCAGATATGCTCGACAATTCCCTTTGCGTCTGCGTAATCGACCTCGCCGTCGCCGTAGAGGGGGAGCGGCACGCGTTTTCCGGCCAGAAGCCCGGCCAGGTGATGGATCTCCTCGGCCTGGAGACCGGCTTTTGCGGGGAGAAAAACCTTGCTCAGCTCGAAGATTTTAAAATTCTCACTGCGGTGATCTATGTTATAGCGTGCGTTGTTCAAAAGCCCGGGCAAAAGGGTGGTTCGCATCACCGCCTGCTCGTCGCTCAAGGGGTTTTTGACGCGAATCGGGGCCGGTGCGGAGTCACCTTCTGCAAACCTCAGCATTCGCAGCGCATCGGAGGAAATGAAGGAATAATTTATGACCTCGAAAAACCCGGCGCCGGTCAGAAGCTCCTTCAAGCGGGCGCGCTCCATCTGGTGCGGGTCGGAATCGGCGGCCTGGGCCGCAGCGAAGGGGCTGGTGACCGGGATGGAGTCGTAGCCCGAAAGCCTGGCCACTTCTTCGGCAAGATCGACTTCCCTTGTTATATCGCTTCGGAAGGCGGGTACGCTCACTCGAAGCACTCCCGGTTCACGTGTTTCGACGCCCATCTCGATTTGCTCCAGCAGAGCCTTGATCTCCTCTTCGGAAAGCTGGGTTCCGAGGAACCTGTTTACCCGCTCGACCCGAAAATCGATCTCACAAGGCTTGATCGGGGTCGGGTAGACATCGATCAAGCCCGCCGCGATCTCACCGCCTCCTACCTCGCGCATGAGCGCCGTCGCCCGGTCGAGAGCCCGCAGCACCCCGTGCGGGTCCGTACCGCGTTCGAACCGGTAGCTCGCCTCGGTTTTGAGGCCAAGTTTTCTGCTCGCCCTGCGAATCGAGATCGCATCGAAATAGGCCGATTCAATCAAGACGTCGCTTGTTGCGGACTCGATTTCCGAGTTGAGGCCGCCCATGACGCCGCCTATGGCGACCGGGCCCACGCCGTCGCAAATCAGTACGGTCCCCTCGGCCAGTTCGCGCTCGACGTTGTCGAGCGTTGTAAACCGCTCGCCGGCCGCGGCTTTCCGCACGACTATGCGGTGCTCACGCAGCCGGTTGAAATCGAAGGCGTGCAGCGGCTGGCCCAGTTCCATCATGACGTAGTTCGTTACATCGACGATATTGTTGATCGAGCGGACGCCGAGGGCTTCGACCCTGTTTTTGAGCCATTCGGGGGAGGGGCCGATTCTAACGCCCCGGATTACCCGTGCCGCATACCGGGGACAGCCCTGCGGGTCGTCTATGGTGACGGAAGTAAGAGACTCGACGGGAGGACCGGTTTCCTCCACGCGGCTTTGGGGATATTTCACGGAAGTCTTGCAAAGGGCCGCAATTTCCCGCGCAATGCCGATGATCGAAAGGCAGTCGCCGCGGTTGGGCGTAATGGCCACTTCCATGAGCACGTCTTTTATCCCGAGGGCCTCGTCGAGAGGAAGTCCTGCGGGCGTATCTTCCGGAAGGAGCCAGATGCCGCTGTGATCGTCGCTCAACCCCAGCTCTTTCTGGGAGCAGAGCATGCCCTTGGACAATTCGCCGCGCACTTTGGCTTCCCGGATGACTCCACCGGCGAGCACCGCACCGGGCAGAGCCAGGGGCGCAACCGCCCCGGCGCGCGCGTTGGGCGCCCCGCAGACGATCCTGCGCACATCCCCCTCGAGCCCACGGACCAGGCAAATCTTTAGCTTATCGGCGTTGGGATGCGGTTCGACCGCTTCGATGCGTGCAGTCACCACGTTTTGCAGCTGCGGATGTCGGGGCGAGATCGATTCCACTTCGAGCCCCGCCATCGTCAGGCCTTCTGCGATGCGCTCGGGGGAAATCGGGCAGTCAACATAGTCGGAGAGCCATTTAAGACTTATCAGCATCGGTCACTCTAAAGGCGAGCCGCCACGGAAAGGGTTCCCCCTGGCGCCATGCGCCGGGTCGAGTGGAACGGCCGCCCGGTAAAAGTCAAACGTTTGACCTGCAACCTGCTTCCCATTTCAGGAGGTAAGATGGGTGGGGCCATGAAAAGCCCGTTGTGCGGGCATGGCGATCCCGGCCGGCGGTCCCACCGCCTAAAACTGTTGCAGAAAACGCAGGTCGTTTTCGAAAAACAGGCGCAGATCGTCTATTCCGAACTTGAGCATGGCGATGCGCTCGATTCCCATCCCGAAGGCAAAGCCGGTGATCTCCTCCGGATCATAGCCCACATATTTGTAGACCTGCGGATCGACCATGCCCGAGCCCAGGATCTCGAGCCACCCGGTGCCCTTGCACACGCGGCAGCCTTTGCCCCGGCACATCACGCAGGCGATATCCACCTCGGCGCTCGGTTCGGTAAAGGGAAAAAAACTGGGCCTGAACCGGAGCCCGACGCTCGGTCCGAACATCTGATGGACGAACGTGGTGAGAATGCCCTTGAGGTCCCCGAAGGAGATGCCCCGTCCCACCATGAGTCCTTCGACCTGGTGAAACATCGGGGTATGGGTGACGTCCGAATCGCGGCGGTAGGTTCTTCCGGGAGCGATGATCCGCACGGGGGGGGTTCTTTTTTCCATCGTACGGACCTGGATGGGTGAGGTGTGCGTCCGCAGCACGACCTCTTCGGAAATGTAGAAGGTATCCTGCATGTCACGGGCAGGATGGTCTTTCGGAATGTTGAGCGCTTCGAAATTGTAATAATCGAGCTCGATTTCAGGGCCTTCAACGGTCTCAAACCCCAGCCAGTTGAAGATGCGGCAGATTTCGGCAGCCGTCTGGGTGATCGGATGGAGCCGGCCGGCCGGCGGGCGCCTGCCGGGAACGCTCACATCGATCGATTCACACCGTGCGGCTTCGAGTTTCCGGCTCTTGTCGAAGGCCTCCGCAAAAATCGCCTCCAGGCGCGCCTTGGCCTCGTTGAGCACCCTTCCGGCTTCCCGGCGCTCCTCTTCGGACACCTTCCCCAACTCCTTGAAGAGCTGGGCAAGCTCGCCCTTTCGCCCCAAATAACGCACCCGCGCCAGCTCGAGGGCCTTTACGTCCCCCTCCAGTCCGGAAAGCGCGCGACAGGCCGTCTCAAGCAGATTCTCAACAGCCTCTTTCATTTCCTATGCAGCTTCTTTCGCGATTCTCGCCAGTTCGGCAAACGCCTCGGGATTGGTTGCGGCAAGATTTGCCAGCGCCTTCCTGTCAAGGTCTATATTGGCCTTCTTCAAGCCGTTCATGAACCGGGAATAGCTCAAATCGTGCTCGCGAGCCCCCGCATTTATCCGCATGATCCACAGGCTCCTGAACTCGCGCTTTCTGACCTTTCTGTCGCGGTAGGCAAACTTCAGGGCGCGATCGACCGTCTCGGAGGCCGAGCGGATCAGGACTCTGCGCCCGCCGCGAAACCCTTTTGCCGCCGCGAGGATCTTCTTGCGCCTCTCGCGCGATTTGACCGCCTTTTTTACTCTGGGCATCGAAAACTCCTGGTTGTTTCTCGAAAAAGTGTTTCCCGCGAAGTCGCGAAACGATAGTCCCGTAAGGGACGAATGCCCGATTCGCGCCTCTTCGCCATTTTCCGGTTACAGATAGGGCATCATCCGTCGCAGCGAACCCGTGCTTATGGCGTTGACCACCGTATCCCGGCGCAATTCCCGTTTTCTTTTCCTGCTCTTCTTGGTCAGGATGTGGCTTTTGTTCGCCTTGGCCCTGACGAGCTTCCCCGTCCCGGTTACCTTGAATCGCTTGGCCGCGGCGCGGTTGGTTCTGATTTTCGGCATTTCGGATATCCTCCGTCGTAAAGTTTCCCGGCCGGGCGACTCTGGCCGCCTGCCCGGATTCCCGCCTCAAGGCAGGGGGCGCTGCCTGCCGGAAGGAGGCGTCGAGGCCGCTCCCCGGCCGGGCAATCCATATAATGGTCTCGACCGGCTCACCTCCGGGTGGTGCCGGAGAGTGAGCCGGTCGAAGAATCGCCATGGCATAAAACAGCTAGTTTATTTGGGACATGACAAAGAGTCAACAAATTAAGGCGGATTTTGTGACTTTTTCAAGATTTCGGCGCCAGAATCATGATCAGGTTGCGCCCCTCCATCTTGGGCTGCTGCTCTATGGCAATCTCTTCTTTCAATTCGTCGCGTATACGTTCCAGGACTTTCATGCCCTGATCGGAGTAGGCGATTTCCCGTCCGCGGAAAAGGATGGTGATTTTGGCCTTATCCTTCTGGGCAAGGAAGCGTTTGATATGGCGAATTTTCACCTGCAGATCGTGTTCGTCGGTCTTGGGGCGGATCTTGACCTCCTTTACCTGGATCACGGTCTGTTTCTTTTTGGCTTCCTGGGACCTTTTGTTCTGCTGGTATTTGAACTTGCCGTAGTCCATGATTTTGCAAACCGGAGGCTCGGCGTTCGGCGCCACTTCAACCAGGTCCAGGTGCACCAGCGCGGCCATCTCCAGCGCCCTTCGGGTCGCAACGATCCCCAGCTGTTCGCCGTCATGACCGATCAGCCTGACTTCAGGCGCCCGAATCTTGTCATTCACATTGGTTTGTTTCTCCAGGGTCGTATCTCCTCTTTTTTAAAGTATGTTCAATCCAACACGCCCCTTGCTGGACTCCAGACACTCTCTTTCCACAAGATCGGCAAACTCGCCGGAGTTCATGAGGTCAAGTTGGGTGCCGTCGCGTTTTCTGGGAGCAACGGCTCCGCCCTGGACTTCCTTGTCCCCGATGACGAGCATATAGGGAACTTTTTGCATCTGGGCATCGCGAATCTTGTAGCCCAGTTTTTCGCTTCTCGTATCGACTTCGGCGCGCACCCCGCGGCTTCGCAGCTCCGAACAGATGGTGCGGGCGAACTCGAGCTGGGAGTCAGTGACCGTTACGATCATCGCCTGCACGGGGGCGAGCCAGACGGGGAAAGCCCCCGCGTAGTGTTCTATGAGAACCCCCAGGAAGCGCTCCATCGCCCCCAGAATCACGCGGTGCACCATGACCGGCCTGTGTCGCCCACCATCGGCGCCGATATAGGTCAGGTCGAATCTTTCGGGGAGCGTAAAGTCGCACTGTATGGTTGCGCACTGCCACCGCCGGTCGAGAGCGTCTTTTAGCTTTATGTCTATCTTGGGGCCATAAAAAGCGCCTTCGCCCTCGCACACCTGATAGGCAAACCCCTTCTCGTCGAGCGCTTTTCGAAGAGCTCCGGTCGCCCGGTCCCAATCTTCGTCGGAGCCGATCGATTTTTCGGGACGGGTGCTGATTTCGATCTCGAATTCGAAGCCGAAGATCCCCATCACATCGCTCACAAAATCAATAATACTCTTTATCTCATCATTCAACTGGTCGGGGGCGCACAAAATGTGAGCGTCGTCCTGGGTAAACTGCCTGACCCGCAGAAGGCCGTGCAAAACGCCCGACTTTTCGTGCCTGTGCACCGTTCCCAGCTCGAAGTAGCGCAGCGGCAGATCCCGGTAGCTCCGGATCCTGGACTTGTAGATGAGCATGTGCGACAGGCAGTTCATCGGCTTTACGCCGTAGGACTGCTCATCGATTTCCGTAAAATACATGTTTTCCCGATAGTGGTCGAAGTGGCCGGACCTTTTCCACAGATCGGTCTTCAGAAGGGTCGGGCCGATCACCAGCTGGTAGCCCCGAAGCAGGTGCTCGCGCTTTTCGAAGTTTTCCAGGATGTGGCGGATAAGAGCGCCCTTGGGGTGATAGATCACCATGCCCGCCCCGATTTCTTCGGAGAAGCTGAAAAGATCGAGCTCTTTTCCCAGACGTCGATGATCGCGCTTCTGAGCCTCTTCGAGGAAAGTGAGATACTTTTTCAGCGATTCGACATCGAAAAAGGCGGTCCCGTAGATGCGCTGCAGCATCGGGTTTTTCTCGTCGCCGCGCCAGTAGGCCCCCGCCACGCTGGTCAGCTTGAAAGCCTTGAGAAAGCCGGTCTGCGGGATGTGCGGCCCGCGGCAAAGATCGATGAAATCCCCCTGCTGATAAATGGAAACGGTCGGATCGGCGAATTGTTCGAGCAGATCTACCTTGTATTTTTCCCCCATTTCCGAAAAGAGGCCCAACGCCTCTTCCCGGGGCAGATCCCTGCGCGAGAAGACGAGCTTTTTGGAAACAATTTCGCGCATCCTCTCTTCTATCTTCTCGAGGTCTTCCTGCGTAAAGGGTCGCTCCACATCGAAATCATAGTAGAACCCATTTTCGATCGCGGGCCCGATGGCTACACGGGCCTCGGGAAATATCGATTTTACCGCCTGGGCCATGATGTGCGCAGCACTGTGGCGCAAAATCCCGATCGCCTCCGGCGCATCTTTGCCAATCGCTTCGACCGTCGCGTCGCGATCGATCTTTCGGGTAAGATCGACAAGTTGCCCGTCAAGCTTTGCCGCTACCCACTGACCTCCTCCACCCGGTTTTCCCAGGATTTCGGAGAGCGTGGTTCCCTCTTGCGCCGTCAGTTTTTTCCCGTCCGGCAGAAGCGTGATTTCAATTTCTTTCGACATATTTCACCCGGATGATGTGGTATCCGCAACAAAAAAAGGCACCCCACCAGTATGGAAAGATGCCCCGAATGGATGATCCAGCTTATTTCGATTCGCGCCAACACACGGCGCCGACATGCCTGTATTTCGCACTGGTTGACGTCAAAAGCCTCCAGACCTTTACGACAACTCCGATACTGGTAGGCACGGACGGTTTCGAACCGTCGGCCTCTACCGCGTCAAGGTAGCGCTCTCCCACTGAGCTACGTGCCTACAAACCAGTTCCCGTTGCAAGCCCGGTCACCGACCGGGTGAAAGATTTTCTTTTAGCAACATCCTGAGTGTAAATCAAGTGAGATTTTGTTGCCCGAGCGTTTCGGTGTCTTATTTTCTTACCGGCCCTCCGAGCAAAGCGCGGTCCGGAGAGTTATTAGATTATAGAGCGATAAAACGGTATTGGAAGGAAATTCATGATTCACTATCGGGAGTTTGAAGAAAATGGCTGACAAGCAGAAAGCCGCGCCGGGAGGGCAATCGGGGGGCGCAAACAACCAGCGGCCGCAGGGGTTGAGGCCCTCGTTCTGGTGGGCGGTGCTGCTGGCTCTTCTCGTCTGGAACGCGATGCTTCTGTTGCCTCACTCGAAGCCCGAAGCCCGCATTCCCTACTCGACCTTCCTCGAACAGATTCGCTCCTCAAACGTTTCCGAGGTGGTCATAACCGGTTCGCAAATAAGCGGCGCCTTCGTCAAACCGTTCCCCTGGGCGGCTCCGAAGACGGCTGGCCAGCCGGAGAGCGGGAAAAAGGCCGCGCCGAAAAAGTACACTCACTTTGTCACGATATTTCCCAAAACGGTCGGGGACCCTGCCCTCATGGGGCTGCTCGAGTCCCATCACGTTACCGTGGAGGCCAGAGATTCGACCGAACCGTGGTATGTGAGCCTCTTTCTTGACTGGGGGCCGATGCTGCTGCTCGTGGGCTACTTTGTCTGGATGGGTCGTCAGGCCTCGCGCGGTCAAGCGGGCCTTTTCGGGCTCGGTCGCTCCAAGGCTCGGCGCTACGGCAGTGAGTATCCCAAGGTGACCTTCAGCGAAGTGGCCGGGGCCGGCGAGGCAAAAGACGACTTGCAGGAAGTGGTCGATTTTCTTCAAAAGCCGCAAAAGTACGTGAGGATGGGGGCGCGCATCCCGCACGGCACGCTTCTGGTCGGTCCTCCGGGGACGGGAAAGACCCTTCTGGCCCGCGCGGTTGCCGGCGAGGCGGGCGTTCCGTTCTTTCATATCAGCGGCTCCGAGTTTGTCGAAATGTTCGTCGGGGTCGGGGCGAGCCGGGTGCGCAGCCTTTTTGAGGAGGCCAAGGCGGCCTCGCCGGCCATCATCTTCGTCGACGAACTGGATGCGGTGGGCAGACGGCGCGGTGCGGGGCTCGGGGCAACAAACGACGAACGAGAACAGACCCTCAATCAGCTCCTGGTAGAGATGGACGGCTTCGACGTACACCAGGAAGTGATCGTGCTCGCTGCCACCAACCGGCCCGACGTGCTCGACCCGGCGCTCCTTCGCCCGGGACGCTTCGACAGGCAGGTGACCGTCCCGCTTCCCGACCGCGAGGGTCGGGAGGGCATCCTGCGCATCCACACCGCCAAACTGCCGACCGCTCCGGATGTCGATCTCCAACTGCTTTCGCGAAAAACCGTGGGCATGAGCGGGGCCGATATTGCCAACCTGTGCAACGAAGCGGCCCTGCTCGCAGCAAAAGGCCTCCTGGCTCAGGTGAACATGGCGGCCTTCGATGAGGCCATCGACAGGATCATTCTGGGTGGAGCTCGCCCCGCACTGACCGACCCCAACGCCAGAAGAATCGTCGCCTATCACGAAAGCGGCCACACCATGGTCGCCTGGCTTACCCCCGGGACGGACCCCGTTCACAAGGTCACCATCATTCCGCACGGCCGCGCCCTGGGGATCACCGAACAGGTCCCCTCCGAGGAGCAATACAACTACAGCCGCACCTACCTCATCGCTCGCATCGATGTTATGCTCGGCGGTCGGGTATCGGAAGAGATCGTCTTCGGAGATATCACCACGGGGGCCGAAAATGACCTGATTCAGGCCACCCGCCTCGCCCGCCGGATGGTCACGCGCTGGGGAATGGGGAGCCTTGGACCCGTCGCGTTCGACTCGGACGAACAGCAGCCGTTTCTCGGATACGAACTGGCACGGGGAAAGGACTACAGCGAATCCACCGCGGCCCGCATCGATAACGATGTCCAAAAACTCATCTCGGAGCGAAGCGAAATCGTAACCAACCTGCTCGCCACTGCGCGGGATAAACTCGATAAACTGGCTGAGACGCTTCTGCGCGAAGAAACCGTTGACGAGACCCTCCTCGCCCAAATCCTCGGTCCCAGGGAACAGATAGCCAAGAAACCGGCTGCCATGTCGTGAGCTTTAGAGCAAAAAAAAAAGGCAGAAAGGCGGGGGCTTTCGCCCCCGCGCCCCCACGCCGCTGCGCGGCTCAGGTCGGGGGGGGGGGGAAGCGGTTTATTGGTGCGGTGCAGGAAGCGGCGTTTGTGATGGGCTCTATTTTCTATGAGTCTGTAGGGGCCGAGTTTAAAGAGGCCCCGGCAGAGCATCCACAGGGTGATACAGATCCAAAGGAGCGTCTGTAGCTGCGGAAGGGGCAGATGGAGGAAGTGGCGGTCCGGGAAAAACAATGGTCATACTGGGGATATCGTCCAGCAGAGCCAGGACGATGATCATTATGGTGGTGAGGGGAAAGACCTCTGCCTTTGACGGAACTTTTTGACGATCGCCCGATATTTGCCCGGTTCATGTCATGTTTGACTTGACGAAGTGGATTATCGCTTTTTGAAGTCTTGGTTCTGTTGCTTGTCAAGTCGCTCCCGCGACAAAATCGGAACAGTTGTTTCCAGAAGACATGAATGAAGTATGGCTTAATCTCGATCTTTTGCAAGAATGAAAAGCCGGATAAAGATCAAGCGACCTGCACCTGTGCATTTACTCATGCACTTACATTAGAAAATCATTGCATTTCTGTTCCGAACCATTTAAATGCTGCATCTTGAACCGTAAAGTTCTCCATTTATGCCTGACCGAGAGGATAGATAATGAGCAAAAAACTTATCGAAATCGCATCAGAAATCGTTCAAACCCAAGTGTCTCAAAACCATATGTCTTCAACGGAGATCGCAACATCTCTGCGGCAGGTTTTCAGTACGCTCCATGAACTGCAGCAGGCCGAAGCAGGGGAAATGGAGCTGCCAAATACGTTTGAGCAGGCGCCGTCCAAAGCACTCAAGCCCGAGGATTCCATTCAGGACGATAAGGTGATCTGCCTCGAATGCGGCTCCGAGATGCGGCAGCTTACCAAATTGCATCTTGTCTCCCACGGCATGACTGCGAAGGAGTACAAGAAAAAGTATGGGTTTACGCTGGGAACCCCGCTTGCGGCAAAATCGCTTACCAGGGCGAGGAGCAAGGCGGCGAAGAAAAGAGGGGTGCCGGAGAACCTCAAAAAATACATGGAGGCAAGAAGGCAGTCAAAGGCCGAATCGACGGGACTTACAGCCGCAGAGACGGCCGAGCAGCCCAAACGAACGAGAATCAGGAAGAAAAAGGCGGAGTAATTCCCCTCAGCCGGGTGGTAGAGGCCGTAAGGCCGATACCCCCGGATACGACCTCGTGAGGGGACGCAACTCGGGTGTGATCAACGGTCCAGCACACCTCGTACCTTTTCGGTCAGGGTATGTACAGAAAAGGGTTTCTGCAGGAAATTTACGCCCTTATCGAGTACGCCGTTATGGGCGATGACATTTGCGGTATAGCCGGACATGAAGATGCACGCGAGGTGCGGATTGTCCAGTCTCAATCTCTCATAGAGGTCTTTTCCGCTCATTTCGGGCATGATCACATCGGTGATCAGGAGATTTATCGGGGAGGAAAGGCTTTTTACCAGCTCCAGGGCTTCGGCCGGACCTCGGGCTGTGAGCACCGTGTAGCCATGTTGCTTCAGAATGGTTTTCCCGAGTTTCAGTATGGCCTGTTCATCCTCCACGAGAAGAATGGTCTCGGTCCCCCTCGACTCCCTTTCCTTTTCCCGGCGTCCCTCCTCCTGCGAAATCTCCTCCCGGGCGCAGGGGAGATAGATCTTGAAGGTCGTCCCGCTGCCGGGTTCGCTGTAGACGTTTAGGAAACCCCCGTTTTGTTTGACAATCCCGTAGACCGTGGAGAGGCCCAGACCGGTTCCCTTGTACACCTCTTTTGTGGTGAAAAAGGGTTCGAAGATGCTCTGCAGCGTCTCCCGGTCCATGCCGCACCCGGAGTCGCTTACGGCCAGGAGAACGAATTTCCCCGGGAAAAAACCCTCGTGCCCGGTGCAGTAGACCTCGTCGAAGTAAACCATGTCCGTTTCGATAGTCACATTGCCGACTCCGGTTATGGCATCCCGTGCATTCACGCACAGATTGGCGAGAATCTGGTCGATTTGCGAAGGGTCCATTTTGACCGGTGCGAGTCCTGCCTTGGGAAACCAGGCAAGATCAATATTTTCGCCGATCAAACGGCGAAGCATTTTGAGCATGCCCTCAACGGTTTCGTTCAGGTCCAGCACAACGGGGGAAATCGTCTGTTGGCGGGCAAAGGCCAGGAGCTGCCGGGTTATGTCCGCTGAGCGCATCGCGGCGTTGAGGATCTCCCGGAGATCGGCGTACAGGGGTTCGTCGGGATTTACACCGGCCAGGGCAATCTCCGTATAGCCGATAATCACACCGAGCATATTGTTGTAATCGTGCGCAACCCCTCCGGCGAGCCTTCCCACAGATTCCATTTTCCGGGATTGTGCCAGCTGCTGTCGGAGTTTTTCCTTTTCCTCCTCGGCCAGCTTGCGATCCGTTATATCTACGGCAAAGACAAGCACGCCTGACGGGTTGCCCTGCGCATCGAACCAGGGGATCTTGTCGGTGCTGATCCAGCGCAGTTCCCCTGCTCCATTGGCGAACTGCTCCTCAATGTCCGTTTTGGGCATCCCGGAGTGGATGACCTCCAGGTCGTCCCGATGGTATTTCTCGGCCAGCCAGCCCGGAAACAGCTCGCTTGTGTTTTTACCCTCGATAGCCTCTGCCGGGAGGCCCATCACCTCACAGACCGTCCTGTTCACACGCAGAACATTATTGTTTCCGTCCTTGAACCAGATCATGGCGGGGACCGTGTCAAGGATTGCCTGAAGTTCCTCCGTTCTGCGGCGCAGGGCCTCCTCGGCCTGTTTGCGGTCGGTGGCATCGCTAAAGACTTCGAGCATCGAGACGGCGCCGGTCTCACCGTAGAGCGGCAGGCCGACCAGATCGTAATCGCGCTTATTTCCTGGTGAACGCCAACTCCAGTACAACACTTTCCCCTGGAAGACCAACTCCTTGCTGCACTTGGAACACGGTGTTCGGAAGCCTTGAAAATATTCGTAGCATTTTCGATCGCCCACTTCTCCGAACTCACGCATGAGAACGGGGTTGATGTATTCGATTTGATAATTCCGATCGATTATGCAGATGCCGTAGGGGAATTCGTCGAGTATCTGTTTAAACCGCTGCCGTTCCCTGTTTAGAGCCGCCCGGGTCTGTTTTCGCTCCGTTATGTCGTGGACGATCGAGTGAAGGAGTTCCTTTCCCCGGACTTCGATTTTACTGCTAAACACTTCCACTTCCCGTAGAGACCCGTCGGCAAGGCGGTGGCGAAACTCAAACTGAACTCTGGCCCGGTTTTTGGCCCTGGCCATCTCGCGATTCACCGTTTCAGGAGAATCCGCATTGATGTCGTAAATGCGCATCTGCTCGAGTTTTTCTTTGGGCCATCCGTAGTAGTCCTCAGCCGCCTTATTGGCATTGACGATCTTTCCGGTCCCGGGGTCGACGATCAGTTTTACGGCGGTATGGTGCTCGAAGAGGTTTCTAAACAACTCCTCGTTGTCCCGCAACTTCTGCTCAAAGGTCGTGTTGGCCTTTAAAAGCTCCTCGGCGCGCTTCTGGACAAGTGCTTCGAGTTTTTCGTATTCCTGGTGCAAACGCTTTTTCTCCTCCGCTCTTTCCACGGAGTAGCGAATGGCCCTTTCCAGAAGCGCCGCGTTCATTTCCCCTTTGGCAAGGTAGTCTGCGGCCCCGGCCTTCATGGCCGCCAGGTCGGTCTCGCGCGTTCCGGCGCCGGTCAGAAAGAGTATGGGAGTTGTACAGCCTGAACGGGCGGCTTCTTCAAGGAACTCTATTCCGTTTCGAGCCCCCAATTGGTAGTCGAGCAGGCAAACGTCGAATGTTCCGGTTTGTATGGCTCCCAGGGCCTCGTCATATTCCTTGACCCACTGCAGGGTGCTTCCCGAAGAAAGGAAATGCGAAAGCAGATCGCAGACGTATGCATAATCGTCCTCATCGTCTTCGACGAGAAGAATTCGCAGGCGGTCGGAGTATGGAACTTCCATGGCAAGGCTCCGGTGGAGTCTAGAGTATTGTTTACGACGCAATATGTGATTATTGGAACATAATAAATATACTGAGGCAGGAGGCGGGAAGCAAGAAAGAAGCGAGGAGCAGGCGGCGGGAAGCGGGGAAGAGGCCGGTGTTACGTTCCCCCGCGCCCGGAAAAGGCGGGGCCATGTTTACCCTTATTTTTATTTCGGAAAATCGAAAGGTCTGACCGGCCCGCTCGCTTCGATGCGGTGGGGCGACTCGAAGATAATCTCATTTTTCCCCACCCATCCCAATTGCCGGCGAACGAGTCTTTCCTGGGCTTTGGGGTCTTTTTTGAGCGACTGGATGAGGTCGAACAGTTTGCGGTTATCGGTCCGAAGCTTTAAGAGCGCATTTTCCATTCTTCGCACCTGCCGGTTTTGCAGGTGATAGCCGGGCAGTCCGTTTTTTGAATATGAAATCGCATACACCAGGGAAATATCGAGTACAAGCAGCAGGACAACCAGGAACCTTGCGACATAGATTCCCCGTACCCTGAATCCGGGTTTGAGCGCTCTTTGCTGATACCTGTTGGCCAGTGTCGGTCCGCTCATCTCAAAACCCCGAGTTTGTTTTCCGCCTGCCAGTTACGGGCGCACGGATGGAAAAAGTCTCGGATCAGTGTGAGGAAGAAAAAGTGCCCCTCGAAACTCATTTATCAGTTCGACGTTTACGTTCAGTTCGACATAGGTGATCATGCTGCGCACCTTTTCGACTTCGGCCAGAAGCGTCCGGTCGCACAGCAGCATGGATGCTCCCAAAAGACTCGAATTTCCGATTCCATGGTATCTATCCAGGGGTAAATCAGGAATCATCCCGATACGGACGGCCATTTCGGGATCAATGTGTTTTCCGAAGTTGCCCGCGATGTAGATATCCTCCAGATCGGCGAAGTCGAGCCCGACTTTCCTGCATATTACCGACAGTATAGTGTACATCGCGGCTTTTGACTTCAAAAAAACGCCGATATCGATCTCGGAGACGAGGATTTCCTGTGCATCGGCAGTCTGGGAGGGGAGCGCGAGGGCGTACGCCCTGCCGTCCGGGGTGTTTCTGAATCGCGGGCAATCGAGTTGCGTACTGAATTTGCCCTGGATGGTGAGTATTTTGGCAAAAAACATTTCGGCCACAAGGTCGATGAGTCCGGACCCGCAGATTCCTGCGGCTTTCCCCCCGCCGAGCACCCGAAAGTCGGGTTCGAGGGTCTTCCTGTCGATTCTTACCCGGTCGATTGCTCCCGGGAAAGCCTGCATCCCCCGTTCGACCACTCCGCCTTCCAGCGCGGGGCCGGCAGCGCCCGCGCAGGCGAGCAGCCACTCACGGTTGCCGAGTATCACTTCAGCGTTGGTACCGACGTCGATGAGCATGCGCGGTTGGACCGAGTTGGCCAGATCGGCGGCAACGACTCCTGCCAGGACATCTCCGCCCACATAGGAGCCGACATTGGGAAAAAGATAGAGCAGGGAGGCGGGCAAAAAATCGAACCCCAGTTCCGAAGCGAAGGCCGCAGGGAACGTATTGGCGGCCGGCAGATAGGGCTCGCGGCAAATATGGGAAGGATCGAGTCCCCAGAAAAAATGGCTCATGGCGGTGTTGCCCGCGCAGGAGACCGCGTAGACGCTGGAAGCCTCGACTCCCGAGTCTTTGAGCAATTGGCCCATCGCGTGCGAACAGGCCTCCAGGAGAGCGGCTCGAAGCTCCAACAGAGTGTGGCGGCTGCGGGCAAACAGAATGCGGCTGAGGATATCTTCCCCCCATTTGGACTGGGGGTTGTTTATCGTGATCTGCCCAACGGTTTTCCTGCCGGAAATGTCGATAAGTCTCAATACCAGGGTAGTGGTTCCAAGGTCCACCGCAAAACCGAAAACGGTCGCCCCCGAAGAGTCGTCGATAACGTCGAGGAGTTCCCAGTGCGAACCGGCGTATCCCAGAACGGCCCGAAACACAAGGCCTTGGCTGCGCATCTTTCTTACTGTTTCATCCATCCTGCGCGGGCAGATCCGTACCGGGGAAAATCCCATCCGGGCAAGTGTGAGGGTGAGCCTGTCGAGATCGGCCGTGTTGTCGCTGAGGCTGGGTGCGGGCAGATCGATAACGACGGATTCCACAAGGGGCCGGTTTTCGAGTTTTACGGGAATCGGGGTAGTGCGGTCCATGCGGTTTGCGGGTACCTCCTTTTGGGTTGGATGGAGAATTTATTCAATCACTTACTTTTAATCAATCCCTTTTTTTCCGATTTGCCGCAGGTTTTAATTCGTGTGAAACCGCTTTGGCGAGGCGAAGGTCGTGAATAATTTCATTATAATAAGCATTCGAAATCTGTTGACTTTCCAGTCCAATTCTCATAATTTCACACGGCTTGAGCTACTGAAGACACATTCTGTTTGTACCGCTCCCGCGAAAAAGCGCTCAACTTTTATCTCGTGTTTTGGCCCTTACCGGCGTACGATTGATATAAAGGCAATTCGAAAAGGATTGTCGGACCCCTTCACAGACGGCATCAACGGGGAGCCTGTGTTTATGGAAGACATTCAAATCAAAGAGCTGGTTGAATACATTGCACGTTGTCTTGCGGAACATCCGGAAAAAGTCGTTGTCAAAGAGATTACCGGTCAGCAGATCTCGGTGATAGAACTTCGGGCAGCCAAGGACGACCTGGGCAAAATTATCGGCAAGGAAGGCCGCAATGCGCACGCCATGCGAACTATCGTGAATGCGGCGGCGACAAAACTCAAAAAGCGCGCGGTCTTGGAAATTCTGGAATAGGCCATTTTGCGGAGAGCAAGCATGGAAGAGGCTTCCTCGGGGCGCACCGGGACGGGGGCGGTTGGTCCCCCGCAGTGTTTCGCAGACGGGGAGAAGGTGTGCCCGGTCGACGAAGAGGGCATCATGCAGCCCCGAAAGGAATGCGTCCCGTGCCCCTACCTCAGAGCATGTCTGCGGCGCGTGATGGTCGAACGGGGCAAGATCGAACAGGTTGAGCAACCCGTTTCCAAAGTCACCGGTTTTTTCAAACGATGGTCTGACAGGAAACTGAAAAGCTAGGCGCGAGTGGCCGGGAGATCGAGCGTTCCCCATCCCCGGGTTCCGGCAATCGGGTTTTTGTGCCGTACGGCAATCCTGGATCACCTTCGTGCGGAAATCTTGGGGGTGAAGGTGGTGGCCACGATGATTCATGTGCTCACCCTGCGCCCTGAGGTGCGGACTGGAACGGATCCCCCCCTTTGCAAAGGGGGCAGGGGGGGATTTGATATGGAGTAGACAACCGATTTATTAACGGAAATCCCCCTTTTTCAAAGGGGGATTTTGGTTCGACCCGATTCCCGGATAGACAATCTAGCGGTAGGGTGGGCAAAAGCGTAGTTGCCCAACCAAGAGGTTTGCGGCTAGACGCTATCTAGCCGCAAAGAGTTCGACGGCTGCCGTAGGCGTTTACGGCCTGTTTGGTTTTGGACAGGCGCTTGAGGCTGGCGGAGACCGCATCGCGTTTGCGGTGAAGGATATCCAGGCAGGCCTGGGTGCGCTCGTAGAGGGCGCGCATTTTTTCCAGAATCTCACTGCCGGTGGCCGCAGAGTAAATGAAGTCCTCGGGGACAAGCCGTTTCAGATCCTCGATGCGCCGGGTGCACTCCTCGGAAAGCGCCTTGATGTTTACTTGCGGGTCGTTTTCAAACTCCGCGAGCTGCGTGGCGAACTTGAGAAGTTGATCCAGGATCGAGTCGGCTTCCGCTGCCCAGCATGATCCGTTGCTTTCCATTTTCCGGTCCTATGCTGAAGCTTGCCATTGTTTCGGGAGAAGGCCCGCTTTGAGGGGTGCCTGTCCGGAGGCAAATCGTAACGCTTCCCAGCCCTCTTTGAGATTGGAAAGAATTCTGATCAGGTCGTCATAGAGGGAAAGGTCTCTGCGGCTGTTTATGCCGATCAGCTGCCGCAAAACGAAATTATAAATGCGGTTGAGATTTCCGGCTATATTCCCGCCCCGTTCGTAGTCGAGGCCTACGAGGAGTTCGGTTACGATGTCCTGGGCGTGCCGGATGCGCCGGTACGCTTCGTTCATTTCGCTTTTTTCGTGCAGCTCCCTGGCCTTTTTGAGGTCGCTGATGGCCCCTTCGTAGCACAGAATGATGAGCTGGAGCGGGTCGGCAGTTTGAATCGCCGTCCGTTGGTATATATTGGATGCTTGCGTTCTGACCATTTGAATTCTCCTGACAGAGGTTTGCCTGTTGCTCTTCCCACTATGCCTTTACATATCGTCTGGCGAGCCGCAAACCTTTACCATTTTTTCGGGCCCATCTTTCCAATTGACCACTGAGGCGTTCATTGGATAGAGTACGCGGCATGAAAAAAACCCTCTACCTCTACTTACTCAAAGAACAGTGTGCTCCGGTGCTGATATGCCTGGCGGGCGCCGTTTTCGTGCTCGTTACCGGCCAGCTTTTGCAGCTCATGCGCATTCTTTTCGCTTCTTCGTGCAGCGTAAAGGATATCGTCGAACTCATCCTTTACGCCATGCCCAGGCTCATGCTGTACGCGACGCCCATGGCCGCCCTGCTGGGTGTGATGCTGGCTTTCGTCCGGCTGAACAGCGATAATGAATTGATGGCCTTTCGGGCTGCAGGCACCGGATTTTTGGGTTTTCTGCCCCCTGTGTTGGGAGTGCTCCTGCTTTTGACCGTGGTTTCCTTCGTCAACGCCGTCTGGCTGTTGCCCGCGTCCAATCGCGCCTTCGAGGCAAAATTGCGTTCGCTCGGCCGGACCTCTCTGCCCTCGATACTCGAAGAGGGAGTCTTCATTTCCACCATTCCCAAACTGGTTCTGTTTTTCCGGTCGGTCGATCACACCAACTACGAGGTCAAGGGAATTTTCATCCAGGACCAGAGGGAACGCAATCAAGAGGTGACGATAGCCGCACAGAGGGCGAAGCTCGATTTTCCACCGGATTCGAGCGCCATCATTTTTAAACTCTACGACGGCATGATAACGCGCACGTCCAAGAACCTCAAAGATGCCCAGGCCGTGTCGTTTAAAAAATATGATTTTACCCTGTCGATGGACGAGATCCTTGGCGCGGCAAAAAAAGCGATGATGAGCAGAGGCGAGATGAGCCTGGCCCAGATTTACCATAAGGTCAAAACCGCGATGGGAAAGGCCGCTCTGGTGTGGTGGAGTCTGGAACTGGAGCAACGGCTCGCTTTCCCGGCTGCCTGCCTGTTTCTCGGGCTTCTTGGCCCTCCGCTTGGCTCCATGTTTCGCCAGCGTGGCCGAATGACCGGGATTACCGTAGGAATTGGAATTTTTCTCGCCTACTACGTGTTGCTTTCCGCGGGCAGGACCTTTGGCTACAATGGCATCGTTTCACCCTTTCTGGCCGTCTGGACCCCTAATCTGCTCTGCATTGTCCTGGCCGTATACCTGTGGACGAAGCTGCACCGGGAAACTCCGTTTCGCCTCGCCGCGCTTTTCCACCGGCTCGGGCGCATGCGGGCGGCAGCCTGCGAGGGCCGCCAACAGGGGGCGATCCAACCGTGAAGATAATCCCCAAGTATGTTTTAAAGCACTTTCTGCCCGTTTTTGTGCTGGCTAATGTCGGATTTGTCGGAATTTACCTCGTTGTGGATTTTTTCGAGCGGGTCGATCGGATGCTCCAGCATCACCTGGGGCTGCGGGATATTTACCTCTATTTTTTGTGCAAGATCCCCCTGATCCTGACCCAGGGGATTCCGCTGTCGGCGATCCTTGCGGCTATCATCGCGCTTGGCGTTATGAAGCGAAACCGGGAGTTGATCGCCATGGAAACGGCCGGGATAAACCCCGCCAGTTATGTGGCGCCTCTGGTCCTGGCAGGGCTTTTCCTTGCTATTTTCCATTTCTGCCTGGCCGAATATGCGGTTCGCCCCCTCAATCAAAGGCTCTACGATACCTGGCAGGTCAAGATCGAGGGCAAAAAACCGCCCGTCTGGATGAACCCTGAAAACCTGTGGTATCGGGACCAGGATACGATTTACCAGATCGGGCTCTACGACAGACAACTCAAGGTGATGCACCTTGTCTCGATTTTTTTCATGAAGTCCGATTTTCGTCTGGAGCGCAGAATAGATGCCCGGAGCATAGCCTGGACCCCCCGGGGATGGGTTGCCAAAGACGGGCTCATAGTCAGTTATGACGGAAAAAAGACCGATCAGCAGTGGTTTACCCGCAAGGTTCTCCAGTTGCCGGTGACACCCGCCGACTTCAACAGCGGGGAAGTCCTGCCCCACACTCTCGGATGGCTGGACTTGTACCGCTATGCCAAAAACATAGAGCGGGAAGGTTTCAGCGCGACCCCCTACGAGGTCGACCTGCAGATGAGGCTTGCCTCGCCTCTTGCCACTTTCATCCTCACCCTGCTTGGCATCCTCGTGGCCCTCAAGCAGGGGCTCCACGGGGGCATTGCCGCCGGAGTCGGAATATCGCTGGTGGTGGCCTTCGCCTTCCTTGCCATATCCAGCATCGGAAGTTCGCTCGCCTCCGCCGGCACCCTGCCTCCCTTTTTGGGGGTGTGGGCGGGAAACATACTCTTCGGCGCAGCGGTCGTCTATTTCTGGCTCAAGGAAACCTCACGCTGAGATAAACGGAGGTTTTCTCACTCGAAGCCGCGAAGGCCCGAAGCGTCAAGAAGGCTGACGTGAACTCTTAATAATGATGCTTGAGTTGGGCGATCAGAATGGAACCCGATTCGACTTTGTAAACGATCCTGTGTTCGTCGTTTATGCGTCGCGACCAGTAGCCGGACAGGCCGTGTTTCAACGGTTCGGGCTTTCCGCTTCCCTCAAACGGCGTACGTTGGATTTCCCTGATGAGCTTGTTAATACGGTCGAGGATCTTTCTGTCCGTACGCTGCCAAAAAAGATAATCTTCCCAGGCATGTTCCGAAAAAATGAGCCTCACTCGGCCAGCTCCCGCTCACTGCCGCCTCCAGCTTCCAGTTCCGCTATGGATTCAAGGAGCCTTCTTGCGTTTCGGGGAGTCCTCAGGAGATACGCCGTTTCTTCAAGTGCCTCGTAGTCTTCCAGAGAGATCATCACCACGGAGCGTTGGTTCTTACGTGTAATGATTATCGGGCTGTGATCGTCGCAGACCCTGTCCATTGTCCTGGCAAGAGTGCTGCGCGCCTGTGAATAGGTAAGCGCATCCATGAGCCGCCCTCCTTCAATATTGTACCACTTATTGTACAACGGCATCAAAGTTTCGGCAAGAGCTTGAGATTTTGGCGCCGGAAGCTCGGAATGGGGGCGGCTATGCCGCCCCCATTCCGAGCTCTCCTGTGGGGGTGCGGGGGGGCACTGCTCCCCGCGCTTTTGCCTTCCACGAACCCCTGCCCGAAGCGGTTCTCAGGCGCCTGCGGCCGCTCCGGCGAGGATGGTCGTGCCGGGAAGCGGGGTGAAGACTCTGCGGGCAAGTTCCTGATCGAGCATGTAGAGGCCGCCGCCGTCGCTTCCGATGAGCTTCAGTTTCTGCACGATGTTGTCCGCGCTGGTCTCCTCTTCCACCTGTTCGTTTACGAACCACTGGAGGAAATTGACGGCCGCATGGTCTTTAACTTCCGTTGCGAGGTTTACCAGGTCGTAGATCAGGCCTGTTACCTTGAGTTCATGGTTGTAGACGGCTTCGAATACCGCAAGCGGCGAATCCCACGAGACGGGAGGGCCCTCGATGGCCTTCAGCTCAACTCTTGCGCCGCGTTCGTTCACGAAATTGAAAAACTTCATCGCGTGGGACAGCTCTTCGAGCGCCTGGACTTCCATCCAACGGGTAAATCCTTCGAGATTCAGCCGCTTGCAATAGGAGGCCATCGATAGATAGAGGTAAGACGAGTACAGTTCGGCATTTATCTGCCCGTTCAAGGCATCGCTCATTTTTTCATTCATGGTTCCCCTCCCTTTGGGTCTGTTTGGAATAAGTTTGTATCGTTATTGCGACAGCCAGTAAAAGGAACAGCAGGTCGCGCGAAAGATACCAGATGAAGTTGGGTGAGGCGGTGGGTTTTACGCTAAAGCAGCCGCAGTCGATATCAATGCCCCTGGCGGCTGCCGAGACAAGGGCCGCGAGGAAGATGAGAAAGAGCAAGTCGGCAAGCGAGATGGCGCCCGGAAGCCAGAATCCGAATAGGATCAGCAGTCCGAGGATGGTCTCGAGCCATGGCAGAATTACGGCCGCACCGTTTACCAGTTGCTCCGGGAGAATTTGATAATTGGAGACAATGGCGGCAAATGCGTGCGGATGGAGGAGCTTGCCGGCGCCCGCGGCAATAAAGACAGCCCCGAGCAGCAGGCGCGCGAGCAAAAGCGGGTATTTTACGCCCCGCGACTCTAGCCGGTCGTGATTCATCGTGTTTTTCCCCTCGACTTTTACGGGCCGCAAACGCCGCATTTCCTGCAATTTTTCCCCGGCCGACATTCGGGGCTTTCCTTTTCCGCAAGAGCCCGTCGGTATTCTTCCCACAAATAATTACGCTCGATCGCGTGATCCAGCACCTCCCAGGGAAATTTTTCCTCCTGTTGGCGCTCGCGCATGACCCAGAAGTCGGGATTTAGCGGAGAAGTGCGCATGGCGCGGGTCCAGGTGAAATTTTCCCGCGCCACTTTGTCGATAAACAAGGAAACTCTGCGGTCGCCCCGTGAAAGGAGCGCCTGGACGTAGGCCCATTTGGGCAGATCGAAATGGACCCGGACGTTGGGGACCTTTGCCAGGGCCTTTTGGATCCATTTGGCTTTTTCCTTGAGTTCGGCTACGCCGGCAAACGCAGTCCACTGAAAAGGCGTAAAAGGCTTTGGCACAAAGGAGTTAACGCTTAAGGTAACGGTCCCCAGCCGGGTCTTCCCCCGGCTCGAGTGCAACACGTGATGGCGAATCTCTTTGGCCAGTTCGACAATGGCCTCGAGATCAGCCCTCTCTTCGGTCGGAAGGCCGATCATGAAGTACAGCTTGATATTGAGAATGTTTTTTTCCGCAAGCATTTCGGCCGCCCGGAATATCTGGTCTTCGGACAATTTCTTGTTGATAACGCGCCGGAGGCGCTCCGAGCCGGCTTCGGGGGCGATCGCAACCGCATGATGCTCGCTCGCTTCGAGCGCCGAAAGGATCCGGGAGCCGATTGTGTCGGCCCGAAGCGAAGAAAAGGAAAGGGAGCCGCCCCGATCGAGCAGCGAGGTGCAAAGATCGACGATCTCCGGATGATCGGATACGGCGGCGCTCACGAGCCCGATGCGATTGGTTCCGCACTCCGGGGAGGCCGCCTGGAGCAGGCGCTCGGCGCTGTGATAGCGGACCGGTCTATAGACGAACCCGGCTGCGCAAAACCGGCACCCCCGCCCGCAGCCCCGGCCGATTTCCAGAAGCATGACATTGCTGAATTCCGTATTGGCGGTAAATACTGCGGTGCGGCACGGATCTTCCCTCGATAGATCCGCCCGCCGTACCGGTATCCTTTCCGGAAGATCCGGCGC
This sequence comes from Deltaproteobacteria bacterium, assembly GCA_021813685.1. Classification (GTDB taxonomy): domain Bacteria; phylum Desulfobacterota; class Syntrophobacteria; order Syntrophobacterales; family Syntrophobacteraceae; genus SbD1. The sequence continues at coordinate 12,080 of JAKAJS010000236.1, read as the reverse complement.
ACACGGGCGTATGGCCTCAAGAGTTCCGTCCTCTCCGTATACTGGCTCGTACAGCGAGGGAACATAGATTCCCTCAACCGATTTGGCCAGATCCAACAAGATCTCAGGGCGGCTGCCCGAGCCGTTCCGGAGTTCTTTAAAGAAGTCGAGGAACTCACTAAGAAGCGCTTCGCCTTCGCCTGCGAAGACAAAATCGAGGTAATCGGCAAGCGGCTCCGGGTTTATGAAGAGGGCTACCCCGCCTGCTGCAATCAGGGGGCGGGTCGAACCGCGCTCCCGCGCACGGGGGGGGATTCCGGATAGCTCCAGCATTTCGACGAGGTTCGTATAGTCGTTTTCATAGGGGACGGAGAAAGCGACGAGATCGAAATCGGGAAGCGGCCGTTGCGATTCGACCGAGAGGAGCCCGCCGGGCGATTGCCTGACAAGAGCCATATCTTCCGGCTCCGGATAGAAAACCCGCTCGCAGACCACCGTTTCGAACCGGTTTAGCGCCTGATAGACGTACTGAAAACCGAGATTGGACATGCCGACCGCATAGCGGTTGGGGAAGGCGAGGGCAATGGTGATCTTCCCGCCCCAGTCTTTTCTGACCGTGCCTCTTTCGCCTTCGAGCCACTTTTGCTGCCGCTGTTTTATTTTCCAGGTCATATTTTTAACGCTCCGCAAGGGAGTATATCAAAAATCGGGTGTGTTTATGAACAGAGGAAAAGAGTTGTTCCCCATAGGGAACTCAAGTAGAATTTCCTCATGATGGATACTTGCAGACAAAAACAGGCATTTCTCGTGTGCGGGACGCACAGCGGGTGCGGTAAGACCACGATATCGCTCGGGCTTCTTGCGGCACTCAAAGCAAGAGGGCTCGCGGTGCAGCCCTTCAAGGTGGGCCCCGATTTCATAGATCCGGGGCTCCACACCCGGATCGCGGGGGCGCAAAGCAGAAACCTCGACGGCTGGATGACCGGGAAAGAGTGGAACGAGAGACTTTTCGGGCGGCTGATGGCCGAGGCCGACGCGGGTCTTATCGAAGGCGTCATGGGGCTTTTCGACGGCCGCGACGGGCAGACGGAATCGGGGAGCAGTGCCGAGATGGCCAAATGGCTGGGGGTGCCCGCCGTCCTGGTGGTGGATGCCCGGAGCATGGCGAGAAGTGCCGCGGCTCTAGTCTACGGGTTCGTCCATTTTGACCCGGCGCTTCGGTTTGCGGGGGTCATTTTTAACCGGGTCGGAGGAGAAAAGCACCTTGCGTATCTCAAAGAAGCCATGTCTTCCTCGTGTCCGGAGATAGCCGTTTTGGGGGGCATTCCGAGGGAGGAGGCGGTCTCAATACCCGAGAGGCACCTGGGGCTCGTGACCGCGGAGGAACTGAAGCTCGATTCGGCCTGGCAGGACCGATTGGCCGCACTCCTGGAAAAACATCTCGATATCGACCTGCTGTTGGAGAAGACAAGGTATTGCCCGGTGGGAGACCTCCAGGAGATGTCTCACGCGAAGTCGCGGAGACGCGAAGAGAAAAGTCGCGAGGCTGAGATTGCGGTGGCGCGCGATGCGGCCTACTGCTTTTATTATCCGGACAACCTGGAGCTGCTGGAGCGCGCCGGGGCGCGGCTTCATTTCTTCTCTCCCCTGGCGGGCGAGGGACTTCCGGAAAATTGCTCGGGCGCCTACCTGGGAGGCGGATACCCGGAGCTTTTCGCCGAGGCCATTTCGCGCAACTCCGCCTTCCTCGACTCGCTTCGCGAGCGCGCCGGCCGGGGAATGCCGATCTATGCCGAGTGCGGCGGGCTCATGACGCTTGGCCGCTTTATCGAGACCCGCGAGGGGGAAAGGCGGACGATGGCGGGCATCCTGCCGTTCGGGACCCGGATGCTCGGGCGGCTTAGAGCCCTGGGGTATACGGAGGCGGTGCTGCGCCGCAGCTGCCTTCTGGGAGAGCCGGGCGGGGTCATTCGGGGTCACGAGTTTCATTATTCCGAAATAGTGGAAGAGGCGGCGGATCCATCTTTGGAATTCGCCTATGAGATTCACGGGCGGAAAGAAGAGGTCCCGCGTCTGGAGGGCTACCAGGCGGGTTCGGTTCTTGCCAGCTATGTTCATCTCCACTGGGGGAGCGCTCCGCAGAGCGCCGAACGGTTCGCGTGGCAGTGCGCCCGGTGGGCCGAAGGGAGGTAGGCGGATGTCTGGGGCTAAATCGATCATGTTCCTGGGGACGGGCTCCGACGTTGGCAAAAGTGTTCTCGCTGCCGCCTTTTGCCGCATCTTCCGAAACGAGGGTTTTCGTGTGGCGCCGTTCAAGGCGCAAAACATGGCGCTCAATTCGTTTATCACTCCGCAGGGCGGGGAGATGGGACGCGCGCAGGTGGTCCAGGCCGAAGCGGCTGGAATCGCGCCCCATGTGGACATGAACCCCATACTCTTAAAACCCACCTCGCACATGGGCTCCCAGGTCATCGTACTTGGAAAGGCCATAGGGAATTTTTCCGCAGGCGGCTATTATGAATACAAAAAAGAGCTTCTCCCGATAGTTCGGGGCGCCTACCAAAGACTTTGCGCGCAAAACGACGTGATAGTTATCGAAGGCGCCGGGAGCGCGGTCGAACTGAACCTCAAGGGGAGCGACCTGGTGAACATGGCCATGGCCGAGATGGCCGACGCCAGATGCATCCTGGTGGGAGACATAGACCGCGGGGGCATATTCGCATCGCTTCTGGGCAGCTACGCGCTTCTTGAGCCTTCGGAACGGGACCGGGTGATCGGGTTTATAGTAAACAAGCTTCGGGGAGATCCGCGCCTTTTTGAAGATGGGGTAAAAATCTTGCAAGAGCGCTCAGGCGTGCCGGTCCTTGGCGTTGTCCCCTACTTCCAGGACATATCCCTGCCCGAGGAAGACTCGGTGGCCCTGGGGAGAAGAATGGCCGCAACGCAAGGAAAGGCTGCCCCGGATGGTGTGCGGATCGGGGTGGTCCGCCTCCCCTTCATTTCCAATTACACCGATTTTGACGCTTTGGAAAACGATCCCGGAGTCGACCTGGTCTATTTCGATCGGCCGGCCGAGATTTTCGGCTTCGATGCCGTGATCCTTCCGGGGAGCAAGAACACGATCGAAGATCTGGAGGCGCTGCGTAAAACCGGCATGACCGATGTCTTGTCGGCCTTCTACAAATCGGGCGGTGTCGTTGTCGGCCTTTGCGGGGGCTACCAGATGATGGGGACTGTGGTGCGCGACCCCCACGGCATGGAAAGCTCGATAGAAACGGTCCCGGGCCTTGGCCTCCTGGATATGGAGACAGAAATGTTTCCCGAAAAGACGACCTCGCAGGTGGAAGCCGGTGTGATGAGCGGCTCGCTGCCGTTTCCCACACAAAGCGAGGTGCTTTCAGGCTATGAGATTCACATGGGAAGGAGCACCCCGGGAGGCTCTGCCAGACCGGTCTTCAGAATCGTTCAGCGCGATGGAAAACCCATGGATATCGTGGAGGGACTCTCCCAACCCGACGGGCGTGCATGGGGCACATACATCCACGGGATTTTCGATAACGACGGTTTCCGGAACAGCTTCCTCGAAGATATCGCAAGGAGGTCGGGAAAAAAGCTCCCGGCCGTCTCCGATGCGTTTTCCTTCCGGCTGTGGAAAGAAGAACAATACGATCGGCTCGCCGAACTGGTGCGCAGCCACGTCGACGTGGCGCGCATAATAGAACAAATGTAGGTTGGGGTGAGCCCTGCGAACCCCAACGAAAAAGTGAGGAGAGAGTACTTGTCCGCCTGGCAGCTCGTTGCGGCTTATTTTCTGGACCTTGCTGCGGGAGATCCCCGCTGGATGCCCCACCCGGTGCGATGGATCGGGAGCCTGATCGCTTGGAGCGAAACGGTCCTCTATCCCGCGCAGGCTTCCCCGGATCAGATGAGATTTCGCGGGTTCGCTCTGTGGGGCGTGGTCATGGCAGTGGTGTTTTTGGCCGCAAAAGCCTTCCTGGGTCTTTCGAATGCGATCGGTCCGCACCCGGGAGCTCTCGCCGCGATATGGCTCGCCTACTCAACGCTTGCCACCCGCAGCCTTCATGACGAATCGCGGCAGGTGGCAAGGGCGCTGCGGGCGGGCGACCTCGATCTGGCACGCTCGAAGCTGTCCTTCATCGTCAGCCGGGAGACTTCCCAGTTGGGTGAAGACGACATCTTGCGCGCTCTTGTGGAAACCGTTTCTGAAAACATCTCCGACGGGATCGTTGCGCCCTTGTTTTTTCTCGCCCTCGGCGGCCCGGTCGGGGCCATACTGTATAAAGCCGTCAACACGATGGATTCCATGCTCGGGTACAAAAATGAGCGCTACCGCTATTTCGGTTCTTTTGCGGCCAGGGCCGACGATGTGGCCAACTGGGCGCCGGCGAGGATCTCCGGATGGCTCATGGTGGGCGCCTGCGCCCTAATGGGGCTTGACTGGCGGGCGGCGTTGCAGATCATGAGGCGGGATGCCTCAAAGATGACCAGCCCCAACGCAGGATATCCGGAAGCGGCTGCCGCGGGAGGGTTGGGCGTTCAACTGGGCGGGGCCAATTGCTATTTTGGCGAGATTGTCGAAAAACCGCGCCTGGGGGAACCCCTCGGCCCCATAACCCTTAAAACCTACAAGCGGATGATCGGTCTTATGTACGTGAGTTCCGGGCTCGCCGCCATATTGGCCCTGTTTATCACGGCGGCTATGAGGGTCTTATCGTGAAAAATCATTGAAAGCATTTTCATAATCCTTTAAATATTTGGAAAAAATGAGGGTTTTTTGTCAATCCTCCCGCGCGGCCGCGGAAAGGGAGGATTTTTTGTTTTCTTGAAGGATAGCGATGATCGAAAAAGCGAACATACTGGTTGAGGCTCTGCCCTACATACGCCGGTTTTACCAGAAGACGATCGTCATAAAATACGGCGGGCATGCGATGGTGGCCGAGGAGCTCAAGGAGAGCTTCGCAAAGGACGTGGTCCTGATGAAATACATCGGGATTAATCCCGTGGTGGTGCACGGGGGGGGGCCGCAGATAGGCAGGATGCTCGAGCGGATCGGCAAAAAGACGGATTTTTACCAGGGGATGCGCATCACCGACGCCGACACCATGGACATAGTGGAAATGGTGCTGGGCAAGCTCAACAAGGAGATTGCCTCCCTCATAAACATGCACGGCGGACGCGCGGTGGGGCTGAGCGGCAAGGACGGCCATCTCATCGAGGCCAGAAAGCTCAAGCTGGTCGGGGAGGCCCTGGAGGACCGGCCCGCCGAGATAATCGACATCGGTCTGGTGGGCGAGGTAGAGCAGATAAACCTTGAAATACTGCAAATATTTTCGCAAAGCGATATAATCCCGGTCGTTGCGCCGGTTGGGGCGGGCAAAAGTGGGGAAACCTACAACATAAACGCCGATCTGGTGGCCGGGGCGATCGCCGGGGCGCTAAAAGCCGATAAGCTTTTGCTCATGACCGATGTGCCCGGAGTTCTGGACGCGCGCGGAGAGCTCATATCGAGCATGACGGCCGAGGAAGCAGAAACGGCCATGAAGGATGGGACGCTTCGGGGAGGAATGATTCCCAAGGTACGTTGTGCGATAGACGCCGTAGAAGCCGGGGCCGCAAAGGTACACATAGTGGACGGCAGGCAACCCCATGCGATTTTGTTGGAAATGTTCACAGACGCTGGAATCGGAACTCAAATTCTCAAGAGGCAGCGGGGCGGAAAAGATGAAAACATTTAGCGGAGGCATAGAGCAGGAGTGCGCCAGACATATATTCGGGACCTATTCGAGGTTTCCGGTCGCCTTTGTCAGAGGCGAAGGGTGCACGCTCTGGGATGATGCGGGAAAAGAATACCTCGATTTTCTGGCGGGGATCGCGGTGTGCGGGCTGGGGCACTGCCATCCGGAAGTGACCCGGGCGATCGAGGAGGGTGCGCGACAACTCATCCATGTCTCCAATCTGTTTTACACCTATCCGCAGGTGGAACTGGCGGCGGAATTGACACGGCTTTCGTTTGCCGATAAGGTGTTTTTTTCCAATTCGGGGGCCGAGGCCAACGAGGCGGCGATAAAACTTGCCAGAAAGTACAGCAATGACCATTTCGGTTCCGGCAGGTTTCACATTATTTCGATGAAGGACTCGTTCCACGGGCGCACCATGGCGACGCTTTCGGCGACCGGTCAAACCAAGGTGCAGAAGGGATTCGAACCTCTGGTCGAAGGCTTTTCCTTCGTGGACTTCAACTCGGTGGAAGCAGTCGAAGCGGCCGTTACGGACAAGACGTGCGCGGTGCTGCTCGAGCCGGTGCAGGGAGAGGGCGGGCTGCATTTCCCGGCGCCCGGGTATCTCAAAGATCTCAAGGCGCTGTGCAGGCAAAAAAAGCTCCTGCTCATTTTCGATGAAGTCCAGTCGGGCCTTGGCAGAACGGGAACGCTCTTTGCCTATGAGCAGGAAGGGGTAAGCCCCGACATCATGACCCTTGCCAAGGCGCTGGCAAACGGATTGCCGATGGGGGCGATGCTCGCAACCGATGAGGTCGCGCAGGCGTTTACACCCGGCAGCCACGCGACGACATTCGGAGGAGGCCCTCTGGTGGCTTCGGCTGCCCTGGCCACCCTCAAGGTTATTTCCGAGCCCGATTTCCTGGAGAAGATCCGCGATACCGGCACCTATCTGCTTGCCCGGTTCGCAGAACTCAAGGAACGATTTTCTTTCATTAAGGAGGTTCGCGGCCGAGGCCTCATGGTGGGCATGGAACTCGACATGCCGGGCGCACAATTCGTCACCCGGTGCCTGGAGAAGGGTGCCGTAATCAATTGCACCCACGATACCGTCTTGAGGTTCGTTCCGCCCCTTATCGCCGGCCGCGCCGAAGTCAACCGGATGGCCGGGATTCTCGAAGATGTCTTTGAGGAGGAATCCCTATGAAACGCGATCTGCTGTCGGTTCTGGATCTTTCGGCCGAGGAAATTCTCCGTCTGATCGACAAGGCCGGAAAGATGAAGGCCGAGCTTGCCGCCGGCGCCCTGCCAAGGACGCTTGACGGAAAAATCGTCGGCCTGATCTTTCTAAAGCCCTCTACCAGGACGCGAATTTCCTTCGAAACCGCCGTTTTCCGCCTGGGGGGACACCCCATATTCATGACCGGCCAGGACACCCAGATCAGCCGCCACGAACCCCTGTCCGATACGGCGCGGGTCCTTGCACGCTATATCGACGCCATCGTGGTGCGCACATTCGCTCACAGCGACGTCGAGGAACTGGCGAAATACGCCTCCGTTCCCGTGGTAAACGCCCTGACGGACCACTCCCACCCCTGCCAGATCCTGGCCGACCTTTTGACCATCCGGGAAAAGCGCGGGTCGCTCGAAGATCTCACGGTGGCCTGGGTGGGGGATGGAAACAACGTTGCCAACTCGTGGATCTATGCGGCCCTGCGCCTGGGATTTTCGCTAAACCTCGCCTGCCCCCCCGGCTACGAGCCGGAGAGTTCCCTGGTTGACCGGGCCGTGCGCGAGACAAACGGCAAAGTGAGACTCACCAACGATCCCGGGGAAGCCGCATCGGGCGCCGATGTCCTCTATACCGACGTTTGGGCCAGCATGGGACAGGAGGAAGAGGCCAGGGCCAGAAAAGAGGTCTTCGCCCCCTACCAGATCGATTCGCGCCTGCTCTCGTGCGCTGCGCCAGACGCCATAGTGCTCCATTGCCTGCCCGCGCACCGCGGCGAGGAAATCTCCGCAGAGGTGATCGAAAGCCCCCGTGCCCCGGTCTTCGACCAGGCGGAAAACCGGCTTCACCTCCAAATGGCGCTCCTCGACTGGCTGATCGGCTCCCAACAGCTTTGACGGGATTTACAGGATATCGGCCAGGAGCTGAAAAGTTTAAAGACAAAAGACTTTAGACAGGATTACAGGATTAACAGGATTGAAAAAACCGGAGACAATACCGGACAGGGTTCCAGGAACTGAAAGGCGCAAAGACAAAAGACTTTTAGACAGGGTTACAGGATTAACAGGATTGGGAAAACCGGAGACAATACCGGACAGGGTTCCAGGAACTGAAAGGCGCAAAGACAAAAGACTTTTAGACAGGATTACAGGATTAACAGGATTGAATTAGCAGGACCGAGGATCATGCATGATGCTGCCTTGACAGAGCAAATCATCGGTTGTGCGATGAAGGTTCACCGAACGCTTGGCCCCGGTTTTCTCGAATCGGTCTATGCGAAAGCGCTCGGTCACGAACTGTGTAAAAACGGGCTGTGTGTGGAGCGTCAGAAGAGCGTCATTGTTATGTATGATGACGTCGTGGTCGGCGATTTTGTCGCCGATATGCTGGTCGAGGGTTCGGTACTAGTCGAGATCAAGGCTGTCAGAGCACTGGCCCAGGCGCACGAGGTTCAGCTTGTGAACTACTTGACCGCCACCGGCGTGGAGATCGGATTGCTCCTGAATTTCGGTGCGTCCGGTCTCCAGATGAAGCGCAAATACCGGACATATCGGGAGTAGATGATCCTGTCCAAGTTTTTGCCTTTTCCCCGGGTGGCCGGGAGACGGGAAACGGGGAGCTGAAAAGGCATAAATGGGTTTGTTAATCCTGTAAATCCTGTAATCCTGTCCAAGTTTTTTGCTTTTTCCCCGGGTGGCCGGGAGACGGGAAACGGGGAGCTGAAAAGGCATAAATGGGTTTGTTAATCCTGTAAATCCTGTAATCCTGTCCAAGTTTTTTGCTTTTTCCCGGGTGGCCGGGGAAACGGGGGAGCTGAAAAGGCATAAATGGGTTTGTTAATCCTGTAAAGGATCTAAACGAGCAATTCAAAATGCTGTGGGGAGTTTTTTCTGATGGACGTTAAAAAGGTTGTTCTCGCGTATTCCGGCGGACTTGACACATCGATCATTCTCAAATGGCTCATCGAGACCTACGGGTGCGAGGTGGTCACCTTTTCGGCCGATCTGGGCCAGGACGAGGAACTGGATGGCATCGAGGCCAAAGCGCTGGCTACGGGTGCGGTCAAGGCCTGCATCGTGGATTTGAAAGAGGAGTTCGCGGGCGAGTTCGTATTCCCTGCGTTTCGCGCCAACGCCATTTACGAGGGCCAGTATCTGCTGGGCACCTCCATTGCCCGGCCGCTCATTGCCAGGCAGCAGATCCGGATAGCCGACGAGGAAGGCGCGGATGCGGTCAGCCATGGGGCTACGGGAAAGGGGAACGACCAGGTTCGCTTCGAGCTCTCCTACATGGCGCTGCGCCCCGACATCAAGGTGGTTGCGCCCTGGCGCGAATGGGACATGAAATCTCGAAGCGATCTCATCGCTTTTGCCAAAAAGCACGGCATACCGGTTCCGGTGACCAAGGCCAAGCCCTACAGCTGCGACCGCAATATGCTGCACATAAGCTACGAGGGGGGCATCCTCGAAGATCCGTGGCGGGAGCCCGACCCGGAGATGTTCGTCATGACGGTCAACCCCGAAGATGCGCCGGACAAGCCCCAAATCATCGAAATCGACTACGAGGGGGGCGATCCGGTGGCCGTGGACGGCGTGCGCATGTCGCCTGCGACGCTTCTGCAGCATTTGAACAAAGTCGGGGGCAAACACTCGATCGGTCGGGTAGACCTGGTGGAAAACAGGCTGGTCGGGATGAAATCGCGCGGCGTCTATGAAACCCCGGGGGGTACCATCATGCGGACGGCGCACCAGGCGATCGAATCGATCACCATGGACCGCGAGGTGATGCGGTTGCGAGACAGCCTGATCCCCGAGTATTCGCGGCTGATTTACAACGGGTTCTGGTATTCGCCCGAGATGCGCTACCTGCAGCAGATGATGGACCTTGCGCAGGAAAACGTCCGAGGGACGGCCCGGTTGAAGCTCTACAAGGGGAGCTGCCAGGTTATCGGGAGAAAATCGGACAAGTCGCTCTATCAGGAAAGCTTCGCCACCTTCGAAGAAGACGACGTCTACCGGCAGGATGAAGCGAACGGCTTTATCCGCCTGCTCGGTCTGCGGCTGCGGATCGATGCGCTCGTAAAGAAGGGGACCAGGGGCAAATAGATATGGCCGAAAAGCTATGGAAGGGCCGCTTCGAGCAGCCTACCGACAAGCTGGTGGAGGAATACACCGCCTCCGTGCATTTTGACTCCCGGCTCTACCGTCATGATATCGAGGGGAGCATCGCGCATTGCCGTATGCTGGCCGAGTGCGGGATAATTTCCCACGACGAGGCCTCTCTGATCGTGCAAACGCTGGGCGAGATCCTGCGCGATATCGAGCGGGGCAAAATCGAGCTGGATTCCTCCCAGGAGGACATCCACATGGCGATCGAAAACGAGCTTACCGCGCGGATTGGCGAAACCGGCGGCAAGCTCCACACCGCCAGGAGCCGAAACGACCAGGTGGCGCTCGACATGCGGCTTTTCATGCGCGAGGCGCTCACGGGCATAAGGGACCTCGTGAACCTCGTGCAGACGACGCTGGTGGACATGGCGGAAGCGCATCTCGGAGTGGTCATGCCGGGGTTTACCCATCTCCAACATGCCCAGCCGATTCTTTTTTCCCATCACCTGATGGCCTACTATGAAATGTTTGGCCGCGACTTCGCAAGACTTGGCGACTGCCTCGGCCGAACCGATGTCATGCCTCTTGGGAGTGCCGCGCTTGCCGGCTCCCCCTTCCCGACCGACATGGAGTGGACGGCCCGTCATCTCGGCTTTTCCAGGGTCATCGCCAATTCGATCGACGCGGTGAGCGATCGAGACTACCTGATCGAGTTTTGCTCGGCAGCGGCCATCCTCATGATGCACGTAAGCCGCATGGCCGAAGAGCTTGTCATCTGGTCAAGTGCCGAATTCGCCTTTATCGAGATAAGCGATGCCTTCTGCACGGGATCGAGCATCATGCCCCAGAAAAAAAATCCCGATGTGCCGGAGTTGATGCGGGGCAAGACCGGTCGGGTGTATGGAAACCTGTTCGCGCTTCTTACCCTGGCCAAGGGACTGCCTCTGGCGTATAACCGGGATCTGCAGGAAGACAAGGAGCCGGTTTTCGACTCCGTGGACACGGTCATGACGACATTGCGTCTGCTGAGCAAGATGCTTCCGCAGATCCGGATCAACCGGGAGAGAATGGCACAAATGGCCGGGCAGGGCTTCACTGCGGCAACCGATCTGGCCGATTATCTCGCAAGACGTGACGTTCCCTTCCGCAAAGCGCACCATGTCGCAGGCCAGATCGTGCAACACTGCATTCAGGCCGGAAAAGACCTGGGCGACTGCTCGCTCGACGAACTCAAGAGCTTCCACAAATCCTTCGATGAAGATATTTACGCCTATCTGGATATTTCGAGCATCGTCGACCGCAGGAAATCGGCTGGGGGGACCGCGACAGACAGGGTACGGGAAGCCATTGCGCGGGCGAAGGCGGAGTTGGAGTCCCGCGCACAGGGTTCTTTGAAAAGCCTCCAGACGAAAGAATGAGGGGGAACATGCGAATTCTTACGGGGCGGTGCGACCGCCTGCCGGGATGTTTGAGGCCTTGGGCTTCGAGCCGGGTTTTTCGCGGGTGGTTTCCGCGGGCTGACAGGCGCTTGGGAATCATTTTCCTGTGCGCGTTGAGCGCCGTCATGCTTTCCGGGTGCGGACGCAAAATGTTTCCACACCCCATCGGGGCGCCCCCGCCGCCACAGGTAAACGATCTGAGCGCCAGGGTAGAATCCCGGGCCGTGGTGATCTCCTGGACACCGATTGTAGCTGCTGCGGCCAAGGGGATTCACTATTCGATCATGAAAAGCGATATCAGCTGGGAGAAGCGCAATTGTCTGGAATGTCCCCCGTCCACCCAGCAGCAGGTAGAGAGCATCGATGCCTCGGCGGCACAACCGGGGTCCGGCGGCAGGCTTCGGTGGACCGATCCCGATGTGGCCTCGCATCGGGCGTATCGGTATCAGGTCGCGCTGGTTAACGACCACGGGATATCGGTGAGCCTTTCCAATCCGGTTATAGCCAAGATCTACCCCGGGCCGGTAGCGCCGGTGGACATTGCGGCAAGTACGCAGCCACGCGGAATTCTGATCCGGAGATCGGA
>JAKAJS010000177.1 GCA_021813685.1 Deltaproteobacteria bacterium | reverse complement strand
GGGCGCTTTCCGCCATGGACGACCCGGAGCATGTGGCGCGAACGCGCGAAAGCGTTCGGGAGGGGAAGCGCTTCCTGCTGAAGGAACTCGATCTTCTGGGACTTCCCTATCTTCACGGTGAAGGCAATTTCGTGATGACCCGGCTGCCCATAAGCGACAGCCTCGCCTACAGGAAGCTCATGACCCGCGGCGTCATGGTGCGTACAATGACTGGATTTCGCTTCCCCAACTGGATCAGGATTACGGTCTCACACTGCGAAGCCCTCGAATCTTTCGCCGAAGCCCTGTCGCAAATCCTGGGGGAAAGAAGGGAAAATTGAGCTTGCCGGATCAAAATGACCAGAAGCTTTTCTCGATAGAATTCCTGTTGCTCAATCTCATCATTTTCTTTTCATTCTGCAACATGGCGGTATTCTACAGCTTCTTCGACTACCTGGGCAGGATCGGAATCCCCGCCGACTGGAGGGGCTTTCTGGTCGGGCTCGAACCGATGAGCGCTTTCCTGCTTCGCCTCGGAGCCGTGCCCCTGTTGCATGCCAAAAATGCCATCGCCGCCATGATCATCGCTCTGGTTGCGATTATGGTGGTCCTCTGCTCGTACGGGTGGGTCGTATCCGTCCATGGTCTCATAATCCTTCGGGTTATCCACGGGGCCGCTTTCGTTTTGCTCGTATCGGCAGCCATGGCGCTTGTGGTCTATTTCATTCCCGAGGGGAAAAGCGGACAGGGATTTGGCTTTATAAGCGTGTCCGTGCTGATTCCCTACGCAATAATGCCTCCGATCACCGAATTTTTGAAGGCATACACCCGGAATGAGGCCTGGATCTATCGGGGGGTCACGATTCTCGCGATTCCAGCCTTGCTTTTGCTTGTGGTGCTGAAGAAAAGATTGAACCGTGCGCTTGCCGGCGTCGAAGGCGTGCTCGTCAGGCGGCCGGAGATGAATGAAATCCGGAAGAACCTGAAGGATACCAGGATTTCGATCCTGCTATGCGTAAACCTGTTCATCTATGTTTCGTATGCCACGGTTTTCTATTTTATGAAAGGATACGCGGCGGCAAATTCGATCGGCGGGGTGGGCTGGTTTTTCACTATTGCGACCCTCGTTATGATAGTACTGCGGCTGGGCGGGGGACTTTTCTTCGATAAGATCGACAAGACCCGGATGATCCAGGTTTTCACGATTCTCCTCGTCCCCTGTTTCCTGACTTTCGGCCATATCAGGGGAAATTCCATGCTGTATCTCATGGCCGGCTGCTACGGGCTTTGTATCGGCTTTATTCTGCCGCTGCTCAATGCTTTGCTCTTCGAGATTTCGGCGGCGGAGCTTCGGGGAGTCAACGTCAACCTGGCCCTTTTCGCCATGGACGCCGGATTTTTCCTGAGCCCCTGGCTCGGAGGCTCCCTGATTGCTTCCGGCCGATCTTTCGGCTTTCTGTTCAGCCTTTGCGGCGGGTTCGTCTTTGTAAATTTTTTGCTGCTTGTTGTGTTTGCGGGGCTAAAATCCCGGGGGGCGCAGAGAGCGGTTGCCGGATAGCCTGCGTGCGGCGGTCTCTTTTTCTTGATGCTTGCTGATTTGGGAATTGGCGGAAATGATCGACCTGTTGATCACCGGACTCGTTTTGGGATTTTCCGCAGGGATATCTCCGGGTCCAATCCTGGCCCTTGTCATCACCGAAACGCTTGCACACGGCGTGCACTCCGGGATCAAAGTCGCTTTCGCCCCGGTTTTTACCGACGCGCCAATCATCGCTGCCGCTTTTTTTCTTCTTGCGAAGCTCTCCGGGTTCAAGAACATCCTGGGACTCATTTCGGTTACCGGCGGTTTTTTTCTGCTTTTCATGGCCTACGAGAGCATACGGACAAAAAATCCTGCCCCCGTTTCGGACGGTGGTCGCCCCAAGTCACTGATTAAGGGGATTTTTGCAAATCTATTGAACCCCAGCCCGTATCTCTTCTGGATTAGCGTGGGTTGTCCGCTCATGTTGAAATCGATGAGCAAAGGAGTAGTGGGACCGGTGCTGTTTATCGGCGGGTTCTATTTCAGCCTTATTGGCTCAAAAGTATCGCTGGCCATGCTCGTGGGGCGATCCAAAGCCGCTTTGGGGGGCATGGGGTATCGGTATGCCCTGAGGCTTATGGGGCTTGCGTTGGCCAGTCTGGCGGTTGTGCTTTTCTGGGACGGCTTTAAGCTTATGTCTGGCTGATGGAGGCTTTTTTGAACAAAACGATGCTTGAGGTTGGGTACTCCACTCCGCGTTTCGACGCACGGTCGAAAGTTACCGGGGAGGAACTTTTCGCTTTCGATCACTGCCCCGAAGGCCTGCTGTGGGCCGGGGCCAGGAGGGCGGGGCTGGCGCACGGACTGATCAGGGGTATCGATGCCTCCCGGGCGGCATCACTTCCGGGGGTTTATGCCGTTCTCACCCGAAAGGATGTACCCGGAACGAACCGGCAGGGCATCGTCCGGAAAGATCAGCCGGTGCTCGCCGGAACAAAGGTGAGACACTGCGGAGACCCAGTAGCGCTTGTTCTGGCGGAAGACCGGGATGTGCTTGAAAAGGCCCTGCGGCTCATCAAGGTGGATTTGGAACCGCTCGCGTGCGTCTTCGATCCCGAGGAGGGGCTTCGGGCCGATGCGCCGCAGGTGCACGAATCCGGCAATTTGCTGCACAAGGCGGTCATAAAGGTAGGCGATGCCGAGAGGGCATTCGACGAGTGCGATGTGGTAATCGAGGATTCCTTCGAAGTGCCCGCCCAGGAACATGCGTTTCTGGAGACACAAAACGGGGTAGCCCGGCAGGAAGAAGACGGGCGCATCTCGATGGTCGTCTCGACCCAGGCGCCTTTCCGTGACCGGTTCGAAATAGCCCACGCCCTGGGATTGGATGTCGAGGCCATCCACGTGGTGAGCCCCTCTCTTGGCGGGGGATTCGGCGGGAAAGACGGGGCAACCGTGCAGTGCCTTCTTGCCCTGGGCGCGCTGCGCGCCGCTGGACGACCCGTCCGGATGGTGTGGGGGCGCGAGGAAAGTTTCACCGCCGGCTACAAGCGACACCCCGTGCGGATGTGGTTCCGGGTCGGGGCGATGCGCGACGGGATGCTCCGTTCCATTCACTGCAGATTGCTCTACGATACCGGCCCGTATGCCCATCTTGGCGTCGAGGTCATGGCGCTCGGGATGGAGCATGCCTGCGGACCCTACCGCGTTCCCAACACACTGGTAGAGGGACGGTGCGTCTACACCAATAACCCGGTAAGCGGCGCCATGCGGGGGTTCGGTGTTTGCCAGACCTCATTCGGCATCGAAAGCATGATGGACCTGCTCGCGTCAAAACTCAGGATGGACCGCCTCGATATCAGGCTCAAAAATGCGCTGCGGCGCGGGGATAAAAACGGCGCGGGCGTAACACTCGTCCATTCCACCGGAATCGTACCGTGTCTGGAGGCGCTGGGCGCTCATCCACTGTGGAAGGAGAGCGGCCGGTGGAAGAGTGCGGCGGGGCCGCACAAAAAACGTGGCGTGGGGCTCGCTGCGGTCTCAAACGCCATCGGCTATGGCCGGGGGCTTCCCGATTCGGCGATCGCCAGGGTGGAATTGACCGGGGAAGGCAAAATCCGTATTTACTCGGGCGTTACCGATATGGGACAGGGCAATTCGAGCGCCTTCGTCCAGATGGCCGGGGAAATCCTTCGCCAGGATGCTTCGCGCCTGGAAATCATTCAGCCCGATACGGACCTTGCACACCCTTCCGGCTCCTCATCAGCGGGAAGGACCACCTACACGTTTGGAAACGCGCTCATTCAGGCCTGTGAAGAGCTAAAAGAGAAGCTGCTGCATCGGGCCTCGCTGCTTCTCATGTTAGACCAACCCTCCGGCCTGGTCCTTCTGCCCGGAAAGGTTAAGCATCTGCCTTCGGATCGGGAGGTCCCCCTGGAGCTTCTGGGACGCATCTTCCCCCAAACCGACCGGGGCGCGGTAAAACAGTTCGTCATGCCCGTTGCGCAGGATGCTGCTGAATCGGCAAAAGAGTTCAAACTGGGTTTTCCTCACGTGCTCTATTCGTACGGGGCGCACCTGGCCTACATTGAAGTGGATGAACTTACAGGAAAAATTGACGTTAAGGAGTACCTTGCCGCAACCGAGGGAGGAAGGGTCATAAACCCGGCAGGCTTCGAGCAGCAGGTGCACGGGGCGATCGCCCAGGGGCTCGGCTACGGGCTTATGGAAGAGCTGCTTACGGATCGGGGGAAAATTTTGAATCCCAACTTTACAAATTACATCATCCCCACTTCCATGGATATTCCGGAGATAACTTCCGTTTGCGTCGAAACGGAAGAATCGAGCGGACCCTTCGGGATGAAAGGAATCGGCGAGGTCGGAATGAATGCCCCTTTGCCAGTGATCGCCGGCGGGGTCGAGGATGCGGTCGGACGCAGGCTCAGGAGGTCTCCCCTCACTGGAGCGAGGGTGCTTGCCGCTTTGAAGGACCAGGGGGAAAGTCTGTGAAAATCTCGTTTGATCTGAACGGAAAAAAGACCTGCATCGACGTGCCGGCCGACCGAAAGTTGGTGAGAGTTTTGCGGGAAGACCTCATGCTAACAGGCACAAAGGAAGGCTGCGGGGCGGGAGAATGCGGCGCGTGCACCGTGCTCGTAGACGGCCAGGCACGGTTGTCCTGCCTGATGAGCGCAGCCCAGATCGAAGGCCGCCGTGTGACAACCATCGAAGGCCTTACCGAAAACGGACGGATGCATCCCGTACAGGAGGCCTTTATCGAAAAGGGTGCCGTACAATGCGGGTTCTGCACTCCGGGAATGGTGCTCGCCTCCGTCGATCTGCTGGAACGAACCCCCTGCCCTTCCAGAGAGGAAATCCGGGAGGGGCTGAGCGGCAATCTTTGCCGGTGCAGCGGCTATGTGAAAATAGTGGACGCTGTGGAAGCTGCGGGGGAAAAAATGCGGCGGGGGAATCCGAAATGAGGGACGTCCTGTTGCCGGGATCACTCGAAGAACTGTGGCGATGCTTCGACGAAAAGCCGATGGCCTTGGTGTTTGCGGGCGGGACCGATCTGCTTGTAAAAATGTACAATGGTTCCCTGGACTGCGAGGCATTGATATGCCTCGAGCGAATCAGCCAATTGCAGGGAGTCTCCGAACATGGCGACTCGATTCGTATCGGCGCTTGCACCACGCACAGCCGGCTTCTTCGAGAACCGCTCATTGGAAAATTTCTGCCGGCACTTTGGAAGGCGATCGCCCGGATTGGCTCGCCCCCGGTTCGAAACATGGGCACAATCGGCGGCAATATCCGCACGGCTTCTCCGGCCGGAGACACTCTGCCTCCCCTCTATGCCATGAAGGCCGAAGTGGAGCTGCTCTCCAGGGAGGGCACGAGGCGAATGGACTTATCCGAATTTATCCACGGCCCCGGCGCGACAGCGCTCGAAAGCGCTGAGATCGTTTCAGCCGTGTGGGTGAAAAAACCGGAAGAATTCGATTTGCAACACTTTGAAAAAGTGGGGCTTCGAAGCGCCCTCGCCTGCTCGGTAGCTAGTTTTGCAGCGCTTCTGAAACTGACGCCGGAAAAGACAGTGAAAAAGGTCTCCCTGGCATGGGGAAGTGTGGCGCCGACCGTATTCAGGTGTCCTGCGGCCGAAGAGGCCCTTGCCGGAAAAACGCTGTGCCTCGAATCGTTGCGGGAGGCCGCTGGAATCGTGCGAAAGGCAGTTTCCCCCATAAGTGACGTTCGGGCCGATGCGGAGTATAGACGGGAAGTCGCCGGAAATCTGATGTTTCGCCTGGTGGATATTGTGGATGCAGAAAAAGGAAGGAAAACCGATGGATATTAATGAGATTTCTCGAATGGAACCGGATGTGTGCGAACTGAGCTCGGGGGAAACGGTTTTCGTCCATCTTTTTCGCCCGCAGGACGCACCCGGGATCGGGCAACTCTTTCATTCGGTCTACGGCGACAAATATCCGGTGAAACACTTCTATGAGCCTCAAGGACTCGTACGCGTGCTGGAATCGGGGGACAATTATTCCATAGTGGCGCGAAAAGAAAACGGTGAAATTATCGGCCACATGGGCCTTTTCCGCTCCGCCCCGTTTCCGGGGCTCTATGAAGCAGGAGCCGGCCTGGTTCTCTCCGAGTTCAGAAAAGAGGGGCTAAACCAGGCATTGTTGCGCTACACCTACGATACGTTGTCTCCAGCCCTCGGAATCGATGAGGCATGGGGAGAGGCGGTGTGCAATCACATCTACATGCAAAAGGTGACCGAGCGGTTTAAATTCATTGAAACCGGTCTGGAAATCGATTTAATGCCGCAAGAGGCTTTTCACAGGGAGAAGAGTTCCGCGGGGCGTGTCAGCTCCCTGGCCGCATTCCGGTGCTACATTCCGAAGCCGCATGCCGTTTATCTCCCAGCGGTCTATGAAAAGGTGTTAAGGACCATTTATTCCCGGCTGGACGACACGCGCACGCTCGGCGCAAGTGAGGTTCAACCGCCCCCCGGGTCCACCTCGGATGTTTCTTTTCAAATCTTTGAATTTGCTCAGGTCGTGCGTGTTAGGGTCATGACGATAGGGGAGGATTTCGAAGCGTGCTTTAAAAAATTGGAAACGAAGCTTCTCGAAGGCAATATAAAGGTGCTTCAGGTCTGGGTTAACCTCGGGTGCCCCTGGGTTGGACGGGCGGTGGAAATACTGCGCCGCAAGGGATATTTCTTCGGCGCGCTCCTGCCTCGCTGGTTTGGCGAAGATGGCTTGTTGATGCAAAAACTCATCGACCCGCCCGGATGGGAAAACATCACCCTATTTTCCGACCGGGCACTGGAACTGCTGGAAATTATCAGAAACGACCGGGAAGATGTCCTCAGTCTTCAAGCGAGGCCGTGACAAGTAATTCAGACTTGGGCGAAAGCGCGGGGGCTTTCGCCCCCTGCACCCCCACGCCGCGTTGCGGCTCAGTTGTCGCTTCGCCTCTACTTCGCATCTTTGGGCGAAAGCGCGCCAGTGCGCAAGGCATCCAGGCTGTATGCGCCCGCCCCGTTTGCGGTCAGCAGCAGCAACCCTCCGGATATCGCAAAGTTTTTCATGAACATGATCTTTTGAATCATGTTGGCCAAATCATCGTGAAAAATCAGGGCGGCGATGATGCAAAATACGGCCAGAAACGCAGCCATAAACCGCGTTTGAAATCCCAGAAGCACCGAGAGCCCGCCCCCCAGTTCGAGGGCGATGACCAGCGGCAATAAAATTATGGGGACATGGTGCGCCGTCATGTATGCGCCCGTTCCCGCGTACCCCGCGCCCAGCTTGCCATAGCCCGAAATCAGAAATATCTGGGCAAGAAGTATTCTGGATAGTAATGAAATGATGTTTTTCATTGAGGATTCCTCCATATCAGGCCGAGTGTTTCTTCACCCACTCGACATAGCGCGTTACCCAAGCTTCGAGGAAGCTTCTGCTGCCGCTTCCCAAATTTCCCGATGCGTCGAAAAAGCCCTCCTGCACCTGCAGAAAAACCTCCGGCTGCGCAAGAGTCGGCACATCCAGGTAGGCCAGCACGTTTCGCAAATGCTGCTGGGCAAGTGCCGTGCCGATCGTACCGATCGAAATGCCCAGGACCCCGGCCGGTTTTCCCGCCCATGCGTTTTGACCGTAGGGCCTGGATGCATGGTCGAGAGCGTTTTTGAGCACCCCCGGAATCGAACGGTTGTACTCAGGCGTCACAAAAAGAAGCCCGTCAGCGGCCTTGATTTCCCCCTTCAACCGAAGCACCGACGTGGCCGGATTGGCGTCGTAGTCCTGGTCGTACAGCGGCAGGTCGCTGATTTTTACGAATTGAAACGAAAACTCCGGCGGTGCAAGCTTTACGATCGCCTCCGCAAGCTTTCGATTAAACGAGTCCTTACGAATACTGCCAACTATAACCGCAATTCTGTAGTCTTTCATAGCCCTCTCCCTTTTCCGATGAAATCCTGATTCAACCTATCTGCACGGCCAGCATGGACATGGAGCCTCCCTCGATTCCCTCGACCGGAAAACTCAGAGCGTCGGGACTTCCTGCCGGGTTGGCCGCACCCAGCACGTAGAGCAGGGGAAGGTAATGTTCAGGCGTCGGGATCGATAACCCCGCATCCGGACCGAGGCGCCCGTAATCGATCAATGCCGCGTCGTCCCGCACCGCCAACAGCTCCCGCACTCTTTTTTCGAAACGATCCGCCCAGTCGTAAGCAAAAGCACTGCGAGCCCCCCAGGAATACTCGGAGAGGTTGTGGACGATGTTTCCGCTTCCCACGATCAACACCCCCTCCTCGCGTAGAGGCGCAAGTCTTTTTCCCACCTCGTAATGAAACTCGGAAGACTTGCCCGCATCCATGCTCAGCTGCACGATCGGAATATCGGCCTCCGGAAACACATGGCGCAATACGCACCAGACCCCGTGGTCCATCCCCCGGCGTCCGTCAGACTCCACCCTTTCCGGCGCAAGCAACTCCCTCACCCGACCTGCCAGCTCCAGACTTCCCGGCGCACGATATTCGACTCCGTACAACTCCTCCGGAAATCCATAGAAATCGTGTATCGTTTCCGGCCGGGAACTGGTGGTTACCGCAAGCTCCCCCCTCGCATACCAGTGCGCAGATACCGCAAGGATCGCCCTGGGGCGCGGAAGCGCCAAGCCTGCCGCCATCCAGCCCCTCGTGTACTCGTTTTCCGATACGGTGAGCATCGGATTGCCATGCCCGAAAAAAATAGTCGGCATACTCTCAGCCATTTTCCCTGCCTCCCCGGCGATCCCATCGCCCGCTTGATTCC
>JAKAJS010000065.1 GCA_021813685.1 Deltaproteobacteria bacterium | reverse complement strand
GCCCCTGGCCGGGTATGTGGTTTGCGGATCCAACGGAGAATACGCCTACATGACACCCGAGGAGCGCGTAGAACTCGTTCGCGCGGTGCGGCAAACCGCCTCCTCCGACAGGGTGCTGATCGCAGGCTCGGGAATGGAGTCCACTTTCGAGACGATCGAACTCAGTCGCCGCATGGCCGATGCGGGCGCCGACGCCGTCATTGTGGTGACGCCCTGCTACTATCGGGGACGGATGACGCCTGCGGCCTTCGAGCAACACTACCGCCAGGTGGCCGACGCATCCCCTGTGCCGGTGGTGCTCTACAGCGTTCCTGCGAACACAGTGGTCGACCTGCCGGCCGACGTCGTCATCCGGCTCGCCAGACATCCCAACATTATCGGAATAAAAGACAGCGGCGGAGACATCGCCAAGATCGGGTACATGGCCTACGAGACGCGGAATGAAGATTTTCAGATCCTTGCCGGATCGGCCGGATTTTTGCTCGGAGCGCTGACCGTCGGGGCAGTTGGAGGCGTATGCGCTCTGGCCAACGTCGCCGGGACCAAATTGGCACAGCTCTGGAAATTTTTTTGGGAGGGAAACCAGACCGATGCCAGCCGGATCCAACTGCCGCTCATCGAGGCCAATGGAGCGGTGACCTCCCGCTTCGGTGTGGCGGGCCTTAAAGCGGCGATGGATATGCTGGGCTATTATGGCGGCCCGGTGCGCTCGCCGCTCCTGCCGCTGCCCGAAGAGGACAAAATGACGCTTCGGAACATCCTTGCCAAGGCGGGGCTTTTATAGAAAAAGACGCCAACTGAGCCGCGCAGCGGCGTGGGGGGCAGGGGGCGAAAGCCCCCGCGCTTTCTACCTATTCCGGCGTCCAGAATGGACCTGCTTTCCCTATCTTTTTCAAGGTCTGGAACATTACCGCGGCGTATTCGTGGACTTTTTCGAGATAATCGGGGTCCAGTCGATTTCTGAACAGCGGTCCGCTGAAGATCTCCGCCCATTTGGCCAACTCCATAATGGACTGGGCGGAAGCAGGGTCATACTGGGGCCACTTTTTCACATGCTCTTCCGACCGGAAGAGGTTCATGCGGCTTCAGGCCTTCCCCCATGTCGCTTCGCCTTTGAGCACCGTTGCGAATCCAATGTTCAGATGTCCCACGGTCGTCGCCGGATTCACTTCCAGGATCTCTCCGTCGCGCATGAGAACCGAGATGGGTTCGCCGCAGTCGAGGCAGCGCGTGTCGATGCGAACCAGCGTCTCGGGAAAAAGCCAGCGCACGGCCAGCGATTCGAGCCCTCACTGACCGTACCACTTTTGTTTGCCTCCGATAGTCACAAGATAGTGGGTCGGCACATTGGAAAATGGCGCCCAGGACTCGACATAGTCGGTGTCGTTGGCGAACCAGCAGGCAAGGGAGGCCTCCGCTGCCTTGTGCTGGGCCTGCCTTGCCTCCTCGGGGGATAGCCCGAGAATTTCCGCCAGTTCGGTGAAGTGGGGCGCTCGCCCGGTTCCGATGAAGTGCTCCGTTACGGCAGTGTAGGTTCGCTGTACGAGCGTCGCGTCTTCCATATCGATTCCTCCTGTTTACGAGCAAGGTAAGGGTGCTGCGGACCCAGTCAATGCGTGCGTTTTAAAGACTTCTATTGACATAGGCAGGGTCGATGGATAGGATTGGCAAAATCAATTGTATGGCGTGGATCATTTCGGGAAATACGGGCGGAAACGACCGTCAACAGGAGGCGGAAAGTGAAGGGAAAGCTGTTAGCTGCAATTTTGTTCATGTTTATGCTTGCGTTCAGTGGTGTTTGCCTGGCCAAGTCGGGGACCATTACCTACGATATTACGCTGAATGCGGCCAAAGGGGCAAAGCAGGCCCGGCTGTGGCTTCCCTATCCGCTCTCGGACAAGCACCAGACCATTTCGGCTATGCATATCAGTGGAAATTACAACGACTGGGCGGTGTATCACGACCCGGCGAGCGGGGCGACATATCTCTACGCGGACTGGAATGATATAAAGAGCCCGCCTTCCCTGGTCATGAGTTTCCACGCCGAGACAAAGGACCGTAGAATCGATGTCCTGAAGAATTCGAACAAGCCCTTCCCGGTTTCGGTGAAAAAATATCTCGCCTCTTCCGAATGGCTGCCCGTAAACGATTACCGCAAGCTTGCGGCGCAAATCGTAAAAGGGAAAAAGAGCTATCTGGACCGGGTGCATGCGGTCTACGACTGGGTGATTGCCAATACGTTCAGGGATCGCAGCGTCCACGGATGCGGCCTTGGCCTTGCGACGCACACCCTCACGCAGATGAAGGGGGGCGGGAAGTGCGCCGACATCAGTTCGGTGTTCGTAACCGTTGCGCGCGCGGCAGGCATTCCTGCGCGGGATGTATTCGGCCTGCGGCTCATGAAAATGAAAAACGGGGACATCAGCACGACGTTCCACTGCTGGACCCAGTTCTATCTGCCCGGGACCGGCTGGGTGATGGCGGACCCGGCCGATGTGAGAAAGATGATGCTCGATGACAACATCAAGCTCAAAGATGCGGGGAAGTGGAAAAAATACTTCTGGGGAGGCGACGATCTTTACCGCGTGGTGCTCGAGAAAGACTCGCGCGGTGTTGTCTTCACCCCCCCTCAGAAGGGCGAACCCCTCAGCTATTTCATGTATCCGTTCGCACAGGTGGACGGACAGAGCCTCGATTATTTTTCTCCCAAGGATTTCAGCTACAAGGTCACCTTCCAGGCCGACTGATTCCTGGAAACCGAAGGTTCAGGACGAAAATTTTATGATGGAAAAGTCACAAACGAGAAGGGCGTTTTTCAAAAACGGCCTTCTCGTAGGGATGGCGGCGGCGGGGGGACTCGCCCTTCCCAAAGAGGCCGAGAGTTTCCCCTCGTTCGGGAAGGCGCGCTTTGGCATGATCATCGATCTCAACCGCTGCACCGGGTGCAATTCGTGCGTGATCGCCTGCAAACTCCAGAACCGGACGGTGGACCATCGGTTCAACACCGTGGTGGAGCAGGGCGAAGCGGGGAGCTATCCGGAGGCGCGCATCGTTTTTACCCCCGTTCTGTGCAACCAGTGCGAGGAGCCGCCCTGCGTCCCCGTGTGCCCGCAAAAGGCCACCTACAAGATCGCCGGCGGGATCGTCGCAACCGACTGGAACAGGTGCACGGGGGAAGGCGACTGCGTTACGGCCTGCCCCTACGGGGCGAGGTTTCTCGATCCCCGCTTTTCGAACCGGGTGGACAAGTGCGATTTCTGCCTGGACCGGTTGCGGCAGGGGCTGGCGCCTGCCTGTGTGGAAAGCTGTCCCCCACGGGCAAGAATCTGGGGGGATTTTTCCGCCCCCTCCGGCGAATTCGCGCGTCTTCTTTCCGAAGGCGGGCTAAAACCGCGAAAGCCGGAGCTGGGGATCAAGACCAATGTACTGTACAAGCCGTTGCGGGAGACCGGAGATGGAAGATAAACGACGGGAGGGCGACTCGGGCCTCACGCGCCGTAGTGTTTTGAAAATCGCAGGGCTGGGAACGGTCTCCTGCGCGTTGGGAACCGGCGTTGCCGGGGCCGCTGAAGAACCTCTCGATCCGAGAAGCGTTCAGGGAGCGCCGGCCACGCGCATGGAGCGCGATGTCCGGGTCGTTCACTCGGTATGCCTTGCCTGCAACGGGTTTTGCGGGGTAAGGGGGGTGATCGAAGAGGGAAAGGCGGTCAATTTTTCGGGCAATCCCTACCATCCCTTCAACAGGAATTACGAACCGGTCGATTTCAGGACTCCCGTGCGGGAATCGCTTGCCGAAGCGGCCTCGGTGTGCGGCAAATGCCTTGACAGCGCAAACGCGGCCTACAATCCCTACCGGGTGTTAAAGCCTTTGAAGCGAAGCGGGCCGCGCGGTTCGGGCAGGTTCGAACAAATCGAATGGGAACGGCTGGTGCAGGAGGTGTGCGACGGGGGCAAGCTCTTTGCGCATCTGGGTGAAGAGCGGATCGTCGAGGGGCTTCGGGACCTCAATTCCGATGAACCGATAGATCCCGGCGCTTCGGAGCTCGGCCCGCGGCGAAACGGTTTTGTCACGATCACCGGCAGGCTCCAGAAAGGCCGCAAGGAGTTCATCGACCGCTTCGTAAAGCAGGCCATGGGGTCCAAAAACCGCATCGGCCACGGGGACATCTGCGGCCTGGGCTTTCGCATGGGAAACTGGGCTTTTACCGAACGAAAGGACGTAGAACTCAAGGCCGACCCCGTGAGCGCCGAATACATCCTGATCTTCGGGGCCAACATTTACGAAGCGACACAGCCGGGCGTAAACACCTACGGCGCACTGGCGGCTAAAAGGCACTCGGAAGGCACTCTCAACTTTTCGATCGTCGATCCCAGGGCCACGAACGCTTCGGTCCACGCAAAGGAATGGGTTCCGGTAAAACCCGGCCAGGACGGGGCGCTGGCCATGGGGATGATCCGCTGGATCATCGAACACAAGCGGCTGAACCTGTCGTTTCTTAGCGCCCCGAATCAGGGTGAAGCCGAAAAACGGGGCTACGCCGCCCACTGCAACGCGACCTTTCTGGTCGTCTGCGACCCGGGCCACCCGCAGGACGGTAAATTTCTGCGCAGGAAAGACCTGGACCCTTCCGTCTCGGGCGAGGCGGGAGAAGCCATGGTGGTGATTTCCCCCGAGGGGAAGCCGGGTTTTGCCGAAGATGCCCGTGACGCCCTCCTCGATGCCGAACTGACTCCGATCGACCGTACCGGTCGCCCCGTGAAGGTCAAAACCGCCTTCAGACTCTTGAAGGAAGGCGTCATGGAGCACACCTCGGCGCAATATGCCGAGTTTTGCGGGGTCCCGGAATCGGTTATCGCGCGGCTTGCCTCCGAATTCACCTCGCACGGAACCAGGGCCGCCGTGACCGCCTACCACGGGGCGGGGAACTATGTGAACGGGACCTATGCGGCCTATGCAATCGCGGTGTTAAACGGTCTTATCGGAAGCATAGACATGCGCGGCGGCTACATGAGAGCCGCAGGCGGCTGGGGGGCGCCCAAAAAGGGGGCCTACGACCTCGTCGGGTTTCCCGGGCAAGTGAAGGCCCGGGGCGTTCCCCTCTCGCGCGAAAAGTTCGCCTATGAAAAATCCACCGAATATCGGACCAAAAAGGCCGAAACCGGGAACGGCTATCCGGCGCGTCGCCCCTGGTTTCCCTTTTCCAAAGGGGGGTTGAGCGTCGAAACGATGAGCGGGATCGACGAAAAATATCCCTATCCGTGCAAGATCCTCTTTACCTATTTTTTCAACCCGGTTTATTCCATTCCGGGGGGCTACCGTTTCAAAGAAACACTAGCCGACACCGAAAAAACCCCTCTGCATGTCTCGTTCGATGTGGCCGTAAACGAGTCGAACATCTATGCGGACTACATCGTGCCGGAGCTCTCCTATCTGGAGGGCCAGTACGGCTGGCTCACCCCGCACGCCCCGTGCCTCATGTTTACAGCCATAAGAACGCCGATGATCGAACCTCTTACGGGAAAAACGGCCGACGGTCGCCCCTTCTGTACGGAGACTTTCCTCATCGACGCAGCGGAACGTATCGGATTGCCGGGTTTCGGGAAGGAAGCCATTCCGGGGGAAGACGGAACGCTTCACCCCCTCCACAGGGCCGAAGATTTCTACCTGCGCGGATTTGCCAACATCGCCCTCGGTGCGGGCGTCCCGGAGGCATCGGCCGAAGAGTCGGCCTTCGTCGAAAAGAACTATCCGGTCGCACGCTACAAGGATACGCTTGCGGCGGGCGAGTGGAAGAAGGTCTGCTATATGCTCGCCAGGGGCGGGGTTTTTAAAAAATACGACGAGATGTTCGAAGGCGGCAAATTCAAACACGGCAGGAAGCGCTACGCCCTATATAACGAAGAGCTTGCCGCGACCATCAATTCGATGACCGGAAAGCGTTTTGCAGGAACTCTCAAGTACCTTCCGCCGGCAAATCTTGCCGGAGAACCGCTTGAAGAAACGGACCGGAAATACCCTTTTTCCATCGTGACCTACAAGCGCTGCCTCCACACTCAGTCTCGTTCCCTGTGGTACCGGTATTCCATGGAGGTGATCCCGGAAAATTACGTGGAAATGAATGAAAAAGACGCAGTTGCCGTTGGCGTCAAAGATGGCGACGAAGTGCTTTTGCACTCCAGGAGCAACGCGGAAGGCATTCGGGGTCGGGTTCATGTGACACGTCTGATCCGGCCGGGCTGCCTCGGGGTCTCCTTTCATTTCGGCCACAGGGAGTTCGGTGGAGGAAGGCTGCAGGTGAAAGACGGTCCTTCGGTGTTCCAGGGCGGAGCCGATCTTTTCGAAGGGGAAAATCTGGTTTCCGATCCGGCATACCGCACGGGCCTCAACTTTAACGACGTGGCCCGGCTGGAACAAGGCCTTGCCAATACGCCCATGGTCGATTCTCTCGGGGGTATTCCCGACTTCAGCAGCACGAGGGTAAAACTGCGAAAAGTCTGATGTGGCATTGACACGCGTTTTCGTTCACGATATATAGGCCTCCACAAAACATTGGGATCTGCATGAGCCAAATGCAATTCCCCGAAGCAACGTATGATTCTCCGTAACAGCTGCTATGCCGAGTTTTCCTCCCCCGAATCATTCGCTGATAGAGTCGTTGCCGGACCGGAACTTTTGCCTGCGATAGCGGGGGGCGGAGTGCTGCGGCAATTCTTATAGTTTCCAATGTTAACGTGATAGAAGGTTGAAAATTGTTCTGAGTTTCCCTTTGGATCGAGACCCCGAGCGAAGGAGATGATATGGCGCACAGGGAAGAGGATCACGCGGCCGCGGCGGCCCTGAAAATCGGGGCCAGGGTGAGGGAGCTTCGCGAACAGCGGCGCTACACCCTCCAGGACATGTCAGCCAAGACGGGTCTTGGCAAGGAGGAGCTGGCTCACATAGAGACTTCCGAGACGATGCCGCCGGTTGCGAGCCTGCTCAAAATTGCCAAAGCCCTGGATGTAGGGATGGGCTTCTTTTTCCAGGAAACCTCGGAAAGCCAGGACATTGCGGTCACGCGGCTTTCCGAACGGATACGGGTCGAACGGCGCCCCCATCACCTGAAGGGCGAGGTCGACTATATCTATGAGGCGCTCGAGACCAAGAAGAGCGACAAGCACATGGAGCCTTTCCTGGTGGAGTTTCCTCCCCTGGATACGAGCGAAATGGTTTTTGCCAGCCACGACGGCGAGGAGTTCCTGACCCTTCTGGAAGGCAGGCTCGAGTTTCGTACGCAAAATCGGGTGGAAGTGCTCGAACCGGGCGACAGTATCTATTTTCGGTCCAACATCAGCCACAGCTTTCGATGCCTGGAGCAAAAGAGCGCAAAGGCGGTAGTGGTCGTCTGGAGCAGGGTGTAAAAGACTTTTCCACGCGAAAAGAGGCCACAGGGGGTGCAGACATGCTGGAAATACGCTTACACGGACGCGGGGGGCAGGGTTCGGTTGTGGCCGCTATTTTGCTCGCAAAGGCCTTCTTTCGCGCCGGCTATCAGGTCCAGAGTTTCCCGCTTTTCGGGGTCGAACGACGCGGAGCGCCCGTCGAGGCCTACCTGCGGCTGGATCGGAAAGAAATCCTCATAAGAACCAATGTATACACCCCCGATCATGTCGTCGTCCAGGACACGTCGCTTCTGGAGACGATCGATGTCACGCGGGGGCTGAAACCGAATGGCTGGATTGTGCTGAACAGCGCCGATTTTCCCGCCGATTCGGCCCGATATGCGAACTTTCGCCTCGCCTGCGTGGATGCTACCGAGATTGCTCTCAGGCTTGGACTCGGCACGCGCACGCACCCCATAGTCAATACGGCCATGATGGGCGCCCTGGCCCGAGTTCTCGGCGTACCCCCGATGGATGCGATAGCCGGAGCGATCGAAGAAGAGATCGCCGTGAAGCTGGAAGCCAATATCCAGGCCGCCGGGGAGGCTTACGAACGGGTGAGGATGCAGGGCGAGGGGCGGATAACGAATGAAGGAGAGGTAGAAACAAGATGAAGGATTCAATTCCGCTGCTGGTTCCTCATTCTTTCAGAAGCACCGAGAGCAACAAAACGGGCTCGTGGCGTTTCCTGCGTCCGCGCTACGAGGAGAAGACAGCTCCCTGCAGCGCGGCCTGCCCGGCCGGCGAGGACATCGGGCGCGTCGAGATGCTGGCCGCTCAGGGGCTTTTCAAAGAAGCGTGGGAAACGATCCTGAAGGAAAACCCCCTGCCCGCGGTGTGCGGCCGGGTGTGCTTCCGGCCCTGCGAGGGCAAATGCAACCGAAGCGAGTTCGATGAGGGAATCGGCATTCACACCATTGAAGGATTCCTGGCCGATACGGCGGCCCGATACGATCTGAAACCCTCTTTCGAGCGGTCCGAGCCAAAAAAACAAAAAATCGCGGTCGTGGGCGCGGGACCGGCGGGGCTTAGCGCCGCCTATTTTCTCGCCCGCCTGGGCTACGGCTGCGATCTTTTCGAGTCTTCGGCCGAGCCGGGCGGGATCCTGCGGTACGGCATCCCCGCTTACCGGCTTCCCGCCGCGGTCCTTCGGACTGAGGTCGAACGAATCCGTAGGGAAGGGGTCGCTCTCTACTGTGGAAAGCCCGTCACAAAAACGTTCCTTGAGGAAATCGAGAGCAAATACGACGCCGTTTTTCTGGCGTGCGGCAGGTCCCGGGGCATTGATCTGCCTCTGGCGGGCGAAGAGGCGGGGGGCGTCGAGGACGGGCTGCAGTTTCTGCGGAAGGTAAGCTGCGGGGAAGCTTCTTCCTTCCTCAACGGTCAGGTGGCGATCATCGGGGGCGGGAATACGGCGGTCGATGCGGCGCGTACGGTTCTGCGCGTGGGGGGGAGGCCCCTTCTCATCTACAGGCGTCGCCGGGAGGACATGCCGGCCTTCGAAGAGGAAATCGAGATGGCTCTTGAAGAAGGCGTGGATCTGCTCGAGCTTTGGACC